>JANXRM010000447.1 GCA_025353015.1 Hyphomicrobiales bacterium
CGCGCGACGCCCGCGAAGCCTTCGCCGAAAGCAAGTGGACCGCCATCCGGCTGGTCATGAGTTCATGAATTGAATTCCCCTGCACGACGGGGGCGGGGATATGGCAGTGCAAGGTGCGCTCGCGGTGGCGATGCGGGAGAGATGGCAGCTGGAGGCGTGGCGAGCGCGCTATCGCGTCGCGAAGATTTGAGGTTCAACCTGTGCGGCGAAATTCTATAAAACTCAGCAGGATGCGGGCCGATGTTCAACAGCCTGCCAGCGCGCCTGGGTTCACAGTCAGGAAGGATAGTGAGATGGTTTGGGGAATGGCTTTGCCGGGACGCTTCGGTGAATTTTTTCCGGACGGCGACTATGTCGGATGGGACGAGGCGCTGGCCCAATATTTCGACAATCAAATGCCCGCAGAGCAGAAGGCACTTTTTGACCGGCCGACTCACCAGTCATACGCACGACATGTTGCGGAGAAGTTCACAAGCGAACCCGGCCTCAAACGCCTGGGCTTTCCGCCCTTCGGCCCGATCGCGGCGCATGAGACGCCGAAGGCTTTCGAGGCCGAAAAAAAATACGCATCCCTGGGTTCGCTTATTAAGCTCACAGATCGCATACTTGCCGTAGATGGACTTCTAAAAGACATCATCGAACGCCTTGAGCCGGGTGTGCATCATTTCTCCCCGATCGAAATCGTCATGCCGAAGAAGGTCGTTTATCCAAAGCAATATTTCGTTATGGCAATCGGGAACTATCTCGACAGTTTTGCGCCGGAACAGAGCGATCCCGACTCTTGGACGCACCAGTTGCACGAGTATTGTTCCATCGACGAAGGAAAACTATCTGGCCTTGCATTGTCCCGGCAGGCCTTCGGCCGCGCACAATTGTGGCGCGAGCATCGCATCACAAGTGAGCTTGTGTGCTTCTCTGATCAGTTGATGTCTGAAATTACCAGTGCGGGCTTGCGGCTGCCGAAGCATTACAAGCTTAAGGGCATCTAACAATGGCCGGATCGACGACGTAGGCGAGATGTTCGGTGGCGTCGGCGTCTCGGGCGTCCAGGAACTCCAGGGCTACGACAGCAACCACGACGGCAAGGTCGACGGCACGGATGCGCGGGGACGCCCGCCGTTGGCGCAGGCGGCGTGAGGCGTTGGTGCACTGCACGCAACATTTGACGCGTGCCGATGCGCGGCTTACGGTGCAAGGCAGATGTGACGGGAACGAGGCGTGGGCGCGGCGGTCCACGCAGGCGAGTAGCAAGCGCGCTCCGGCGTGAACGCAGGACTGTTGGGGCTTCGACCAAATATAATCAACGAGGCCTTTCGAGGTGTTACATTCGGGGCGATACTACAGATCGGACACCCAGTCGGCGTGAGACTGTCAATCATGACCGGTAGGAATGCAATCCGCAATGCGACGTTGGCCATTGCCTTGACTTTAGGAATGGTACAGATGGCCACTTGGACCATCAAACACCTGTGCAACCTGCACGAGACTGGCTCGCCTCCGATCAAAACGGATATTCCGTTACTCAATCAATCGCAGCAGGATGACTGCGCGCACTTGACGTCCGCAATGGCAAAAACGATACTCGATCCAGCTAACAATATATTGGAATTCAGGAAGCAACTTGCAGCTTTCGGAAATGCGCAGTGTCCGCTATCTGATTTTATTTCGTTTTTGGATGAAATGCAGACACGGAGATTGCTTGTTTTCGTCGTCAAGTCGGGTCCTAAAAACTTCAACGCACCAGATCACTTGCGAGAAAAATGGATCTCCGTTGCTCCCAAGCGTCAAGGCAGAACGTTCTCTTGTGCCTGCGATTGGATGTCGCCAATATGCAAGGCTGATTTAGGGTTTCAAATAAACCAAACTGGCGGAGTTGCACGTATCGTTTACTTGGGTTGCCAAAATATCGCCTTTTAAAACCTAGCACTTAGATAAGCAATATGGCCAAAATCAGGCTTGAATATACTTATGTTGCCGGGACTTCCGGTTTGGGCGGCCTTATGTTGCTGCGCTGCACGCAACATTTGACGCGCGCCGATGCGGGGCCTGCGGTGCAAAGCAGATGTGACGGGAACGAGGCGTGGGCGCGGCGGTCCACGACGAGGGCGGGGAAAATGACAGCGCAAGGCAGCGCCGGTGGGGGCGCGACAACCGCAACGGCGGATGCGGCGGGAGGGTCGACGCCCACCGGCGCCATGCCCGATTCTGCGCAGCTGGCAGAAATCCTGAAAGGCATCGACAAGACGCACGTCGGCGCGGCGATGTCGAAGATGATCTCGGCCTCGATCGGCGACCTCGCCATGGTGTTCGCGCGCTCGCCACAGCACAAGCATTACACCTTCGCCGACATCGAGTGGATGATCCTGCCGGCGGTGATGACCGGCCAATTCTACGTCGCGGAATTGGCCCAGAAGGACACGGGCGCGCGCGCACCGGTCGCCGCCGTGCTGTGGGCGAGCGTGTCGGATGAGACAGACGCGCGGCTCACCGCCAACCCGTCCTTGCGCATCCGCCTGCGCCCCGACGAATGGAGGGCTGGCGAGAACGTCTGGATCGTCGATACGGCGGGCGAGGCACCGCTGATCGGCGGCGCACTCGCGGAATTGGCGGCGGGACCGTTCAAGGACAAGGTGGTGAAGGTTGCGGTGCTCAGTGGCGAGGGCGGCCCCAGGGTGGAGATGCTCGACGCGCTGCTGAAGCGCGCGGTGGACGCAGCCAAAGCCGCGAAAGGTGCGGCATGAATAGGCAATTCGCAACTCCGGTCATCAGCGCGCCGCTTCCTATCAAAACGCGTGCGAAGCGGCTGGGCTTTATACTCGCTCTGATAGTTCTGCTGCC
>JANXRM010000448.1 GCA_025353015.1 Hyphomicrobiales bacterium
TCCTCGATCCGCCCGACGATCAGGGTGAAACCATGGTCGGCGAGATGCCGGCAAAGATCCGACGCGGGAATTGCTCCCCCTGCTGCCGGCAGCCCCTCGAGGAAGTTCGAGGCCTCGAGCTTGATGAATTCGAAGCCCGTATCTTTCAGGCGCTCGAAATCCATGTCGAGGTCGGTGACGTCCTCAAGTGCGAAGCGCAGCCCGATCTCCGACATGGCCGTGACGGTTTCCCAATGCACGGTCGTGAAAGCACGGACATCGGACTGGGTGAATGACAACACCAAGCGCTTCGGAAGATCGTCCTGCTCCGCAATCGCGTCCTCGAAGGTGTCCAGGAAGACGTCGTCGGACAACGATTCACTGGCGAGGTTTGAATAGAGTGACGCGGTTGTGCCACGCGCCTGCAATCGCGCCGCAACCCGGGCGCTGCGAGACAGCTTCGCGGCGTCGATGCGCGCCAGCAGCCCCGTGCCGCTCGCGACGCTGCGGATGCTGGCCGGATCCAGAATATCGCCGTCGCTCGAGCGCAACCTGACGGACACCTCGAAAAGCCGCGCTTTGCGATCCGTCAGTGCCAGGATCGGGTCGAGGAAGACCTCGACACGGTCGGCTGCAACCGCTTCGGCGACCCGCGCGATCTGGGCATAGGGTGATGCAGTAGCTGCCCCCGAAGCTGGCGCTGATACTGCCTCAGACGCCGGCGTCACCGGCGCCATCTGGGCATGAGACGCCGCGTCCGTCACGGCGACGCCTGGAACGGTGCGCGGCTCGTCAGCGGCTAGGTCCGCCTTGGCCTCTTGGTCCTCGGCACCTTTTTCCATCATGTCGCTCGCGTCAGCGCGCAGAGCTGCAACGATTCTCGGTTCTTCGGATACCAGCGGCTCATGCCCTGCCTTGCCCGCCTCCGGTTCTGCATCATGCCGCATGGTGGCCGCAGTCGAACGAAGCGCTGCGACCGATTGGTCAAGATCCAATGCGGATGCGCGCGAAGCCGGCGGCAAGGCCTGGTTGCTGTCGCCGCGCGGCGCATTCAGTTGCTGCGCCAGCTGTTGGATAAGGTTCTGCATCGTCTCGAGCTCGCGCTCGCCCGGACCGTCATCCAGATCTCTGCCAAGGTCTCTGCCAATGTCTGGGCCAATGTCTGGGCCAGCGCCTGGGACCAGCGACACAGCCCGCGCCGACGTGCCTTGGGTGCCAGGGGAGCTCGCACTCGCAAGCGCCGATCCTGGTCCACCGCCCGGCCCTGGGCTCTGCGTTCCCCCAGCCGACGCATCGTGCGCAACGCCCGGACGATGTCCCCAGTAGGTCCCCATGAGCGCGCCGCTCACCTGGCTTGCGATCTGTGTTGTATCAACCGAAGCCGTTCCCGAAACGGTGGAGGACGGCGCCGGAGCCGATGCGGCTGAAACAGGCAATGACGACGATCGTGCCGCGTGGGCAAGAGGCGATGCGGCAAGGGACGATGGCGGGAGCGGCGGCGGCAGCAAAGGCTTTCCGGCAACCAACGGCGCGGCCACTGCTGTCGATAACGGGGTGTCCGCTTGGAACCCACCTGGAGGCTGCTGCGTTGCGTGTTGTCTCGCCAGCGGCGAATCGGGCCGGATCGGCGCACTTTGGGCACCTTGAGCCACCGGCGCCTGAACATTCTGCGGCTGAGCATTGCCAGGAACAGGATTTGCCCGCGACTGCTTGCGACGCTCGACGAAGCCCGCCTGGCCCGGCGTCGTGTCTCGCTGACCGCGCGCGGCCTGCGCCGCGATACGGCGCAGATCAGCGATATCTCGGCGCAGCCCTGCGATCTGCTGGCCACGCAACTGCAACTGGTGCGCCTGCATCAGCGCCAACGCCAGAGGCACCGTCACCGCAGCCGACAACCAGACCTCGACATCCATGTGCAGATTGAGACCGATCCCCACGGCGACCGCGACAAGCGCTATCGTCGCGTAGACCAACACATCCCGCCATCGGGATTTTGCCACGGGTGCCAAAGCCGGAGCCAGCGCCGAAGCCTGAACCGGTGCGGGAAATGTGACCTCTTTGGAAGTCTTCGTCTGATCCATGAAGCAATCCGGCCATCTCTGATTCGATACGATCCAGACTCGCCTGAGGCTGCCCTTGGCCGCAATGTGCCGAAAATGACCTTTCACCAGAAAAATTGAGTTGCAACTCGGGAACCGGCGCCCGTCCAGTCTCCAGACCCGGTCGCGGGGCTCCCAAAAAAAACGCGGCGGAGTGGGGCTCCGCCGCTGCACTTTACGAAAACCAGCGCTCGCGTGTTCGAAAGGCCTCAGGCGACCGCCTTGATGACCGACCGCAGCCGGTCGGTAATTTCGGCAATGTCCTTTTCGGTGGCGATCAGCGGCGGCGCCACGACCAGGGTATCTGCCGTCACACGGCAATAGAGGTCGTGGTCGTGGTACATGCGCTCGATCGCGTCATAGCCGCGGACGCCGGGTTTGCCGGCGATGGGCTCGAGATCGATGCCGCAGAGGAGGCCGATCGGCCTGATATCGACGACATTAGGCGCGTCCTTGAGCGACAGCATGGCTTGGGCAAACGGCGCCTCCAGCTTCCGGGCGCGCTCGAACAGGTTTTCCTCCCGGTAGATATCGAGGGTGGCCAAGCCCGCCGCCACGGCCAGCGGATGGCCCGAGTACGTGTAGCCGTGAAACAGCTCCACCATGTGCTCGGGCCCGTTCATATGCGCTTCGTAGATGCCTTTGCGCACCAGCACGCCCGACATCGGTACGGCGGCATTGGTGACGCCCTTGGCGAAGGTGATCATGTCGGGAACGATGTTATAGCGTTCCGCCGCGAAGCAGTGGCCGAGGCGGCCGAAACCCGTGATCACCTCGTCGAAAATCAGCAGGAT
>JANXRM010000498.1 GCA_025353015.1 Hyphomicrobiales bacterium
TGATCGACCGCGTTCTCGGTTTCTTTTTCGGTGCCGTGCGCGGGTTCGTGCTCGTGCTCATCCCCTTCATGTTTTACCAGGAATTCTTTCCCGAAAAGGACAAGCAGTTCCCTTGGGTGAAGGACTCGAAATCTATCAACATGCTCGAGAGGTCCGCGCGCTCCCTGAAGCCGGTTCTGGAACGCGTGATAGAGAAGGCACCGAAGGGCGGTACCGAGACCCAAGGGTGACCGCTCGGCGCGCGTTGCCGTTGCGAGCGTTTGACCGCCCGCACCGTTCTGGCTGTCGCCGACCATAGATCCTGGCCGCAAATCCTGGCCGCGCCTATCGTACCGCTATGCCACGGGCCACTGGATCGAAAAATGCTTGTGACCATTTCCCCCAAGGGATGGTCAAGGCCCTGATCTCGTTCTATAGCTTCGCCAACATGACGGGTCGATGACGCCACCCGACGCGAGCATCTGATGACGAGTGCATCTGATGACGAGTGCATCTGACAGCGACGGAGCGGCACCCATGACGCATGGCCAAGCAAAGTGCTGCGATCGGGATGCTGGCGCTGCCGCGCCGCATGGCCCGCAGCCGCCATCAGGCGACTACGGCTTCAGCCGCTTCGGTGACGACCGGTTGCGCGAGGAATGCGGCGTGTTCGGCGTGTTCGGGCACGAGGGCGCAGCCGCGTTGACAGCCCTCGGGCTGCACGCCCTGCAGCATCGCGGCCAGGAAGGCTGCGGAATCGTGACCTACGACGGCAAACGGTTCAATCAGGAACGGCGCCTGGGACTGGTCGGCGACAACTTCAACAAGCGCGATGTCATCGAGCGCCTGCAAGGCGACATGGCACTCGGCCATAACAGGTACTCGACAACAGGCGACGTCATCCTGCGCAACGTCCAGCCCTTGTTCGCGGATCTGGAGCAGGGCGGCTTCGCGGTCGCCCACAACGGCAATCTGACCAACGCGCTGACACTCCGGAAAGAACTCATTGCCTCCGGCGCCATCTGCCAATCGACCTCGGACACCGAGGTCATCCTGCATCTGATTTCGCGCTCCAAGAAGCGCCGTATCGTCGATCGGTTCATCGAAGCCCTGCAGCAAATCGAAGGCGCTTATGCGCTCGCCTGCCTGACGAACGGCATGCTGATCGGCGCGCGCGACCCCATCGGCATCCGCCCCCTCGTTCTCGGCCGCCTTGGCAATGCCTATGTCTTGACCTCCGAAACGTGTGCACTCGATATCGTCGGCGCCCAATTTGTCCGCGAGATCGAAAACGGCGAAGTTGTCGTCATCACGAAAGAGGGTGTCGAAAGCTTCCACCCGTTTGCGCGAAGGCCGGCCCGCCCCTGCATTTTCGAGTACATCTACTTCGCCCGGCCAGACAGCATCGTTGGCGGCTGCAGCGTCTATGCCATCCGCAAGGAGATGGGGGCTGAACTTGCGCGCGAATCCAACGTCCCGGCCGACGTTGTCGTCCCCATTCCGGATTCGGGCGTACCCGCGGCGCTCGGTTATTCGCAGTTCTCAGGCCTGCCGTTCGAACTCGGCATCATTCGCAATCACTACGTCGGGCGCACCTTCATCGAGCCGGCCCAGCATATCCGGCAACTCGGCGTCAAACTGAAGCATTCCGCCAATCCGGGCGTCATCCGCGGGGCCCGCGTCGTCTTGATAGATGACAGCGTGGTGCGTGGTACGACCTCGAAAAAAATCGTCGCAATGCTCAAGGATGCCGGCGCTCGTGAAGTCCACATGCGGATCTCGAGCCCGCCGATCACGCATCCCGACTTCTACGGCATCGACACACCGCGCACGCAGGAACTGCTCGCCGCCAATAACACCGTGGAAGAAATGCGCAGCTATATGGGTGCCGACAGCCTCGCATTCCTGTCCGTCGATGGCATCTACCGCGCGATGGGCTACGATGGTCGCGATCCGCGAAGTCCCAAATTCACCGATCATTGCTTCACCGGCGACTACCCGACCCGGCTGCTCGACCAGGGCACCGTGACCAACCGCCAACTATCGATGCTAGCGGAAGTGGACTGACGTTTCGGGCTTAGCTACGGCATCCTCGGGCTTAGCTACGGCATCCTCGGGCTTGGCTACGGCATCCTCGGGCTTGGCTACGGCATCCTCGGGCTTGGCTACGGCATCCTCGGGCTTGGCTACGGCATCCTCGGGCTTGGCTACGGCATAACAACCAACCGCCCATTCGCGCGATGCTGGTTGCCCCTTGGTGCCCAAGAACTGCCCCCTCCACCGTGCCCCGCTGAGGGCCGCCCATATCGGCCGCTAACAGGCCATACACCGAATGCGTAAGACCGTTGTCGAGCAGTTGCCCGGCGTGGGCGAATCGTAGCAAGAGTGGTTGTATCTTCACGGGCTACGCGGGGGAGCCGCACTTATGAACATGATGACACCTACGGCGCAAATCGCGAAGGCCGAACTCGAGTCGATCGCGGCTTCGACCTCCGAGGGCTGTATTGCGACGCGCGTGCGTCAGCTGAGCCGGATCATTACACGCGTCTACGACGACGCGATGCGCGCACACAAAATTACCGCCAGCCAGTTTACGCTGCTCACCCAGCTCGCCCAGACCGACGGCATTACGGCCGCTGAAATCGGTCTGGAACTCGACATCGAAAAGTCGACCCTGTCGCGCAACCTGAAGCGCCTTCTGGCCCTCGGCCATATCATCATGGATCCGCCGGCCGGACGCCGCGGTCGTGGACTGCACCTGACGCCACGCGGACAGGCGGTCATCAAGGATGCCTATCCCGTTTGGCAAGCCGCTCAGCGGCGCGCGACCGAGGTCATGGGCAAAGAGGGCCGCGAGACCCTCGACATATTGCTGACCCAGGCCGAGAAGCTGGCTGCCACCTGATTTGCATCGACAGCCAACGCCTACTACCTTTCTACGGTGCCAGACCTCGTCTGGCACCGTTCGCATGTGTGGGAAGGCGTAAGCAATGCTCCCTGACGATCTGACAAAACGGACGGCAGAGCTCTTGGACACGCTGAAAGCTTCTGGCCTGCGGGTGGCAACTGCCGAGAGTTGCACAGGCGGCTTGATTGCAGGTTTGCTGACCGAATTCCCGGGCTCCTCCGACGTATTTGAGCGCGGCTTCGTTACCTACTCCAATGCCGCCAAGTGCGACATGCTTGGGGTCGATGCCGGCCTGATCGCGCAGGCCGGTGCCGTCAGCCGGGAGGTGGCCTTGGCGATGGCGGAAGGCGCCCTCAGGACATCTCCGGCCGACCTATCCGTCGCCGTGACCGGTATCGCTGGCCCCGGCGGCGGCACGCCCGACAAGCCCGTTGGCCTCGTTCATGTTGCGGTTGCCTGCCGCGACGGTCGCAGTTGGCATCAGGAATCCCGCTTTGGCGACTGCGGCCGCAGCGAAATCCGGCACCTGACCGTGTCGTCCGCGCTCTCCCTCCTCCGGCAGGCAATCTCCGCCACGACGCCCTGAAAACCGAGGGTTAAACAGCTTTCTCGCCTCCTGTTGCTGCAATGCATCATGACAGAAAAACAACAGCCACACAGGAAACAGTTCAGGCAAAGTTTACCTGCATCACTACAGGCTTGAGTTCGCCAGGGTTCGGCGGCATGTAGTTGCTCGTCGGCACGAGGGCATTTGCGCCGCGGGGTTTGAGAGAATGATGAGCCGGATAAAATGGTTCCTGCTGGGTGCAGCGCTGGGCTTGGTAAGCTCGGCTGCGGTAGCATTCCAGGAAAGCCAAGGTGGTCCTGCGCCCGGCGCGGCTGCTCCATCAGCTGGATCGAAAGCACCGCTCGATCTCAGTGGCACAGGCACGTCAATTGAACCGTCCAAGGACGTCGAGATCCGCATTCCCGGGTTAGGCAAGCTCGGTGTCCTCCCGAAATTGGATTTCGGCTTGGAGCTGCTCTATGGCGTCAACGACGCCAAGTCACAGGACGGTCCTGACAGGTTGCGTCCCGGACAAAGCCAGGAAGACGATCTCAAGATCCGCGGCTCGCTCAAACATCGCTGGTGAGCGTTTAGCGGCTCCGGATCGGTAGGGCGACCAAATTGAACGGCGACCGGCACGGATTTCTGCGGCATGCTATCAAAGGGAGCGCGACGCGCTCCTTTTCTTGTTTGGGGATAGCATGGACCACGGCAGCAATGGCCGCGCAGGGCCGACCTGGGATCGCGGCACAAAACTTAGGCTAGGCGCCAGAACATTAGCAGCAGCCTCCGTCCACGCCTTCACGGCCTCAGGCATAATTTGTGCCTTCTTGGCCACCCTTGCCGTCATCGACGGCGCCTACCCGGCCGCCTTTGCCTGGCTCGGACTGGCCTTGGTCATTGATGGAATTGATGGCACCTTCGCCCGCATGGTCAACGTCGCCCGGCGGCTACCGCGCTTCTCAGGCGAGCGGCTGGATCAGGTCGTCGATTACGTGACCTATGTTTTCGTACCGGCGCTGGCGCTGCTCAAGGCCGGGATCCTGTCTGGCGCCTGGGGAACGGCTCAGGCCGTCCTGATCCTGATGTCGTCGCTCTATCATTTCGCGGACAACGACAACAAAACCGATGATCATTGTTTCGTCGGCTTTCCCGCGATCTGGAATATTGTCGCTTTTTATCTCTTTGCGTTTCCCTTGCCGCCCTGGGGAGCCTCGCTGGTCATCCTCACATGCGTGCTACTGACGTTCATCCCCATGCGCTGGTTGCATCCCATGCGTGTCGAGCGCCGGATGGTCCTGAATATCGGCGCTTCTGTCCTTTGGTTAGCGGCGGCCTTGGCGACGGTCGTGGCGGGCTTCCCGGCCCCGCAATGGGCTGCCGTCGCGCTTTTGGCCGTCGGCATCTACGCCCTGGCGTTGACCATCATCTGGCCATGGGCCGATTCGGGGGGCCATCCCGGGCGCCAACCCGGCAAAGCCACGGCGGCTGAACCAAGGGATCGTCCATAAATTGAAATGGGGTCGAAACCAACTGGTTCCGGCCCCATCGTTGCACCGTCAGTCCGATTTCAGTTCTTAGCCTTGTCGACCAGCGCACCAGCCTTGATCCAGGGCATCATGGCGCGCAGCTTCGTGCCGACTTCCTCGATCGGATGCGCGTCGTGCAGGCGCCGCGTCGCCTTGAACTTCGGCAAGCCGGCCTTGTACTCGCGGATCCACTCGGTCGTGAACTTGCCCTGCTGGATATCGGCGAGGACGCGCTTCATCTCGGCGCGTGTCTCATCCGTGACGATGCGGGGACCGGTCACGTACTCGCCGAACTCGGCCGTGTTCGAGATCGAGTAGTTCATGTTGGCGATACCGCCCTCATAGATGAGGTCGACGATCAGCTTCACCTCGTGCAGGCACTCGAAGTAGGCCATCTCGGGCGCGTAACCCGCATCGACCAGGGTCTCGTAGCCGGCGCGGATGAGTTCTACGAGGCCGCCGCAGAGAACGACTTGCTCGCCGAAGAGATCGGTCTCGCACTCTTCCTTGAACGTCGTCTCGATGATGCCGGCGCGGCCACCGCCGATCGCCGACGCATAGGACAGGAAAAGGTCGTGCGCATTGCCGCTTTTGTCTTGGTGGATAGCGATCAGGCAGGGAACGCCGCCGCCGCGGGCATATTCGGAGCGCACGGTATGGCCGGGGCCCTTCGGGGCAACCATGCCGACATCGA
>JANXRM010000029.1 GCA_025353015.1 Hyphomicrobiales bacterium
TCCCTCGGCGCGAGATGCGATCAGACGTGGCTCGTTCGCCTCGATGCTGTTGTCGAAGACCATCAGGATATCGGCCGCTGTCTGCCGAAAGAGGGGGCGCGAACCATTTCAGCTGGTCATGCGAGCGGCAATACCGCTTGATGGCCGTGTCGTGCGCCACGGCATGGCCGCCTTTGGTAACGCGGATACCGACACGTGCCGGGGACAGTTCCGGCGGATGCAAAGTGACGTAGATCATCCCGATCTTGAAGCCAGCTGCCTTGGCAGTTTCGACATCGTCGCGGTACTTGTCCGACGACAGAACCGTCTCGACAAGGAAGCACTTGCCGGCGGCGATGTTGCCTTCGACCTCGGCGTCGATTTCCTTGGCGGCGCGCAGATTGAGAACGTCGAGCGGCGCCTTCGGCTCGGCAGCACGAAGTGCCAGCGTGCGCTCATCGGCATTGAGCTTGATCAGGTCTTGGCCTTGGGCGGCAAGAATTTTGTTGGTGAATGTGGTCTTACCCGCGCCGTTAGGTCCCGCGATGATCCACATCCACTTCGCCATAGATCAACCGGCATTCGGCGTGCGGCTGCCGCGCTTCTTCGGCGGTGTCGTGTAGACGACCTTTCCGTCCTTGCCGACGGGTGTCGGGATGCCGAGGCGGTCGTTCTCCGCGCGCGCGTCACGGGCACCGTCGAGAACGGCGCGATGGATGATGCCGAGCGTGTCGGGATGATCGCCGAGGATGGGCGCCTTCGCGCGCGGCTTCGGCCGGGCGGTCAATTTCTTCGCGGCCCTGGTCGCATCGGCTTTGGTCGTCTTCACTTTGGTGGTCGGCATGGGCTTCTCCCGTCGACCTCCATGATAGCCGGAACAACATGAAACTAAAACAGGAATCCGGAAGCGGTTTCGGGGCATTGGCCAACCTGGACCATCAACCATGGTCCCAACCCCCGCTCAATTGTGACCATGCCAGAAGCGTCGCGTGTCGTTGGGAAAAAGGTGATGGAACATCTTGCCGGCCTCCTCATCGAGATGCTCGACGAGCACGACGGACTTCGTTCCGACCTGCAGCGTGATCAGCGGCGCGAAGGATTCATCCGGCTTGCCTTCGCGGGAGGTGATGCCATAGCCAACCATCCAGATGTGCGACGCCGGAAAGAAATGCGCGTCGTTCCAGACGAGGCCGTCAGCGCGGATGGTGATGAACGACGGCCGACGGTAGCCGGTGATCGCCGCCCAGAGCGTCGCTACAATTGCCATGCCTGCATGCAGCGCGAGATATGTCAGGCAAGCGCCGAACCAGAACGGATCGGCCGGTGCCCCGAGCACGATGGTCAGGAACAACGTCGCGATCAACACCATGCCGAGCCGGTTGGCATCCGTAATCATCGGCATCACCGTCCCAAACAGCGTATGCGGCAGCCGGTAGCGTTTGCCGCCGTCCGGCGTCGGCTTGACGTCGAAGCCGCCGTAATAGTCTTCCGGCAGTGTTCTGGCTTCCGGTGTCGAAGTCTGGGACATGAGTTGATCGTCCAAAGTGATGCACTGATCCCACTCAGCACCACTCCGACGACATCAACGAGCTATCGGCTGCGGCGCGCTCACTGCTCCATGTGCAAGCTATGAGCTAGCGCCGCCCGCGCACTACGCTCTGCTTTTCTGCCCAAACAGAAAGGCGCGCACAAATGCTTGCTGACATCCTCGCCGGCCTTCGGGAACGCTACATCGGCCTCCAGCTGTGGGTGCTCCTCGGCTATCTCGTGCTCGATGCGTGCGGCTTCGGCCTCGGCATCTTCGAACACATCATCAACCGCCCGTTCACGAACTCCGGCAAGTTCCACATCGGCAATCTGTTCGTGGGCGCACCGCCACCCGGCCCCAACCGCTTGACGTTCACGGAGCGCGCCGCCGTCAAGGCGCGCATCGCAACCGCGTTTGGCAGCACGCCGCCGAAGACCACCCATCTCGCCGAAATGCTCTGGCTGTTCCGCCCGAAGAACGTGCTGTGCGTCTGGAAGCCCGACAACATCGCGATGGACGCCAAGGACTGCAATCAAATCGCGGACGCGCACCCCTACTACATCGCCCTGCTCGCGGCCATTCATCCGAAAGCCGAGCAGCTGCTGTATCAGGCGACGACCGGCTACAAAGGCGACCACGTCGCCGCCACCTTCTTCCTCGGCAAGAACGGCAAGCCGAAAATTCTGATCGACCTGACCGGCGTCAACGGCGCCGTCTGGAACCGGAAGCTCGGTTTCAGGATGAAAGCCTGGAGCGGCCAGGGCGTTGCCGAAGTCTCGCTGAAAGCCACTGAGGTTGGGCCGGGCATGTTCCTGG
>JANXRM010000082.1 GCA_025353015.1 Hyphomicrobiales bacterium
ACAGGCTGTCACCCGAGCGCCTGCAACGTAAGGGCGCCAAGAGTGCGGCCCAGTGCAACGCCTGTCACAAACAAGCTGAGCAGGGCTATTACGAGGATTGAAAGTCGCAGATAGAAGAGCCGCGCGACGATAACGCACTCAGTCGTCCGAGGGCGACTGCGGCACTTGGTCGTTGAGCCCGATCATCTCGCGTTTGAAGGTGCCGTTGCGGTGGAAGTAGTAGGGTACCGGGGCGTCGGCGCCGTCGAGCGGCCCGAGCTTCAGCCGGTCGCCCAGATCCTCCAGGACCACGCGGGTGATCGGCGGTAGGTCGAGGGAGCGTGCCTCATCCAACGCCATCCAGACGTGGTCCGACAACTCGTCCTCGGGCGGCGGTCCGCGATGCGTGATGGCGGCGGCGTCGACGCAGAAAAAGCGGGTGTCGAACCGACGGGGCCGGCCGGGTGGTGTGATGGCGCGCGCAAAAAAACGCAAAGGCGCGAGGTTCGGCACGAAGCCTAGTTCGAAAAAGCGCTGCCAGGAGGCCTCGCCCGGTGCTTTTTGGCCGGTGCGGGGCGTGCCGATGATGAGGCCGGCCTCCTCGTAGGTTTCGCGGACGGCGGCGAAGGCAAGGGCCCGCGCGCGTGCGGGGTTGGGTCCGCCCTTCATATCGACCAGCAACTTGGCGATTTCGGTCTCGGCGAGGTCGTCGGACGTTTCCACGGTCCGGTCGGGCCGGTCGACGCGGCCGCCTGGAAAAACGTATTTCCCAGGCATGAATTTCATGTCCATGCGCCGCTTGCCGAGCAGCACGCGGGGCAAGCCGCTGGAGCTGTCGACGAGAATGAGGGTCGCGGCGTCGCGCGGGCGAAGGACGGCTGCTTTCAGTGTGGGCGACGCAGCCTCCGGCTGATCGGTCATGGGGCTCTCCCACCCGCCGGCATCGTCGGTACCGCCGGTGTGTGTGCGAGTGGGTCTGCTTCCGGCGCGTCGGCCTGGCCGCCGAAGCCGTGCATGCGCAGCGCCCATTGCAATCCGATCAGCATGCCTTTGATGCGCGGGAGCAGCAGCAAGCTCAGGATCACGGTGGCGGGCAACCAAATTGCCAGTTGCACCCAAGACGGTGGCGCGAAGGCCTGCTCGACCGAGAGCAAGCCGCCGACCACGACGTGGGCAACGATGGCCATCGTGAAGTAGGCCGGCGCGTCGTCGGCGCGCTGATGATGCAGGGCCTCGCCGCAGGTCGGGCAAGTGTCTGCAACCTTCAGGAAAGCGTAAAAAAGGCGCCCCGTGCCGCAAGCCGGGCAGGTCTGCCGGGCGCCGCGAAGCAAAGCTGGCCGCACGGAGCGCTCGCTGTGCGTTACACCTGACACAGCTTGGCCAGCCGCAGCTTGGTCAGGCACCAGGGCCGGGACGCGCGCTGGAGATTCGGAAGGAGTTTTCATCATCCGCTAGAATTCGGACGAGACGGCCGCCCCGTCAAGGGCCGCGGCGTCGCAAGAGGAAGCGAGAGGCGGTGGGCGAGCCTTCAAACGTCGGCTGGGTGAGCTGACCCAGCCTACATCCTGCACGCTCACCCCTTGCCCCAGCGCTCCACGGCGCGGTCGTCGCCTTCGCGGGCGTCGACCCAGTCGCCTTTGCCGGCGGCGGTGGTTTCTTTCTTCCAGAAGGGCGCCCGGGACTTCAGATAATCCATCAGGAACGCGGCGGCTTCGAACGCGGCCTGCCGGTGCGCGGACGCCGCAATCACCAGGACGATATTGTCGCCGGGCCTGAGCTCGCCATAGCGGTGAATGATGCGGGTCGCCTGTAGCGGCCAACGTGCCAGCGCCTCGGCCTCGACGCGGGCGAGTTCGCTCTCGGTCATGCCGGGATAGTGTTCGAGCGTCATGGAGGTAATTGTCTGACCCTTCGCCTCGCCGCGCACGGTGCCGGTGAAGGTGACGATGGCGCCGATATCGACGCGTCCGGCCGTCAAGCGTCGAACCTCGGCCGTGAGATCGAAATCTTCAGACTGCACGCTGACGGACATGGGCCTCAGCCTCCGGTTACCGGCGGAAAGAAAGCGATTTCCCGCGCGGCACCGATTTCAGCCGACGTCTTGACGTGCGCGCGGTCGATGGCGGCGCGCACAACCTCGGGCCGGGCGAAGGCGTCGGCATATTCGGGGCCGCGGGCGACAAGCCACTGCACGAGATCGGCGATGGTGCGCACGGACGATGGAAGGTCGACCGTCTCGGTGGATTTACCGATCTTTTCCCGCACCCAGGCGAAGTAGAGGAGGTTGATGGTCATGATCGCCCGCTCCTGGTCGCCGCTAATTTTCGATGGCATAGACGATGGCGGACTTGAGATAATCGTAGCCGGTATAAAGCGTCAGCAGGGCTGCGATCCAGAGCAGCACGGTGCCGGCGCCCGAGACGCCGTTGATCAGCTTGTCGCCAGCGGGCCCCGCGATCAACACGCCGAGCGCGATCATCTGTAGCGTCGTTTTCCACTTGGCGAGTTGCGTGACCAGAACTTTCCGGTTGAGCTCGGCCAGGAACTCCCTGAGGCCCGAAACCAGGATCTCTCGGCACAGGATGATGATGGCCGCGTAGATCGTGGCATTGTTGATGGTGTTGTCGTGCACGAGCAGCAGCAATGCCGTTCCGACCAGCAACTTGTCGGCGATGGGATCCAGCATCCGGCCGAGCGTTGACTGCTGATCCCAGACACGTGCCAGGTAGCCATCGAGCCAATCAGTCAGGCAGGCCACCGTGAAAATCACCAGCGAGATCCAGCGGCCGGTGTCGTCCCGGAGCACCAGGAAGCAAATGGCAAGCGCTGGCACAGCCAAAATCCGCCCATAGGTGAGCAGGTTCGGCAGGCTGGTCAGCAGGGGGCGTGGCGCAGCGCGGTCCATTTCTGTTGTTGGACCATCATTCGGTTGAAGCGTCAACGGGTTGCGGCATCGCTGCGCAACCCGCACCCGGGAAAGGGGCCGATGTGGCGAATTTCCCTTGGGTCACCGCCGCCCGGAGCCTCCTGTCACGCCTGGCTTGCCTTGACGAACCGGTTGCTCAAGGTCCCGAGGCCGGTGATCTCGATCTCGACCACATCGCCATGCTTGAGGTCGGGGGAGAAGAGGTCGGTGCCCATCCAAAGCACGTCGCCGGGGTGGAGCGTGCAATAGCGGCTAATGGTCGAGATATAGAGCGCGACGCCGTGGATCATGTCGTTGGTCTTGAAGCGGGTCGTTTCCTGGCCGTTGACGCGGACGCGGGTCTCGAGCTTGTCCAAATCGACAGATGTGTCGATCCAGGGGCCCATAGGCTTGAAGGTGTCGCTGTTCTTGGCGCGCCAGAGCGTGCGGTCGGCCTTCTGCCAGGTCCGTTCGGAGACGTCGTTGCCGATGGTGTAGCCGAGCACGTATTTCAGCGCGTCGGCCTCGGCGACGTTGCGGCAGGTTTTGCCGATGATGGCGACAAGCTCCCCTTCGTATTGGACTTTCTCGGTCGCATCCGCCGGGATGATAACGTCCCGGCCGTGCGCGATCAGCGCGTTGTTGGAGCGATAACCGACATCGGGGTTCTCGGGCATTTTGGCTTCGATGCCGAGCTTCTTGGCGGCGAGCCTCACGTGCTGGGCATAGTTCAAGCCGACGCAGAAAAAGTTGGGCGGCGTGGCGACGGGCAGTTCAATCTGCACTGAGGCAAGCGCGTGCTGCGTCGCGGTTTTCTCGTAGCCGGCGAAGGGGTCGCCTTTGACCTCGGCGATCACATCACCATCGATTATGCCGTAGGCCGTCTTGCCGGTGGCCGTATATCGGATCCAACGCATAGGGCTCCTCCTGGGCGGTGCGGTATGGGGTCGTGGTTGGGAGGAGCTTAGCGCGGGCAAACGGCCTTTGGATACGGCCTCAAATGATCGCGCGCCCGGCCGCACCGAAGAATGGCACGTACCGGGGGCAACTGTCACTTGCAAGGCGGTAAACCTACTTCGGGATGATGCCCGCCTGATGCGACACCATCAGCCACTTGGCGCCGTCCTTTTCGAAGACGTTGGTCACGAAGGTCGTGAACTCGCGGGCTTCCCCGGCCTTGGTCTTGAGCTTGGCGGTCTCGGTCCCGACGACCCACGCCATCTTGCCGTCCGTCTGCATCTGGGTCGCCGTCATGGTGACGTTCATCTCGGCAAATACGTTGGTGAAGGCATTCGTCCAATATTTTGCGACCGCGTCCTCGAAGCCGACAGTGATCGTCTTGCTGGCGGGGCCGATATTGACCACGTAGGGCTTGTTGGCCCACAGGCCTTCCATCGCCTTGGCATCGCGGGCCGACAGTGCTGTGTAGAACGCGGCATTGGCGGCTTTGACCGCGTCCATGTCGGCCGGCTGCTGGGCGACGGCCGGACTAAGGACAAGCGGAAGTCCGGCCAATAGTGCAAGGGCTGCTGCTGCTGCGGTGTTCGTCAGTATCGTGCGTCTGCGCATTGATTGGCCTTTCAACTGCTGTTGCGAAATGTCTTGGTCTACTAACGTCGTAACCTAACACGACGCGCCGCGGCCCGTATCGGAATGAAAAGACCCCGGGATTGCTCGTTTGCAGCCCCGCTGGCATGCCGCGCGCTGTTTTATGCCGGAAGACATGGGCCTCGGAGCGATGCCGCTAACGCATTGCGACACGCGAAGCGCGGAGCGTAGGCGTACCCACATCGGATTGCAGCCCAGATCCGGCACGGAATTGCACGCCGGTGGTTCGAGCTGTTAACGTAGCAAAGGGACCCTCGTCACCAAATTGGGCAGGCGGCCGGATCGGCTGGAATAATTCCTATGGGATCCAGCGATAGGACAAGGACCGCAGCATGGCCCGACCGGCAATTCCCGCGTTGACCTCAATGCGGTTCCTTGCAGCGACGGCGGTGGTGCTGTTCCACACGGATCACGCGAGGTTGTCGTTTCCATTCGGTCTGCAAAGCTTTGGCTACGAAGCTGTAACGTTTTTCTTCGTGTTATCTGGATTTATTCTGACATACGTCCATGCAACAGAGGAGTGCGCCTCCGGCATCGACGTCGATTGGCGTTCGTTCGTTGTTGCGCGCATCGCCAGGATCTGGCCAGCCTATCTGTTGGCCTTGGCGATATCGGCGCCATTTTTGGTCTATAGCTTTTTCGTCGTCTCCATGATCGACGCCAAACAGTTCTTGGCCAGCCTTGTTCTTGTCCCGCTACTGGCGCAGTCCTGGTATCCCCCAACAGCTCTCAGTTGGAATATCCCGGCGTGGTCACTTTCGGTCGAGATCTTCTTTTACTTGACCTTTCCGTTATTGATGCGCAGCACCCGAACATTGCCCGCCGCAGCAGTCCTAGTTGCGGCGTATTTCGGCGCTTGCGCCGTCGATATGGGTCGGTCGGTTGTGCCCGTCGTTTCCGGTGCATCCGATTTCGCGTGGTGGCACAGCTTTTATTACTATTTCCCGATGTTTCATTGGCCTCTCTTCATTTTCGGCGCCGGTCTCGGGAGACTATATCTCTTCGGCCGGAAATTTCAGAAGGGTACGCATGAGGTCGCTTTGATCTGCGCCTTCGTGCTCGTCGGCATTGTTATTGCTTGCAAGGCAAGGCACAATTGGCTTTCGAGTAATGCAGTTCTAGCTATTGTCTTCGGTCTGCTGATTTTTGGCGCTGCCGGCGCCGCCGGACCAGTGTCGACATGGCTTGCCAGGCAGGCTGCTGTTTTGCTCGGAGAAGCAAGTTATGCGATGTATATTATGCACATGCCGATCTTGATGTGGTGGTCGCGGCTGACTGAAAAATTCGTCCAGCCCAACCTTTCAGCGCTGGCGTCTTTTGTGGTGTACTACTTATTGGTGGTCGCGGTTTCCATTGCGATCAATAAATTCGTCGAAAAACCAATGCGCAGGGAGATTTTGCGCCGATTTTCGGCGCCGGCGTTGCCGGCGCGCACATGATCCGGCCGCGGGTCAGGACTGGCGCTCCCAAGTGCCGCTCATTTGGGGCCGCTCTCGCCGCCGCGATGCCTGCACTCGCTCGCTGCCCCACTGGCACTGCGCGCAACCCATGCTAAGAGTGGCCGTGCTAGGAGTGGGCCGTTCCATTCCTATCCCCCCATGTTTGCAAGGAGTTTCCCATGACGCTGAAGCGCCACGAGTCGAAAGGCATTTTGTCGAAGGTCGTCGAGGCCAACGGCTTCGTCTGGACGGCGGGCATCACGCCCGACGACACCAAGCAAGATGTGACGGGCCAGGCCCGTCAGGTCTTGAAAGAGATCGACCGGCTGCTGGCGCTGTGCGGCTCGGACAAGTCGAAGGTTATCTCGGCCACGATTTGGGTGCCGGATATCCGCCTGCGCGACAAGATGAACATTGCCTGGACCGAGTGGACCGGCGGCCAGAACCTGCCGGGCCGCGCCTGCATCGAGGCCAAGCTCGCCGATCCGCTCATCTTGGTCGAGATCGCAGTCGTCGCCGCTAAGTAAAGCGCGATGGACGAAGTAAAGGCGAGACCTCGAGCGCGTGGCAGGCTCCATCCCAATGACCATCATCCGGCATGAGTTGGAGCCGATCCTCGCCAATGTCGTCGAGGCGCGCCCCTTTGTCTTCACGGCCGGCGCCATTGCCGACGATTTGTCCCTGGATGTCCTGGGCCAGACGCGGCAGGCGCTGGCCGATCTCGACCGTTACCTCGCTCTCTGCGGCACAGACAAGTCCCGCGTCATTTCGGCTGTCATCTGGCTGTCCGACATCCGGCTCCGCGATGCCATGAACACGGTATGGCTGGCCTGGGTCGATCCGGCCCATCTGCCCGCGCGGGCCTGTATCGAGGCCAGGATGGCCGATCCCCTGTGTCTCGTGGAACTCCAGATCATTGCCGCCAAACCCTGACGGCCAAGCGAAACCCTCAAGACAAGGGCTGACGACGTGAGCACCGACCGACCCGCCATCGGCCGCCGGACCGACTACCGGCACTTCATGGCCTTGCAGACCCGTTGGATGGACAATGACCTCTACGGGCACGTGAACAATGTCGTCTACTATTCGTATTTCGACACGCTCCTCAATCGCTACTTGATCGACGCTGGCAAGCTCGACATTCACGAAAGCCAGGTGATCGGTGTCGCTGTGGAGACGCTCTGCCGGTTCCACAGATCGTTCGCCTATCCGGAAACGATCGACGGCGGGCTCCGGGTCGGCCGCCTTGGCACGTCGTCGGTGCGCTACGAGATCGGGCTATTCGGGGCGCGCGAGGACGATGCCCGGGCCGAGGGACATTTCGTCCATGTCTTCGTCGACCGGGCGACGCAGCGACCCATGCCGATCCCGCCTTATATTCGGGCAGCACTGGAAAAAATCCTGGTCGGCTGACAGCAATCTAACGCCCCTGGTGCCAAACTGCACACGGGTCAAAAAAAGTGCGCCGGTGCGGCAAAGCTGCACTTCCGAAGTCGCCACCAAATCGGTGATGTTGGCGAATAAGCTGTGGATTTGTCCGCGGCAAGGGAGCGAGCGATGCGATTTCCGGTTGCAACGATACTGATGGGCATGATTCTGACTGCCACCGGCCCGGCATTAGCACAGGACACCGGCTTATCCGGTCTCCACGCCAAAGTTCGCGTCGGCAGCAAGCTTTGCTTCGCCGACCACTCGCATTCAGGCTTCAGCTCAGGCGAACGGTCGCGCAAGGCCGCCGAAATCGTAGCGATCCGAAACTGGCAGGACTTCACGGCAGCAGAATACGGCGGTGCCTGGGCCAGCTTCAATATGGCTGTCGGCAAATCCATGAATTGTTCCGGCGGTGGGTCCTGGGGTTGCTCGCTCGAAGCAAGGCCGTGCCGGGGCCGCTAAGACTGCAAGCGTGAACGGACGCCGTTTGGTCTGGCCCCGTGTTTCGCGGCAGATAACTGTTGGCGGCGAAATTCGGAACGCGGCTTTACCGCATTTTTACCCTGTTGCGCTTTCCTGGTCGCTGGAAGGGATGCCCAGTCCAGGGCAATTTGTCCCGCGTAACCAGGATGTAACTCATGCGTTTTGTACTTTGGGGCGCCATGCTCTCGTCGGCGCTCGTTGGTTTGGCCGTGACGGCAACTTCGCCGCAGGCGGCCGGCCTTGATGGTCTCCACGCTAAAATCCAAGTCGGCAACCGGCTCTGCATGGCAGGCCACGCCCATCATGGCTCGGGCTCCGGCGCCACCCGCGAACAGGCGCTGGCTGATGCAGCGCACGGTTGGGGATCGTTTACGGCTCTCGAATACGGCCAGGTTTGGGGTGATTTCCGCGTCGCTCACAATCAAACTGTGTCGTGCGCGCCTTCTGGCGGTGGCTGGTCCTGTAGCCTGACGGCGTCGCCCTGCCGTGCGTCAGGTGCTGCTGTTGTTGCTGCACATCCTGCACACGCTGCGCTGGCGCCACTGCATGGAGCTGCGCCGGCACCCGTCGCGCTTTCACCGCGCACGGCACGGACGGCTCGGGTTGCTGTTGAGCGGCGCCCCTATGGCGTTCAAAAAGTGCGCCACGTTCATCCGCATTCTGTGCCATCAGGCGGATACGCTTGGCCGGGCGAAGCGCGCTGAGGTTCTCTCCCAGCGACGGAAAACTTTGGTCGCCGGGGCCTGTCGTCAACACGGCAGTGGCGGGGCGTTTAGCGTCCCGTCAGAGCGCGGCCGAGGAAGCGCTTCAGCAAACCCCAGCCCCAACGCATGACAATCAGCCGGACGAACCAGCTCATGATACCGCCACCACCGAAGCCGAGCAGGCCACCCAGCGCCTTGCGGACGATGCCGGTCGAGGGCGTACCCTCGATTTTGGCACCGCGGCGCAGGATGTCTGAAAGATCGCCGTAGGGGTTGTTCGCAGGCCCTGGACTCGGCATCGGCAGCCCGGTCCCGCCACTTTGCGGCATGGGAAAGCCGCCCCCGCCCGCGCTTCCGCCGGGAATGGGCGGCATCGGAAAGCCGCCCGAGGGACGTTCCATATCCGGCAGACCAAAACCGCCACTGGTGCCGCCGGATGAGCGGCGTTGTGATTGCCGTGGCGGCGGCGCCTGATCCGGTTCTGGCGTCTCGTCCTGTTGCTGCGGGAATGGAAACGGGAATGGAAAGGGCGATTGCCCGCCCGCCCGCGGATTGCCGCCACTTTGCGGACGCGGCCAGGGGATCTGGAAACCGCCGCCGGAGCCGCCAGCCTGGGCGTCCTGATCGTCGTCGTTGCGCTGCTGGCGGGACGTGCCGCCAGATCCGCTTCCCGGGAGTCCCCCCGGCATCGGCGGCATGGGATAGCCGCCGTCCGGAATATCGCTCCTGGGAAGCTCGAACCCGCCACCACCGCGCGCTTGGCCCCGGGATGGGCCCGGTTGTCCCTGCGGCATCGGGAATGGAAATCCACCGCCGCCGCCTTGACCACCGCCACCCACTCCGCCTGGTAGCTTTTGGATGACATCGCCAAGGCCACCCTTGGCCCATTTCGCGATGGCGCCCATCACCATCTGCGCGATGATGGGCATGAGCATACGGATGAGATTGTCGCCGAGGCCGGCCGCTTGCGCGGCTTTCATTGCAACCGCGCGGCTGCGGTCGGGCGAGCCCAGCACATAGCCGAGGATCTCCTGGCCGTCCGCAACCACGCGCGGGTCGGTGAGGGCTGCCGGATTATCGAGAATGATCTCATGGTGGCCGTCGCCGAGCGCCCGGACGAGATCGGCAAGCCCGCCGCGCGACAGTGTGTTGCGCTCGATGGCCTGGGAGAATTCCGGCAACACGGTCTGTATCGCTATATCAAGTTGTTCGGGCGGGACGTGGGCGGCCCGCGCTAGGTTCTCGATGGCCTGCCCGTTCTGGGCACCTGCGATGATGTCGTAGAGTTTCAAAGGCGCCTCTCGCTCAGTGCTTGTCGCTCTTGGAGCGCACCATAGCCGAGCGCGGGACGAGGTCAATTTATGTGCGCGCCTTTGGTGTGCCCGACGTGTGCCCGACGTTGCCGCCAGTTGGCGCGTCCGATAGCTTTGGACTGCAGATGACGACAGCAAGGATCAAGCAAGGATCAGCGCAGCCCATGACCCAGGGTATCTTCGACCAGCACCTCGACAGGAACCAAGCCAACTACCAGCCGCTGACGCCCTTGTCGTCGCTGGCGCGCGCTGCCCATGTCTGGCCCGGGCATACGGCGATCATCCACGGGACTGAGCAGCAAACTTATGCTGCGTTTTATGCCCGCTGCCGGCGCCTGGCGTCGGCGCTCGAGCAGCATGGCATCGGTCCCGGCGATACGGTTTCGGTGATGCTTCCCAATACGCCGCCGATGCTCGAGTCGCACTATGGCGTGCCGATGACAGGCGCCGTGCTGCACGCGATGAATACGCGCCTTGATGCGCCGATCATAGCGTTCCAGCTCGATCACGCGGAAACGAAAGTGCTGATCACGGACCGTGAATTCGCGCCCGTCATGAAGGCCGCACTGGCACTCGCGAAAGTGCGCCCGCTGGTCATCGACTACGACGATCGGGCGTTCCCGCAGTCCGGGGCGCGACTTGGCACGCTCGACTACGAGGCGTTCGTGGCCACAGGCGATCCCGATTTTGCCTGGCGCATGCCGTCTGACGAATGGGAGGCAATCGGGCTCAACTACACGTCGGGCACGACGGGCAACCCGAAGGGCGTCGTGGTGCATCACCGCGGCGCCGCGTTGATGTGCTACGCCAACGTGCTGGCGGCGGGTCTTGGGCGGCATCCCGTGTATCTGTGGACGCTGCCGATGTTCCATTGCAACGGCTGGGCGTTCCCGTGGACGCTGTCGGCGGTCGGCGGCACGCACGTCTGCCTGCGCTGGGTGCGCGCCAACCTGATGTATGATGCCATCGCCGATCATAAGGTCTCGCACATGTGCGGGGCCCCCATTGTCATGACGACGCTGCTCAATGCGTCAGACGCCGAGAAGCGGTCGATTGCGCATCGCCTCGAATTCGTCACGGCCGGCGCCCCGCCACCGGAGGTCGTGCTCGCGCGCATGGCGGCAGCCGGGTTCAACGTCACCCACGTCTATGGTTTGACCGAAGTCTACGGCCCCTCCGTCGTCAACGAATGGCAGGCCGGGTGGAACGATCTGGCGCCGGACAAACAAGCTCAATTGAAGTCCCGCCAAGGCGTGGCCTATACCGCGCTGGAAGGCCTGACGGTCATGGACCCGCAGACGATGCAGACCGTTCCAGCTGATGGTGAGACCATGGGCGAGGTCATGATGCGCGGCAACATCGTCATGAAGGGCTACCTGAAGAACCCGGCCGCCACCGAGGAGGCGTTCGCGGGCGGTTGGTTCCATACCGGCGATCTCGGCGTGATCTATCCGGACGGCTACATCCAGTTGAAGGATCGCTCTAAGGACATCATCATTTCGGGCGGCGAGAACATTTCCTCGATCGAGGTCGAGGACGTGCTCTACAAGCATGCCGCTGTCCAAGCGTGTGCGGTGGTCGCCAAGCCCGACACGAAATGGGGAGAGACGCCCTGCGCGTTCGTCGAATTGAAACCGGGCGCATCGGTCACGGCTGACGAGATCATCGCTTGGTGCCAGGAGCATCTGGCCCGGTACAAATGTCCGCGCCATGTCGTGTTCGGCGAGGTCCCGAAGACATCAACCGGAAAAATTCAGAAGTTCCAGCTCCGGGAGCGTGCTAAGGACGCTTGAGCGCCGATGCAACTCGGTTGGCCTCAGGTGGCGGACCGAGTTTGGCAAGGCCTGCCGGGGGTCGTGTTAAGGCTGCACTTGATCCTATGAGCCAATCGACGTAACAGTATGTTATGGATACGGCTTTATTGTGCTTTGTGTCTGGTCAGTACAGTCACACGAACAGTCGTCGGGCGTCGATTGCGACACCAACGTCACAGTCGGGTATCGTAACAGTCGAGTAGAGAGGGCGTTGTGCAAAACGGGGCGTTGCGTCGGGGATCGACGGCATCCATCATTTCATCGGTGGCGCTTGCCGCCGCGTCGGCAACACTGAGCCTGCCGCTTTGGAGCCATCAGGCTCACGCGCAGGCCACAAAGAACAAAGCACCGGCCCAGCAGAGCCGGCCCGATGTGGCGATCACGTCGCCACTCGTTGCGGTCGTCTCGATCGGCCGCCAACGCGTCACGTTCTACGACAAGAACGGCGCCGTCGCCCAATCGCCGGTTTCTTCCGGCATGCGTGGCCACGAGACCCCGCAGGGCGTCTTTTCCGTAATCGGCAAGGAAGTAGAGCACAACTCCAATCTCTACAATGACGCTTCGATGCCGTTCATGCAGCGCCTGACCTGGTCGGGCGTGGCGATGCACGCGGGCGCGCTGCCGGGGTATCCCGCGTCGCACGGCTGCATCCGGCTGCCCTATGGTTTCGCCGAGCGCATCTTCAAGATGACGAAGTTCAATACGCGCGTCGTCATCATGCAGGGCGAGGTGGCGCCGATGCCGATCTCGCATCCGAACCTGTTCCAGCCGAAACTGGCCGAAGTTTCCGCGAGCGCCCCGACGTCGGATGCGACGACGGGTGTCACGGGGGATCTGGCGCGGCCGGACCGTCCGCAGCCCTCGTTCCGCCTGGATGATCCTTCGACCACGCCGGATACGCCGATGATGCTCGGCGGCCGGCTGGCCAAGCCCGAGGTGGCCGAAGCCACCGATACCAGCCTCCGTCCGCAGAAGACCGTGATCTCGCCGTTGCAGGCGGCGCGCGCGCAGAAGCAGGCGGCTGTCGAGCGGTCGGTCGTGGCGGCCAAGACCGCCGATACCGCCAAGCTGGTGCATAAGGCATCGCTCGCCGAAGTCGGTAAAGTGTTCCGCGGCATCGGCCCGGCCGAAAGTACGCAGAAGAAATTGGAGGCCAAGGCAAAGCAGCTCGAGCGGGCAGCGACGCTGGCCAAGACCGATGAATTGAAGGAAAAGGCATTGGCGGATCACGCCAAGACGGTCGCCGAGGCCGCTGCCGCAGCCACTGCTGCAGCCGATGCTCGGACCTTACTCGTCGAGCGTAAGAAGGCTGTGACCGTATCGCTGGAAGCGGCCAAGGACGCTGAGAAAGCACGCGTGGCAGCCCTTGCCGAGGCCAAGGCTGCCGAGCGCTTGGTCGACCCGATCTCGGTGTTCGTTTCGCGCAAGACCAGCCGGCTCTACATCCGCCAGGGCCGGACGCCTGTGACGGACATGGCCATCACCATCAAGGACCCACAGAAGCCGATCGGTACGCACGTCTTCACCGTCATGGAGCCGACGGATGGCGGCCACGGCGTTCTCTGGAATGTCGTCAACGTCGACGCTGCGGGTGTGCTGCAGGCGGAAGCGCCGGCACAGGCAAAGAACAAGAACAAGAAGGACGAGAAGCCGGCACAGCGCCAGACTTTGACGGCAGCCGGCGTTGGCGCGGCAGCCCTCGACCGGATCGTGTTTCCACCGGAGGCGCTTGCCCGGATTACGCCCTATCTGCAACCCGCGTCGTCGCTGATTATCTCCGATCTCGGCCTCAGCGTCGAAACCGGACTTGGCACGGACTTCGTCATCCAGACCAAAGGCGAGGCGGATTCGATCGAGTCGCAGCGCCGCTGGGCCGAGGAACGCCGCAACGGCAGCCGTTGACGCTGAGACTTGGATCAGGCGTGGTGCCTGATCCCATCAAACTGATCTCATCCAAAATGCAGAGCCCTGGACGCGCAACCCGCACTCGCCGGGAACCGTGCTCTGGGGCTTCTGCATTTTTTGCGTTGCCGCGCTTCCAATCTTCCGCGCGCAAGCCAGTAGCCAGCAGTGGCGTCCCGTTCCATGATGGGTCCTCGCATTCACCGCCATCCACGATGAAGGACACCATGGCCGCTCAACCGCTCGACTACACCTCGCTGTTTCGCCCAGATCTGCCTCCCGCAGCGGCCCAATGGTCGGGCTTTCCGAAATACAATTTCGTCGGCGGCCACAATGACGGCAGCAGCATCCCGGTCGACGGATTGATCGCGGCGGCAACGTCAGTGCTAAAGCGCGAGGGCCGGACGTTGGCGACCTACGGCCTTGAAAGCGGTGCGCAGGGCTATAAGCCGCTGCGCGAGTTCGTGGCCAAGAAGCTCAAGGCCGATGCCGGTATCACGTGCACGGCCGATGAAGTGCTGATCACCTCGGGATCGCTGCAGGGGCTCGACCTCGTCAATCAGCTACTTTTGAAGCCTGGCGACACCATCATCGGCGAGGAAATGACTTACGGCGGCGCGCTGACGCGCGTAAGAAAATGCGGCGCCACGTGGATCGGCGCCCCTGTCGATGGCGGCGGCATCCGCATGGACCTGGTGGCGAAGTCGCTCGCGGACTTGAAGGCGAAGGGCATCACGCCGAAATACATCTACACCATCCCGACCGTGCAGAACCCGACGGCGACCGTCATGAGTGAGGCGCGGCGGGCTGAGCTGATCAAGCTCTCGGAAGCTTACGGCGTACCGATCTTCGAGGACGAGTGCTACGCCGATCTGACGTGGAGCGGCAAACGCCCGCCCGCGATCCGCGCCATGGCCGGCAACGATCGCGTCATCCACATAGGCTCGTTCTCGAAATCGATCGCACCCGCCATTCGCCTTGGCTATCTCGTGGCCGGTTGGCCGTTGATGAGCCGTATCCTGGCCTTGAAGACGGACGCGGGCACGCCGGCCATCGACCAGATGGTACTGGCAGAATTCGCGACAGGACAGTTCGACACCCATGTTGTCGGCCTGCGGAAAGTTCTGAAGCGCAAGCTCGATGTGCTGGTGGAAGCCCTGCACGCCGAGTTCGGGACAGTGGCCGAATTCGAGATCCCGGAAGGCGGTATCTTCCTCTGGGTGAAGCTGCCGGACAGTGTGGATACGATGCGCCTCTTTCAGGCCGCGGGCAAAGCCGGCGTCGCCATCAATCCCGGTGTCGAATGGTCGAGCAACGCGGCAGCCGGCAAGACGCGGCTGCGCATCTGTTTTGCAAACCCAACGGAAGCGCAGTTGCGCGAAGGCGTCGCCAAGCTCGCGGAGGTCTGCCACGCTGAATTCGGCGTGCCCTTGCGCAGCCGAAACACCGAACGCGGGCGCTGAGGTTTGCGTCCGGCTCAGGCCGCCCGGAACAGGCGAACGGCTTCGTCGCACTCGAAGAGGTAGAGCAACTGCCGCAACGCCTGCCCGCGCGGGCTCGTCAGCTTGGGATCGCTTGACAGCACCATCGTCGCGTCGTCATGCGCTGCCGCCAGCATATCGGTGAAGTTCGGGACATTGGCGACGCGGAACTCGGGCATTCCCGATTGGCGAGCGCCCAGGACCTCGCCGCCGCCACGCAATTCAAGGTCCTTCTCCGCGATGAGGAAGCCATCCTCGGTCTCGCGCATCATCTCGAGGCGGGCGCGGGCCGTCTCGCCAAGCGGCGCCTTGTAGAGGAGCACGCAGAACGATTGCCGGCTGCCGCGACCGACACGTCCCCGCAACTGATGCAATTGAGCGAGGCCGAATCGCTCGGCGTGCTCGATGACCATGATCGAGGCATTGGGAACGTTGACGCCGACCTCGATGACGGTCGTTGCCACGAGCACGGATAACTCGGCCTTCGTGAAGGCTTCCATGGTCCGGTCCTTGGCCGGACCGGTCATACCGCCGTGCAGCAGCCCCACTTTGTCGCCAAAGAACTGCGCCAGATGCGCGTGCCGCTCTTCCGCCGCCGCCAACTCGGAGACGTCGCTCGATTCAATCAGCGGGCAGACCCAATAGATCTGGGCGCCCTGCGCCAGTGCCCGTTTCAACCCATCGATGATGTCCTCGATGCGGTCGGTGGCGGCGAGCGTGGTCGTGACGGGTTTGCGGCCGGCCGGCTTCTCGGTCAGCCTGGATACGTCGAGATCGCCGTAGTGCGTCATCAAAAGCGTTCGTGGAATGGGGGTCGCGGTCATAACCAGCACGTTGACGCCGTGCTCGCCGCCCTTGGCCTGCAGCGCCAGCCGCTGATGCACGCCGAAGCGGTGCTGCTCGTCAATGACGACGAAGGCCAGATCACGGAACTCCACGTCGGCCTGGAACAAGGCATGCGTGCCGATGAGAATATCGATCTCGCCGGCTGCCAAGCGCTGAAGGACGTCCTTGCGCGTCTTGCCTTTCTCGCGGCCCGTCAAAAGGCCGATGCGCAAGCCCGCTTTCTCAGCCAGCGGCGCAATTGTCTCGACGTGCTGGCGCGCCAGGACTTCGGTCGGTGCCATCAGGGTCGCCTGGGCGCCGGCTTCGACCGCGATCGCCATCGCCATCAACGCCACGATGGTTTTGCCTGAGCCGACATCACCTTGCAGGAGCCGCAACATGCGGGTGGGCGCGGCCATGTCGTCCGCAATCTCGGTCAAGGCCGAGCGCTGGGAGGCCGTCAAAGAAAATGATAGTGCGCCGGCGATGCGGGCGCGCATGCGGCCGTCGCCTGTCGTGCTGCGTCCGGCGCGCGACTTGACGCTGTCCCGTACGAGGCCAAGCGCCAACTGGCCAGCCAGCAACTCGTCGTAGGCGAGGCGCTGCCAGGGGAGGCTGCCCGGCGACACATCCGCCGCATCCGATGGCTTGTGCAAGCGCCGGACCGCCTCCGCGGCCGATGGCCAGCCGCGCGCGGCAAGCCAGCTCGGGTCCTGCCATTCCGGCAGCTCGGGAAATCGCTCAATGGTCTGGCGCTGCGCCTTGCCGAGGATTTTCGGCGAGAGGCCGGCGGTCAACGGATAAACCGGCTCGAGCATCGGCAACTCGTGGCGCCGTTCCGGCTCCACAATGTAATCCGGATGCGCCATCTGCAGGGTTTCGCCGTAGCGTTCGAAACGTCCGGAGACATAGCGGATCTCGCCTTCCGGCAACTGCCGCTCGATGAAGCGGCGGTCGGTGTGGAAGAAAATGAGGTCGATACGGCCAGTATCGTCCTCGGCGCTGATTTTGTAGGGCGCCTTGATGTTGCCGCGGGGCGGTGCCCGATGCTTGAGCACGCGGATCTTGAGTGTGCCAATGGTGCCGGCGACAGCACTGGCGACGGTCGGTTCGGCGCGCCGGTCGATGACGCCGGTCGGCAGGTGCCACAAGAGGTCGACGATGCGCGGCTCGGTGATCCCAGGCGGCAGCTTCAACGCCTTGCGCAAGAGCACGATCAGCCGCGGCCCGATGCCGGTCAGGCTCTCGGCTGAAGAGAACAGGGGATTGAACAGGTCTGGCCGCATGGTGCGAGGGGTGGGACCTTTGGAGCGAATATCCGGTTGGTGGTCTGGCCAAAGCTTTGGCCGGAGTCGTGGTCAGCGATCCAGCAAGTGATCCGGCGGCTTGTTTCGCCGGTTTACGGGCCGCCGACGCAAGCAACGGCTTTGCCCGCGACTGGTGCCTCAGTCAAGGGACTACGATCGGGCGCGCCGTCGGCATGTTGCAAAGTCGTCGGCGCGATGATGTGCCAACCCGGACTGCAGACATGGGAACGGACTGGGACACGGGAGCGACCATCTGCCGACCACCTGGGATCATAGTTGCTTGGTGAAATAGTAACGCCGAATTCCTCCGCCGAGGGTCTTGTTACTGGCGGAAACTGCCACCTCTTCACGCACCAATTGATATCCGGACGCTCGATACAGCGACATGGCATCGATCTGCAACTCCGAGGTGCTGAGATCCATCCGAGGTCGATTGCGCCTGCAGCATTCGTGTTCCGCGAAACCCAGCATTAATTGTGCGATCCCTCGACGTCGTGCATCAGGATCGACGTACATGCGGCGCAATTCCATCGCCCCCGGCGCAGATGGCTCCAGCCCAAACATCCCGACGATTTTCTCGCCGGTTGTCGCAACCCAAAATCCACCTTGCTTGCGGCCATAGTAATCGCTGATTTGATCAATTTCTTCCGCCAACGACCGGGCAATGTAGCCTTCGAACGCGTCGCGCATATGTGGCGGAGCCAGCAGGCGGTTGACCCTGAGAAAAAGGTCTCGGACAGGCGCTGCATCGCAAGGTTCGAACGGGCGAACATTAATCGTGATATCCATCTCTGAGCGCCTCTTCCGCTCGATGCTTTGGCGACCTGGATGGCCATAAGCTGGTCTTTTGCCGTGTCGGCGAAAGTCACAAATACTCAAACGAGGCGACCCATAGCCAAGTCTGCCGCGACGGCAGCGTTGCGGCTATTGGAAATGCACGCGGCCCTATTCCATTTTTGCGGCCAGCCCGCCCTGGCCCCAGGCGCGTGGCTCAGCTATTCTGCGGGCAACGGTATCCGGCCACACACACTGGCGCGGAACGAGCAGATGAGTGATCCCCAATGAGCGCCGCCACGACCACCGATGACGCCGGCCCGACGTCCCGCATTTATTTCTCGCAGCGTCTGCGCCTCCACTACGTCGATTGGGGCAATCCGGATGCGCCGCCGCTGCTGCTCGTGCATGGTGGCCGTGATCACTGCCGAAACTGGGACTGGGTGGCCAGGCGCCTGCGCAAGGACTGGCACGTCATCGCGCCGGACCTGCGCGGCCACGGCGACAGCGAATGGTCGAAGAGCGCCAACTACAGCAGTGCGGCCTACATCTACGATCTGGCGCAGCTTATCCATCAATTGAAGCTGGCGCCGGTGACGATCATCGGCCACTCGCTCGGCGGCACCATCACGACGCGCTATGCCGGCGTCTTTCCCGAGCACGTCAAGCGGCTGGTGGCGATCGAGGGCTTGGGCCGCTCGCCGAAATCGATGGCCGAGATCGCGGCCAAGCCGATTCAAACGCGCATGCGCAGCTGGGTCGAGGAGCAGCGCACCTTGGCCGGCCGCCTGCCGCGCCGCTACAAGTTGATCGAGGAAGCGACCGCGCGCATGCAGGAGCAGAACAAGCATCTCTCGCTCGAGCAGGCGCGACACCTGACGCTGCACGGCATCTACCAGAACGAGGACGGCACCTTCACCTGGAAGTTCGACAACTACGTGCGCCTGTGGCCGCCATACGACATGCAGCAGCCCGATGTGGAGGTGCTCTGGCAACAGATCACGAGTCCGGCCTTGCTCGTTTATGGCAAGGAGAGCTGGGCCTCAGACCCGAGGAAGGACGGCCGCGCCGCCCATTTCAAGACCGCCACCATCGTCTCGGTCGAAGGCGCCGGCCACTGGGTCCAGCACGACAAACTCGACACGTTCATGGGCCTCGTCGAGCCGTTCATCCAGGGCAAGCCGGTTCCGCAGTTGACGGGGGTGAGTTGAGGTGGGGAGAAGGGACGCGTCCGCCGTGACGGCTTCGACCGTTCGGGCTCACCTACAACCGCGCCATTACCCGCGGCTTACCCCGCCCGCCTGCCCCCGCCTCTGAATCGGCGGCTTCACGTCTGGCGGAATGGGACACACGTAAGGGCTGGCGGCGAGGCGCGCTCTGTGATCGGCTTTGACGCGCTCCAGAAGCGCCTTGTCCTTCAGGACTTCGACGGCCGTCGCCGCCATCACCTTGGCGACGTGTACCATGCCTTTGTGCGCGGCCGGGTTCTTGCCTTGGGCGGTCACCTGCCAGGTGTGCAGCGGCGTGCCGATGGCGTGTACCGCGCCGCGCGCCTGCACCGTCGGCACGGCCCAACTCACGTCGCCGACATCGGTCGAGCCCAGCATCGCCTCGCCGTTGGTGCCGCGCGGGATGACGAAATCGCAGAGTGGCGTGTTCGGGCGCACGGCAATGCCTTGCCGGCGGTAGGCGGACTCGATGTCCTGCGCCGACAGCGTCGCCTGGATTTTCGCGGCGAAAGCCCGGTCGGCGTCGTCGAAATTAGGCCCGCCGAGCCGGTCGTAGACGCGCTGCATGGCCTCTTCCAGCGGCGTGTTGGGCAACAGGTTCGAGACTGCCGAGATCACCTGCGCCTGCACCTCGGTTTCCGTCATCAGGGCAGCCCCCTCCGCGACCTTGCGCACCCGGGCGATCAACTGATTGAGGCCGGCGAGATCGCGCGCGCGCACGGCATAGCGCACCTTGGCGAAGGCCTGCACGACGTTTGGCGCGACGCCACCCGCATCCAGAATGGCGTAGTGAATGCGCGCGTCCGACGGCATGTGCTCGCGCATGTAGTTGACGCCGACATTCATGAGTTCCACGGCGTCGAGCGCGCTGCGGCCGAGATGCGGCGAGGCCGAGGCATGCGAGGCGCGGCCCTTGAAGCTGAAATCGATGCGTGTGTTGGCGAGCGAGCGGGCATCGTCGACGCGGTTGAAGGAGGCGGGATGCCAGGAGATGGCAACGTCGACGCCCTTGAAGCAGCCTTCCCGCACCATGAAGCCTTTGGCAGCGCCGCCTTCCTCGGCCGGGCAACCGTAGTAGCGGACGCGGCCAGGAATGCCCAATTCGGCCAGCAGATCCTTGATCGCGGTGGCGGCCAGCAACGCGGCGGAACCCAGCAGATTGTGGCCGCAGCCATGGCCGTGACCGCCTGTCTCGACGGGCTTGGGTTCGGTGATGCCGGCCTCCTGCGACAGGCCCGGTAGCGCGTCGTATTCGCCGAGGATGGCGATCACGGGCCCGCCCTCGCCCGCCTCGCCCATGACAGCGGTCGGAATGCCGGCGAGGTTCTCGGCGACACGAAAACCTTCCGCTTGCAACGTCGCGAGATGCTCAGCCACCGAGCGGTATTCGGTATAGGCGATCTCGGGCATGCCCCAGACACGGTCGGCCAGCGCCTGGAACGGCTCGCGCTTGGCCTCGACCAGGCTCCAAATGCGCTCGGTGTTCTGCATGGCTTTCTCCTGCCGCCGGTCAAGTTTGCAGTTTATGTTTGCGCGCGGCAGGTCGGAATGCAACACGCTGTCGCCGGCTGGCACCAGATCGGCGCGCGCCACGTCCAATCAAACGCTGAGAATCGAAAACGGGAGGCCGCGAGGCCTCCCGTCGTGGTGACTCGAAACTCGACGTCGCAATCGATGGTGGCGCGTTAATTCTTGCAGGCCTTGGCCTCGCCCGAGCAGCTGAAGCCGCTGCAGGCCAGCTTGACCGGGCTCAGCGTGTATTTGCCTGCGGGCGCATACTTGGCGGCGCTGTCGACGACGGCCTTGTTGGCCATGAAGCGCGCGATGCCTTCGGTAGCGCCGATGCCGTGGCCAAAGATGCGGGCACAGGTCGCCGCGTCGTTGTTCGTCGCACACTCGCTGCCCGTCCGTTACGCTAACGTGGCCAGACCGGCCACGCCCAGGCGTCGCTCCGGCGTATTCCAGATCGACGCGGCGGTTAACCCTGAATTCTGCTTCCGAGTGACGCACGCAGCTCCTGGCACGGTGGCTGCTCTTGCGATGTTGCCTCGTGTTTCATCTGTGCCCGAATGGTTGTTTTAGGACACGCATGGGACCGGCCCGCCAGTAACCATAAGGTCCGCGTCATGCCCGATTTGTCCTTCCACGAGTATGTCACTGTTGCCTTCTTTCTCTCGACGCTGCTGTTCCTCGCCATCGCCTCGTTCGTCAATGGTGTTTATTCCAGGCGCTCCTTCGCGCTCCTGGCCATCGTAACTGGCGCCGTCGCCTGCATTGGCATGGTCAGCGGGCCGGTCGATCGCCCCGCCTGGGATGATGCAATCGGAACGCAAATCATGCGCAAAGGCAGTAGCGGCGGCGCCGGCATGGGCGGTGGCGGTGCGGCCGCGCAAGGCCAGGCAGGCGGCGGGCGCGCGACAAAACAGGCAGCGGCTGAAGCGGGCGACGGTGGCGACGGTGGCGACGGTGCCGATGCGGCAGCGGGTGACAAGGGCTTCGTGCGCGTCCTATCGCCCGCCGGCGGAAAAAACGTCGATAGCAGATCGTTCCAGGATTGCCTGCATTGCCCCGAAATGGTTCCCGTGCAGCCTGGCGACGCACAGCTTGGCGGCCGGGCAGCGGACCCGCGCACGGAGGCTGCAGAACTGCCACAACGCCTCGTCCGGCTCGCCAAGCGGTTCGCCATTGGCCGCACGGAGATTACGGTCGCGCAGTTCCAGGCCTTCACGACTGCCACCGGCCGCGCCGCACCCGCCTGCGCCGGATACGCCACCGCATCGGGCGACAAGCCTGCCGAATGCATGTCCTATGCGGATGCTGAGGCCTACATCGCCTGGCTCAGCGAGATCAGTGGCCGCATGTACCGGTTGCCGTCAGCGTCGGAATGGGAGTATGCCGCGCGGGCGGGCGGCAGTGAAGCCTATCCGAGTGGTGACGTCCTCGAGCCCCAGGTTGCCAACATTGGTTCACCGGCCAAGGCACTCAAGACGGCGGGATCGTACCCAGCCAATGGCTTTGGCCTGCGCGACATGGTCGGCAGCCTGGCCGAATTGGTGTCCGATTGCTGGGTCGCGAACCTCAAGGACGTGCCATCAGATGGCCGACCAACCCTTTCCGCGAGCGATTGCGCGCGCCGGACATTGAAGGACGCCGCCTGGTGGGAGTTGCCGATCCTCGCCCGCGTCTCGGCTCGCCGTCCGCTAGATGTGACAACCGCACGCCCCGGCGTCGGCTTCCGCGTCGTCCGCGAACTTGATTGATGCGGCTTTGGCTTTCCCGACGGTCTACGCCCGAGGCGCTTCGATCCGGTCGCCCTGGGCCATCGGTTGGGAAATGACCAGGAATTCGACGGGCGTCGTGCCCCGATTTGCGGCTTGGTGGGTTCGTCCAGGGGCGATCTCGATGCCCTGGTTGGGGCGGATAAGTTCTTCCCGTCCATCCAACACCATCGTCAGTTCGCCTGACAGTACGAAGAACAGTTGCCGCGCCCGGGAATGATGATGCCGCACTTCGGCGCGTGCCGGCAGCATCCGCTCGTGAATGACGCTGAGGTCCGGGCCCTTGACGAGGTGCCAGCCGTCGCAGTCACCTCCCCAGACGTAATGTTCGGCGTTGTCCTTGCTGATCATCTTCGTGCTCATGCAATCACCAGCGCTGCCGCGCGCGTCAGCGGCACCGGCGCTGGATCAAGCAGCAGGGCCATGGCTTCGCGCTCCCAGGCATCATCGCGGGGCGCCAAGGGGTCGGCTGTTTCCAGACGGTGCTCGACGACGAAGCGGGCGACGAGCGCGCGGCGGGCGTCAGTGCCGGGGCGTGTCGCTTCCCAGGCCAGCATGATGGCGCTGGCGACGTTGTAGAGCGCGGTGGCGGCGAGCCGCGCGTGGCGTTCGCCATCAGGATCAGCCGCCGCGTGACGCGCGAAACCGAAGGCGCGTTCAAGCAGCTTTTCGAGTCGTCCGCGAAACGCAGCAGGCAAGGCGCTCGCGTCTTCGACACGGCTGGCGAGGAACCGGCGCAGGTCCTCGTCCGCGCCCGTTTTGCCGACCGCACGGCGAACGACGTCGATGGCGTTGATGTTACTGGTGCCTTCCCAGAGCACACCGATATGCGAGTCGCGCACGAGCCGCGCGTTGACCCATTCCTCGATATAGCCATTACCGCCGCGCACTTCCATGGCGCCGGTGGCCACCTTGATGTTGTCGCGGCAGGCGCGCAGTTTGATCAGCGGCGTCAGGAT
>JANXRM010000072.1 GCA_025353015.1 Hyphomicrobiales bacterium
CAGAGACGCTGTCCCGTCAGAGACGCTGTCCCTTCAGAGACGCTGTCCCTTCAGAGACGCTGTCCCTTCAGAGACGCTGTCCCTTCAGAGACGCTGTCCCTTCAGAGACGCTGTCCCTTCAGAGACGCTGTACCTGGCGCAACCCATTTCCTGATCATCGGTCTCCGGACTTACTTCGTCAACACGACAAAGTCCGTGCCCTTGCCGGTTTCGCCGCTGATGCCGTTATCGGAGACGATGAGCGATCCGCCCTGCCACATGCGCTCGGAGACGAGCTTCCTGGTCGCTTCCGGCAGCTCGAACCGGTCAAGGGCCGTTACGGCAGTCGATGCCGGCAGGTGCGGTGTCGGCGCCGCTTCAGTCTCGCCCTTGCCCTTCTTGCGCGGCTTCTCGTCCTTGGCCTTGAGGTTGGGGGCCTTCAGGTTGGGGGCCTTCAGGTCCGGTGGCGTATTCGGCACTGTAACCGCCAACCACTTCAGCGCGGCACCGCCATCCTTGGCGGCCATGGCCGTGTAGACATGGGTTCCCAAGGGCTGTTCGGGCGTCGTGAAAGTGATCGGCTCGTCGTGGATCGGCACGAAACCTTGGCGCACGAAGACACGGCCTTCCTTTCGTGAAACGAAAACAGAAACCGGCTCTAGCGAAACATTGGCGAGCTTGGCGGATTCTACTGCAGCAGTGGCAGCGGCCTCGGCGGACCGGGCCATCTTGGCTGCTTCGAACGCCTCGTCCGACTTCGTCCGCTCGAGGGTCCGGGCCGTTACGAGTTCAGCCTTCGCTGCGTCTAGCGCCTGCTCGGCTGCTTTCAAAGCCTGTGCCGCGGGTTGCTCAGGCGCTGCCGGTTCGGTCGCAGCAGGTCCAAGCGCACGCGTTTTGGTAGCGACGTTCTGCTCCGCATCCAAGACCTTACGCTCGAGCCGGCGCAAATCGTCTGCCTGCCGGCTGGCCTCGGCCGACTTGTCGCGCGCGAGATCATAGGCTGGCTTGACCGCTTTCTCAGCCGCGATGGACTCGGCTGCGGCCGTGATCTTTCGTGCCTGGGCAAACTTGAACGGGTCGAGCAAGCGCTGCTCGCTGGCGCTGCTTGCTCCCTCGATCGAGCCCGTCGCGATTGATGCCGTCGTAACTGCGGCCGTCTGTACGGAATCAGGCGCCGTGTTGGTTGCAATGGCCGTCATCGCCGGTACGGGCAGACGCGCATGTTCGATCGCCTGCGGCTTGACATCGTTCGGCGCAATGATGACCCGCATGCCGACGCGGCCCAGCCCCCACATCCGCGACGCGAACTCGCCCGGCAGGCGAATGCAGCCGTGCGATGCTGGGTATCCCGGCACGACGCCTTGGTGAAGTGCGATACCCGACCACGTCACCCGCTGCATGAAGGGCATCGGGGCGCCGCTGTAGATGTTCGATTCATGATAGCGATTGCGTTGCAGAATGCTGAAAACACCCATCGGCGTGCGGTGTCCGGCCGTGCCCGTCGAGACGCGGGATTCAGCCAAGATGCCTTGCTCGTTGTGCACCTGGATACGTTGGCTCTGCAGCGAAATCACTGCCACCAAAGGCTCGGGCGGAGCTGGAACCGCCGCCACCTTCGGCGTGCGCGGCTCGGGCTTGGCAGGTTTGTCTTTGTTGGCGGCCGTCTCGGTTCGGGCGACCTGCCTTGGTTCCCGGTTGCGCCGGACCTGTGGTTGGCGCACCTGACGGCGGGGGCGGGCTGCCGGCTCGCTATCGAAATTGAAGAGTTGCGCGGCGGCCTCGTTGGGAAGCAGGCAGGTGGCTCCGACCATAATCGATAATGCCAGCGCGGCGGCCCGGCGAAAATCGGAAATTTGCAGGGGGAAAATCGATATCACCGTGGCCATCCTTCGTCGCGCAACTTATGCGCGGATCTATGAAAAGTGCGCCCGAAAATGACCCGCTTGCACAAGGCGGGAACGCCTGACGAGCGATATATTATCTATTCGAAAGGCGATGCCCAGTGCTGGGCCGCCACACTATGACAATTCTCGACGAAATACTTGGCGATATCCTGGGAGCCAAATCCAGGTCGTGGGCCCGGATCTTGGGCCCAGATCTTCGGTTTTATGATCACAAAGCATAGCTCCGCCCAGGCCCTACTTTTGGCGTTGGCTCATGAATTGCGCGGCCTCCCTCAGGCCATCAGCGGCTGTTGAAAAGCCTGAGAGTGCATCGACGGCCATTTGTACAACCTCCGCGAGCTGCAACTTAGCCGTGGGGATACCGCTCAATGACGTCAGTGTGGCCTTGCCGAGCGCTGCATCCTTACCGACTGCCTTGCCGACGACGGTCGCGTCCCCTTCGGCATCCAACAGGTCGTCGGAGATCTGGAAGGCCAGTCCCAACGCCCGGCCATAGCGCGACATGGCCTCTCGCTGGGCCTCTCGCTGGGCCGCGTGCTGGCCGTCGCGATGCGCGGGAGATGAGGTCGTCAGAAGCCCGCCCGCATCGCAGGCGAACTGGATCAACGCCCCCGTCTTCATGGCTTGGAGCCGCGCGATGTGCTCGCGCGTGGGCATTGCCGGAAGGCCAAGCTTCTCTGCCTCGAGATCGAGCATCTGGCCGCCGACCATGCCGATGCGGCCCGCGTCCTTGGCAAGCCTGGAGATCAACCGGACTTTGGCCTCGGCCGAGATGTCTTCAATAGCTGCCAAAATCTCGAAGGCGAGGGTCTGCAGGCCGTCGCCCGCCAGGATTGCGGTCCACTCGTCGAAGGCTTTCCAAACCGTCGGCTGACCGCGGCGCAGGGTGTCATCGTCCATGGCCGGCAAATCGTCGTGCACCAGGCTGTAGGCATGGACGCATTCGAGCGCGGCCGCCACGTCCAAGGCCGCTGCCGCTGGCGCCGCCAGCAACCGCGCTCCTTCCAATACGAGAAAAGCCCGAAATCTCTTGCCGCCACCTAGGGTTGCGTGTTGCATGGCAGCGGTCAGCCGAGGCGGCGCCCCGGTACTGGTCCGGCTCGACAGCCAATAGTCGAGGCGTGCTTCGACCTGCTCCGCGGCTTCCGCCTGCCTTGCCTTGTATATTCCTACTGCGGTTGTCTGTTGCGGCTGCATGCCGTCCTCATGCTCCCACTCGTGCTCTCGCGCAGGCTTGCCTGGGCGTCAGCCGCGCTGGGCTTTTCCGAACCTGAACGTCAGCGGTCTTAACCGGCGCAGGCTTGCGATGCCAGTCCGTTGCTTGCCAAAGCTATCACTGACCATTGGTCAGAAGCACTCTGATTTGGTGCCATGCAAGCTTAGTTTCATGACCTGCGTATTACGTGCTGTGATTGAGATCCATGGCCCAATCGCGATCAGAATTCGCCTCTGGTCAACCTCCAGGATTGTAGCTATAAGCCGCGAGCAACGGCATCCTT
>JANXRM010000168.1 GCA_025353015.1 Hyphomicrobiales bacterium
GCCGGTCAGGAACTGAAGGGTATCCTCGGCTTCACGGATCAGCCGAATGTGTCGATGGACTTCAACCACGACAGCCATTCCTCGATCTTCCACATCGATCAGACTAAGGTCATGGACGGCACGCTGGTGCGCGTTCTCTCCTGGTACGACAACGAATGGGGCTTCTCCAACCGCATGAGCGACACCGCAGTCGCGATGGGCAAGTTGCTCTGAGGGTGCTGCGGGGCAGATGTTGGTATCAGACCCTCTGGGTCTGATACCTCCAGCCCGGAGCGATCAGAGCTTGGCCGCTCGAGGCCGGTCACAGAGTGTGCTGATGCGCCAAGCCCACGTGGTGCCGGACCCGTCGCTTTGTGGTCGGAACGAACGATGAGCAAGATGGATGACATCAAAGCGGCCGCTTCCTCTCTCTCGACGGAGAAGCTGGCCAAGTTGCGCGCCTGGCCCGAAGAACGCGAAGAGCAGAGGTTCGACGACCAGATCGAGCGGGATGCCACGTCGGGCAAGCTGGATAAGCTCGCGGAACGCGCTATGAACAACTTGCGCGCCGGCCGCGGTCGCGATCTCTAACGACAGAGCAGTCGATCGATGACGGCTTTCTATAGATCTGGATCGGTTCCCACGACGCCGATATGCGCGAGATCCATAAGTAGCGCGCGGGAAGGCCCCGTTCTCGATCTGGGGGAATGGGCACAGACCCGGGGGCTGGTACCTGCGCCTGGGAACCAACAATCGAACGAGCCCCATGCGCACGAGCGGCAAACCGAAGTCAGCGTCGCAAGGTCTGAGTTCCCGATCCAGGTCGGGGCTACAGTCGCGGCCAGCCAAACAGCCAACGACCCGCCCCGTGACCGCGTCCTATCTGCGGAAGGCGGCGCTCCATTATATCTCGGGGCGGGCGGCGAGTGTCGCCATGGTGTGCCAGACGCTCGAGCGCCGTGCCAAGCGGCGGCTCGATGTCCGTTCCCTGGAGGCCGCGACGGTCGCACTCATCGACGCCGCGATTGCCGAACTGCTGAGCCTCGGTCTGCTCGATGACGCCAAGTTCGCCGAGGTCCGGACCGGCACGCTCGCCCGCAAAGGTCTGTCGCGCGGCCGCATCGCCCAGGGGTTGCGCGCAAAGGGGGTCGCCAAGGAAACGGTCGAGCGTGCCGTCTCGGGCGATATCGACGAACTCGCGCAGGCTCGCCGTTTCGTCGAACGCAAGCGTCTCGGAGGCCTGCGCCGCGGCGGTGTCACGCCCGAAACGCACAAGAAGGATCTCGGTGCGCTCGCACGCGCAGGCTTCGGCTATGCCATCGCGGCCAAGGCCTTGAGCGCACCGGACAGTGAATAGGTCCTGCTGTCGCCTGAAGATATGCGCGCTCCGTTTCAGTCCAGGCTGCGTGTCTCCTTGTTCGTCGATGGCGTCACCCGGGCACATGTGACCGATCGCGAAAATTCACGCGGCGGTTTCAGCGCAATTCATCAGTCCAACGAGGAGGGAGTCGGTTTTGCGGTTTGCCCATGTCGCAGATTGATAGGCTCTGATCGCGAGAATGCATGAGCGCGTTGAGCGGATATTTTTATTTTCGTAATGAAATGCGCAACTTTGGATATTCGTTATTTTGATGGACGATAGATGAAGCAATATCTGCGCATGGTACTCGCTGTCGTGGTTTGCGTTATGTTTTCGCTAGCGCTTTTGGGTAGCACCGCCAGTGCTGCCGAGCTTGCGTGCTCGAAACAAGGCAGCGTGCGGTCGCAGAACGGGGTGCCGACCAGCGTGGCGTAGACGTTGCATCGGCGCGATGACTGAGCCGCGCTTCCGTTTGCGGGCTTGGGTGTGCGATGCTGCGGTTTGGATGAAGCATCATCCGGCAGGAACCTCAGCTTCGGACCGCCACCCCATGAGCCCGTCAGACACTGCGTCGACACCGTTGATCTCCGCCTTGCACGCGTCCGGGCGCAAGGCCGCATTGGCCATCACCGGGGGCGGCAGCGGGGCGATCGGCGCCTTACTGAGGATTCCCGGCGGTTCGCGACTGCTGATCGATGCGCAGGTCCCCTACGGCGAGGCGGCGCTGGCTGCATTTCTGGGCGGCGCACCTGCTCAGGCTTGTAGCACTGACACCGCCATAGCCATGGCGCGAAGTGCCCGCATCCGCGCTTCGGGGCTGGTGCCGGCGGACACCGATCTGGTCGGGCTCGGCGCGACAGCTGCTCTCGGGAGCGATCGTCCGCGCAAAGGTGAGCATCGGTTTCATATCGCTTGCGCCGGGGCCAGCCACATCGCGCATTGCACGGTTGTTATGGCCAAGGGGCGGCGTGACCGGGCGGCCGAGGAAGATCTGGTCGCGCATGCGATCATCCTTTGGTTGGCCAGGGCATGCGGAATTGGGGCTCCGTCGCCGCGCAGTCTGCTTGGAGCGGATGAGACCTTTTCGGAAGCGACCGTCGAGAACTCGGATGTGGTCGATCAGCTTCTGGGCTGCGGCATTGCTCGCGTCACAGCCCTGCCGGATGGCCAAATGATGCTGTCGTCGCCGTCGTCGCCGCTGCTATTGCCCGGATCTTTCAACCCGGCCCACGCGGGCCATATCCAACTAGCGCGGGTTGCGGAGGAGATCAGGCAGCAGCCGCTGGCGTTCGAAATCTCGGTGACCAACGTCGACAAGCCGCCGCTCTCAGGCGATACCGTCAGGCATCGTCTCATGCAATTTGCCTGGAAGGCGCCGGTCGAACTGACGCGGGCGCCGACGTTTCTGGAGAAGTCACGGCTGTTCCCGAAGACGACGTTCGTCGTGGGTGCCGATACGGCGGAGCGGCTGGTTGCGCCGAAGTATTACGGCGACGACGAGAGTCGCATGCACAGTGCCTTCGACGAAATGGGCAACGCTGGCACGAACTTTCTGGTCGCCGTGCGCGTCGATGCCGCTGGGCGGTTGCGCGCCTTGAGCGACATCACGCTGCCGCGCCGTTACACCGAGCTTTTCACTGAGATCCCCGCGCACCGGTTCCGCCTGGATACATCGTCGACCGAGTTACGGGGGCGGGTGACGCGCTCGGGTGCTGGATCGAAAACATAAGCTGATCAGTAGCTTGGGTGGAAAAAATCTAGGGTGATGGTGGAGAGGGCTGGTTTCGAACCAGCGTAGGCGTAAGCCAACGGATTTACAGTTTGTGCCAATGAGTATTCTCTGGCGATCTCTGCCGATCATTGGTGATAAAAGATCAATATTTTCAATTCCATCATGATCGGTCGAGATCGAAGGTGCTTGTTCAGAATTAGCCGCCTGCTTACATGGCGCTTACATGAACGCGCCGAGGGCGCGGGTTGTAAGCATTGGAGACAGCGGCATGGCTTTGGCGCCCTTTACGGTGAAATGGATTGAAGGTCTGCAGCCTGATGGGGTCGAGCGGCTGTATTGGGACACGAAGCAACCGGGGCTCGGGCTTCGTGTGACAGCGAACGGAAAGGCATATCTCTGTGTCCAATACCGGATTAGGAATAGCGGCCAATATCGGCGGGTAGCGCTTGGGGCCTACGGCTCGGTCACGTTGGACGAGGCGCGCGAGCGGGCGAGGCGCTTTAAATCGGCGGCCCTGGACGGCGTCGACCTGCAAAACGAGCGCAAGAAAAGCGCATCGAGGCTCACGTTCGCAGCGCTATCGGATCAATGGATCGACCTGCATGTGCGCCCAAAGCGCTCGCCCCGCACCCTCGACGACTACCAAGCCAAGCTGCGGCTCTACTTGTTGCCCAAGTTCGGGAAGCGCGCGATTGAGGAGATCCGGCGTGCCGACGTCCTGGCGCTCCACAAGGCCATGGCCGGGACGCCGAAGGTCGCGGACTACGCCGTCGTCGTGGGCAAGGCCGCGGTCAATTTTGGACTGAAGAATGAGCTGTTGCCAGCCGGCATGGCGAACCCCTTCGCCGATATCGAACTTTACGGCGGGGAAGGGCGGGAGCGTTTCCTGTCCGGGGACGAAGTCGCACGCATCGGCGACACGATTGTCGGGCTGCAAGGCAGCGGCGCCATCTCGCCGTGGGCGGCAGCGGCCATCCGTCTCCTGGTGCTTACGGGAGCGCGCAAGAGCGAGATTCTCACGCTTAGGTGGGACTGGGTCGACCTCGACCAAAGCGCCCTGCTGCTGCCCACCTCGAAGACGGGGAAGCGGCGCATCGAATTGAACCCCGCTGCCATCGCGGTGCTGCGTACCATTCCCCGTGTCGTGGGCAATCCGCACACGATCTGTGGACGCAAGTCTGGCACCCATTTGTCCAATCTGGATCGAGCTTGGAGGCTGGTTGCCGAAAGATCGAAGATCGAAGGTTGCCGTATCCATGACCTCCGGCACACGTTCGCGAGCTTCGCGGCAGCAGACGGCCTCTCGCTGCTGATGATCGGCAAGCTGCTCGGGCACACCGTGCCGGCGACCACCCAGCGCTACGCGCACCTCGCCGAAACCGCACTCAAGCGCGCCAATGATGCGCTGGGCGCGAAGCTCGCCGGCCTCATGGGCGACGGCGAGGCCGCGCAAAAAGGCAAGGACGGCGGGGCACAGTGATGATGACCAAAGCCACAAGGCGCGCGGCCAGACCGCCGCGCAATGTCAACGGGCGTCGCGCTCAAGCTCGCGCCGATGAATTGCGTCGCCGGCATCAGCTGAACATCAATAATCCGCAACACGTGCTTCGCGACGGTACTGCGTCCGAGGCAAGCAAGGTGATCCGAACCCAAAAACTGGAGCGCGATCAGGCTCGCCAGGAACGTCAGCGGGATAGGTACCGCCACCTGCTATCACTAGGTCTGACCGGGCAGCATGCCGCCGAGATTGTCGCCGCCGAACTCGGCACGCGCAAATCGTTCGATCGGGCCGTCGAGGAGGTGCACGAAATCGTTAAGGATGATCCTGTCGTTCGCGTAATCAATGGCCTGTTTCCAGGGCGCGGCAACAGATCCAAGATCCTCCCGGTTATCTATCTCTTTGCCCGGGCAATGCGTTTGGGAGGCGAACAGCTCGTGATGAGCGGGGAAGATGAATGCACCATCGATGTGGAGCCCGATCTCGGCAGCATAAAGGTTTCTCGCGCACGCCCATCCAACTCAAGAAATTCGGGCGACTACAGTTTTCCTCTCGATATTAGCGAAGGAAAGTTGTTGGATCAGAACCGTGAGCAACGCTTACAACAACTTGCTGCCAAACCATCCAGCTATACGGATCAGACGCCAGAGGTGATGGCCGGGCTCACCGAAATCTACGATCGTATGAAGCGGACGGGCGTGCTCGACCAGATCTTCGCGGAAGACGGTTGGATTGAGTCGGGCTACAATTTGAATCCAAATAACAGGGGGAAACTCACCTAGTTTCGCCTCTATTTCCTGCCGCTCATTGCGCTATTTGATCGTCCATGTTCATTGGCGACAAGGCGCAGCAAATGACAACTGGCAAAACCAAAGTATCGGACTATCGCGACACCCCCGCAAAACATAACCTGTCCAGCGCCGCGCCCAGACAAGGCCAAGCCTCGCTGCTAACAGACGACGACATCGTCACCGAGGAAGACTTCGCGGCTGAGATCGGCAAATCACCTGTTTCCGTCAGGCGCTACCGCGCGCAGGGGATCGGCCCGAGATTTGTCAAACTAGGTCGCGGAATTTACTACCGCCGCGCAGCCATCCGCGAATGGCTTCTGGCCAACGAAACAGCATCGTCGGCCGAATATCGCATTCGCGCCCGCGAGCGCCGTCCGC
>JANXRM010000081.1 GCA_025353015.1 Hyphomicrobiales bacterium
TTGGGGGACGTGTCCCCCAAACCCCCTCCTTTTTATGACAAAGAGGGCCGGGTTCGGGAGGGTCTCCCTCCCGAACGGGCATGGGCGGTAGCCCATTCGCGAAGCGAGGTTTCGGGAGACAGCAAAAGCCGACAGACGCCAACAGGAGGAATGCAGAATGGGTCCATTCACCGATATCGCCGTCACGACATCAGGCCACGTGGCAACCGTCGAAATCAAGCGGCCGCCACACAACTTTTTCGACATGCCGCTGATCAAGCAGTTGGCCGACGCGTTCGAGGGCTTCGACAAGGACAGCAATATCCGCGCGGCGGTGCTGTGCGCGGAAGGCAAATCGTTCTGTGCCGGCGCCAATTTCGGAGATGGTACGAAACTCGACAAGGACGGTAAGCGTCCGGACGAGGCCACGCGCGACAATCCCGGCCACCTCTACCAGGAAGCGGTCCGCCTGTTCCGCACGAAAAAGCCCATCGTCGGCGCCATTCAAGGGCCCGCAATCGGCGGCGGTCTGGGGTTGGCGCTCGTGCCGGATTTTCGCGTGACCTGCTCCGAGGGGCGTTTTTCCACCAACTTCACGCGCCTCGGTTTCCATCCGGGTTTCGGACTGACCTACACGCTGCCGGCGCTTATCGGCCAGCAGCAGGCGCACCTGATGTTCTATACCGGCCGCCGTCTGACGGGCGAGGAAGCCGTCAAGATCGGCCTCGCCGATGTGCTGGTGCCGCTGGCCGAGGTGCGGAGTGCCGCGCAGAAGCTCGCCGCCGAAATCGCGGAGAGCGCGCCGCTCGCCGTGCAGGAGACGCGGGCGACGGTTCGCGCCGGGCTCGCCGATCGTGTCAAGGCCGCGACCGATCGTGAGTTGAAGGTGCAGAGCGAACTGCGCAAGTCTGAAGACTTCAAGGAGGGCGTTGCCGCCTACGCCCAGCGCCGCACACCGAACTTCAAGGCGCGGTGATCGCAGCGAGCACACCGCAATAGAGGGTCGCACCGCGTCATGACGTTGAAAGACGACACGCAAAAAGACGACACGCAAAAAGACGACACTGGCCTCGCCGGCAAGGTTGCGATCGTCGCCGGTGGTGGCGCGGTGGGAGATGGCATCGGCAACGGGCGCGCGGCATGCCTGTTGCTGGCGCGATCGGGTGTCAAGGTTCTGGTCGTCGACCTCGATCAGAAACTGGCCGACCGCACCGTCGAGATGATCAAGGCCGAGGGCGGGACGGCGGCAGCGCTCGCCGCTGACCTCACCCGCCCCGCCGAATGCAAGCGCATGGTTGAGGCCGCCGTCGATCAGTTCGGCCGCCTGGATTTTCTCGACAACAACGTCGGCATTTCCAGCCGCGGCACGGTGGTCGAGGAAACGCAGGCAACCTGGCAACGCATGATGCAGGTCAACGTCGAAGTCATGTTCCTGACGGCCAAGCACGCCATCCCGGCCATGATAAAAACGGCCAAGGGCGGCGCCATCGTCAACATCGCGTCTATCTCGGCGCTGCGTCCGCGCGGGCTGACGATCTACACGACGACCAAGGCCGCCGTCATCGGCTTGACCAAGGCGATGGCCGTTGATCACGCGAAGGACGGCATCCGCGTCAACTGCGTCGCGCCGGGGCCGGTCTACACACCCATGGTTTACGCGATGGGCAACGGCATGAGCGCTGAGGCACGTGAGGTCAGGCGCAAGGCGTCCGCACTTGGCATCGAAGGCACGGGCTGGGACATCGGCAACGCCGTGCGGTTCCTGCTGTCGGACCACGCGCGCTACATCACCGGGCAAGTGCTGGTCGTCGATGGCGGCGTCACGCTGCAGGCGCCGGCCCGCGAGAGCGAAGGGAATTGAGGGGCGCCGATCGTTGAGGATCATCAGTCAAGATGTCGGTTGGGTTAGCAGGCCACGGCCTCGCAGAGGTGTACGCAACCTAACACAGGCAGAACCCAGGCCGTGTTGGCAGCAAAGCCACGATCGTCAGCTATCAAATTAGAAGGCTGTCCCCTATTATGTGTCCCCTATTATGTTCCCTATTATTTTACCGGACAAATCGTGTGCTCCTGACACTCGCCCTTGCCCACGCTCCGCGGTCGTGCTCGACTGCCCGTCGGCAATAACGTGAGGAGCGACCTCGATGTCCAACACCCTCGGCCAAGGCGAACACACATACCGCGTCGTCGAGAACTGGGCGAAGCTGCCTGACGGTTGGGAATTCATGGATGTCGGTGCCGTCGCGGTCGACAGTAAGGACCGCGTCTATGTCTTCTGTCGCGGCGACCATCCGATGATCGTCTTCGACGCCGAAGGCAATTTCATCAAGTCGTGGGGCGAGGGCATCTTCAAGCGCGCGCACGGCATCCACATCGACAAGGATGATCACCTCTATTGCACCGACGACGGCGACCACACTGTCCGCAAATGCACGACGGATGGTAAGATCCTGATGACGCTCGGCGTGCCGGGCAAGCCGGCGCCGTTCCTTTCGGGCGAACCCTTCCACCGCTGCACGCATACGGCGCTCTCGCCCAAGGGCGAGATCTACGTGTCCGACGGCTACGGCAACGCTTGTGTGCACAAATACACGCCCGACGGAAAACTGATCAAATCCTGGGGCGAGCCTGGCACCGATCCCGGCCAGTTCAACATCGTGCACAACATCGTCACCGACAAGGACGGCTGGGTCTACGTCGCTGACCGCGAGAACCATCGCGTCCAGGTCTTCGACGGCAACGGCCGTTATGAGACGCAATGGAACAACCTGCACCGGCCGTGCGGGCTCTATTGCGCCTGCGGTGCGCCGAACCAGAAGCCGACGTTCATCATTGGCGAGCTCGGACCGTCGCTATCGGTCAACCTCAAATACAAGAACCTGGGCCCGCGGCTCTCGATCGTCGATGCCCAAGGCAAGCTGATCGCGCGTCTCGGCGGCGAGGAAGGACCGGGGCTGCAAACGGGCCGCTTCCTGGCGCCGCACGGTCTGGCGATGGACAGCAAGGGCTCGATCTACGTCGGCGAAGTGTCTTACGCCCAATGGTCGCAGATCTACGGCGAGCAACCGATGCCACGGCCGTTGCGCTCGCTGCAGAAGCTGGTGCGGCTGCAGTAGAGCCGAGGTCGTCGATTGTTCATCCTCAGGACCGTCCTTGCCTGTGCTTTTGCGTCGCAGCAAAATATGCTGCAACGCAATACAAAACTGTGTATAGTCGTCATATTCCTGTAATCGAGGCTGTGTGCGGGTGAGTGCAATGACGAAATATGCAATGACGATCAAGACCATGGCGAATATCGAAGCCAACGAATGCCGCTGGCCGATCGGTGACCCGCGCGAAGCGGGCTTCCATTTCTGCGGCGCCCGGCAGGCGGAAGGCCGTCCCTATTGCGTCACGCATTGGGACCTCTCGTTCGTTCCTGGCCGCTCGCGCCACCAGGCAGCCCCCGCCTCCTCGCCGGCCGCTCGCCCGCTGGCACTGGCTCGCGTGGCCTGAAAGCCTTGACGGGGGCCAAGCAGGCCTCCGCCACATTCCCGGCGCATGGTGCTGGCAGTCTCTGCAGCCAGTATCCTGTGACGTGGGCGCACCGCCCACGGCCTTGAGGGAGGTTGCAATGGCTGTGCGGTCGTTTGGTTGCGCCGGTGTGATCGCCCTGGCGCTTTTCGCTGTGGCTATTGTACCCGCAATAGGCTTGTCGCGGGCTATGGCCCAGGGGCTCCCCTTTCCCGGCCAACCTCAACCACAATCCCCCGTACCGGAAAAGACCGACTGCTCCGCGGCCGGCGTCAACGCCATGCAACAGCAACTCGAACAGCTCGAAAGCATCGAGAAGTCGGGGCCCGAGACAATCGGCCTGTTCTGCAAGGGTATCGAGACGCTGTCGAGCTTCATGGAATGGAAGGAGGATGAGCCGCTGCCGGGCGTCATCAACGATCTCGCGAAAGACCTGCTGCATCAGAATTTAACGCCGCGCATGGTCAAGTCGCTTTGCCGCCACGCCCAGGGCGAAGCGTCCCGCAATTTCCGCACGGACATCGGCAAGCTGAAAGACCAGATGGCGGGCTGTAAGGGCATCTGACACGCGCCAGCAAGCGCCCCCTCAACGATGCGGCAGCCGGGCTAACCGCCATCACCAGGGCATGTTGAGGCCGTTGTACTGGGCGTCGATCTCGTCGCGAACGACGACCGTCGTATTTGCACGCTGCGCGATGTCGC
>JANXRM010000215.1 GCA_025353015.1 Hyphomicrobiales bacterium
CCAGCGTCCGCGCGCCTTCGACGACCGCCATCTGCATACCGAAGCAGATACCGAAATAGGGCACCTTGCGTTCGCGCGCAAAACGGGCGGCGAGAATTTTACCCTCCGCGCCGCGTTCGCCGAAGCCGCCAGGCACCAGGATGCCATGCACGCCTTCGAGATAGGGAGCGGGGTCCTCGCGCTCGAACACTTCGCTCTCGATCCATTCGAGGTTGACCTTGACGCGGTTGGCGATGCCGCCATGCACCAGCGCCTCGGTCAGCGATTTGTACGCGTCCTTGAGGCCCGTGTATTTGCCGACGATGGCAATGGTGACTTCGCCTTCGGGCGTCGCAATCGCTTTCGAGATGCCTTCCCAGCGGTCGAGCTTGGGGGCTGGGGCGCCTTCGATGCCGAACGCGGCCAGCACCTCGCGGTCGAGGCCTTCGCGGTGGTAGGCCAGCGGCACGTCGTAGATGGAGGCCACGTCGAGCGCCTGGATGACGGCGGACTCGCGCACGTTGCAGAAGAGGCCGATCTTCTTGCGCTCGCTCAGCGGAACTTCGCGGTCGCAACGGCAGAGCAGAATATCCGGCTGGATGCCGATCGAGCGCAGTTCCTTGACGGAGTGTTGCGTCGGCTTGGTTTTGAGTTCGCCCGCCGACGGGATGAACGGCAGCAGCGTCAAGTGAACATAGACCGCGTGTCCGCGCGGCAAGTCGTTGCCAAGCTGCCGGATCGCCTCGAAGAACGGCAAGCCCTCGATATCGCCGACCGTGCCGCCGATCTCAACCAGCACGAAGTCGACGCCGTCGTTGCCGGTCAGCACGAAGTTCTTGATCGCATCCGTGACGTGCGGGATCACCTGCACCGTGCCACCAAGATAATCGCCGCGCCGTTCCTTGGCGAGGATCTCCTGATAGATGCGGCCGGTGGTGATGTTGTCGGTTTTCTTGGCCGGAACGCCGGTAAAGCGTTCATAGTGGCCGAGATCGAGGTCGGTCTCCGCCCCGTCGTCGGTCACAAAGACTTCGCCGTGCTGATAGGGGCTCATCGTCCCCGGATCAACGTTGAGATAGGGGTCGAGCTTTCGGAGCCTGACCTGATAGCCGCGGGCTTGTAAGAGTGCTCCAAGGGCCGCTGAAGCCAGCCCTTTGCCGAGCGAAGAAACCACGCCGCCGGTAATGAAGATGTACCGCGCCATGGGCTTGCAGAATACACGAGCGCCCCGTGATTCGAAGAGGTAAGTGAGCCCAATCCCCGGACAATCGACAGAGGGGGGGGGATGGGTTGCCGGCGCAATTGACCGTCTCGGCGGCGTCTGTAGAAGTGACCGGCCGAGGCTAAGGCCGATGCCGCAGTCGCTGGCGTTTCCCGTGAGGCATAGATGATTGCCGGTTTCCCCGTAGAATTCCTGCTGTTCGGCCTGACGCTGGCCGGTGTCGCGGTGTTTCATCACCAGACGTTCGCCGTCGCCGTTTCCGGCCTGACGGCGATTACGGCCTATAAGTTGGCCTTCCCGGGCTTCAAGACGGGCGCGGGCTTGGTCGGGCTCGCAGGCCATCTCGCTCACGAGTGGGTAGTGTTGGCGAACCTGTTCCTGCTCCTTTTGGGATTTGCCTTGCTGGCGCGTCACTTCGAAAAAAGCGGCATTCCCGACGTGATGCCAGCCCTTCTGCCGCATGACTGGAAGGGCGCGTTTCTGCTGCTTGCTATCGTCTTCGTGATGTCGAGTTTCCTCGACAACATCGCGGCAGCGCTGATCGGCGGCACCATGGCGATGAAGCTCTTCAACGGCCGCGTGCATATCGGATACGTGGCGGGGATTGTCGCGGCCTCCAATGCGGGCGGGTCATTCAGCGTTGTCGGCGATACCACGACGACCATGATGTGGATCGACGGCGTCAGCCCATGGAAGGTGGCGGACGCGTTCGTTGCAGCGGTCGTGGCCTTGATCGTGTGCGGGATTCCAGCCGCGATCCAGCAGCAGCGGTTCTCGCCGATCGCAAAGGATGCCGTCCCCGGCGCGCACGTCGACTGGCACCGCGCCGGCATCGTCTTCTTGATTTTGACGTCGGCCATCGGTGCCAACGTGTGCGCCAATCTCGCCATGCCTGATCTGCTCGACCGTGTGCCGGTGATCGGTCTCGCCGTCTGGGCCGCAATCGTGGCGACACACTCTATACGCTCGCCAGATTGGGGCCTATTGCGCGACAACCTGAAAGGCACGCTGTTCTTGTTGGCGTTGGTTACGAGCGCATCGATGATGCCCGTCGATCACCTTCCCGCCGCATCCTGGCCGGTCACGCTGGGGCTCGGTTTCTTGTCCGCGGTGTTCGACAACATTCCATTGACGGCGCTGGCCTTGCGGCAGGGCGGTTATGATTGGGGCTTCCTCGCCTACGCGGTGGGTTTCGGCGGCTCGATGCTGTGGTTCGGTTCGTCGGCCGGCGTCGCCATCTGCAACATGTTCCCCGAGAGCCGGAACGTCGCCGGCTGGTTGCGCGGCGGCTGGCACGTGGCGCTGGCCTATGTCGCAGGCTTTGCCGTCATGTTGGCCGTGCTCGGCTGGCACCCCGATGCGCCACACAAAAAGCGCGTTGAGGCACCGGGCGCGGCGCGGGTACTTTAATGCTCGCAACAGGCGACAAACAAGGTCCGGTTGAGGCACGAGACCCGACACCGCGAGCACCAGAGCCAGCCCAGTCGGATCTCGCAAGCGCAGGGCTCTACCCGACCTACGCTACATGACTTGAATGACCCTGCGGGCGTGACCCAGGCAGCCACGTCATCGATTGACCTCCGCGGCGAACTTTGCGCAGTGTCCGCGGTAACGGATCAACGACCAGCAGCGAAGGCGCACGCATGGCAATCACCACCGCACAATCCCATGACAAGCTTCTCCCTGACGTTCTGAAGGCCCTCGATCAGGGCCAGGACGCGGCGCTGGAACGGCTCTTCGATTTCCTGCGCATCGACAGCATCTCGACCGACCCGGCCTATAAGCCCCAGTGTCAGAAGGCCGCCGAATGGTGCGCGCGCGAGATGAAGGAGATCGGTTTCGTCGAGGCCAAGGTGGTGAAAACCACAGGCCATCCGATGGTCGTTGCGCATGACCGCAAGACCGTCCCCAAGGGACTGCCGCATCTCCTCTTTTACGGTCATTACGACGTGCAGCCGCCGGATCC
>JANXRM010000252.1 GCA_025353015.1 Hyphomicrobiales bacterium
ATTGCGATCCCGAAACTCGAGGCGAAAGGCTACACGTTCGTCACCGTGTCCGAGTTGCTGGCGGCAGGAACGCCCGAGATCGTGGAGACCTGCTACGACCATCGTCCTGGCGATACCGATCGCTATGACCTGGTGTTTCAGAAGCGGATCAAAAACGCAGGGCCGACTGATGGAAAAAGTTCAGGCAGCCTACCGCGCTGATCCAGGCCTGATCGGCACCACACGCGATGGCATGTCCGTCGTGCTCGCGCCGATGACGGGCGACGCCGCGGTACGGCTTGGGACAGGTCTTGCCGCCATCGATCCCTGGGCACGCATCAACTATAGCGCTGAACGCTTTTCCACATTTCTCGGCAGCACCGAGGATGGCGCCTCGCGCTATCAGATCATCGCAGCAAACGCGATCGCCGGCACGGTCGTGGTGCGCAATCCCTGGCTCGCAGGGCCGTACCTCAATATTCTAGGGCTGCTGCCCGGTTTCAGCGGCCGTGGCATTGGTGACGTGGTTCTCACTTGGTTCGAGGCCGAGGCACGACGGGCGGAGTTCCGGAATATCTGGCTCTGTGTTTCGAGTTTCAATTCAGACGCCGAACGCTTTTATCACGCGCAAGGATTTGCGCACGTCGCACAGCTCGACGATCTCACGATCGACGGCTCAGACGAAATGCTGATGCGGAAACGACTGGCTTGAATGCGTTACGCAGCCTTTGCGGTGCGCGCATTCTCGACCCAGGACTTGATGCGCTCCACGTCAGGCGGATCGCCGTGGCGCAGCAGGCGTTGGCCTTCGATGCCGGTGGCATAGGCCAGCACACGCGCACAGAACTGGTCCGGCTCGGCGGCCGCAACATCATCGACCGTGCGAAAACCGGCGCCGACCAGCAGTTGCGCGTGCGTGCCGCGCAAGCCGGGGACTGTGCACACCAGCCGCGTCTGATCCTGCCAATCGCGCACGGTTTGCGTCGTGACGCTTTGGAAGGCGAGGCGGCCGGCGACATCGTCGGGCTTCGCGGCCAACAAATCCGCCACCGTTTTCAGGCCGATCGGAACCAGCCGCTCCGCCATCTTCGGACCGATGGAGGGCGCGTCGACGATATCCTGGACCGGCGTCAGATGGATGCGGGCTGCGGTGGGCGCGTTGCTCCGATGGGTCGAGAGCCCCGCGATCGATGCAGCGGCAGCCGCGGCGGTCGCAAGACCGGAGGCTTCGCGATGCGGGCTTCGATGTGGGTGCGCAGGCGCCTCATCATTTTGCGCGACGAGCGCCACGACGGGCACGATGTTCGATGCCGCGACTTGACCCGGTCCATGGTTTTCGGCCGGCTCGCCGCGAAAGCGCGACACGGGCGGCAGCGGCGTGGCCTGATCGGCGGCGCGGGGGGCTGGGCGGGCTGGCTCCTCCAGCGGCACTTCGCGGACGCCCGGGGCAGGCGCTGCGCGCGACAGCGCTGACGTCGGCGGTGGCAATGTTTGCGTCGGGATGCGGCTCGTTTTCAGACTGGGCTTCGCTGCCGGTACATCCGGCTTCTGGCCCAGAACCTCGGTGGCGTAGAGATCCCTGATCGCGCGATCGTCCTCGGGCAAATTCTTTTCGACCGTGCCAGTGGCCATCAGCTCGTCGTAGATGCGCTCGACCAGTGCGCGTTCCCGGCCATCGGCGATTTTCTTTAAGAGCGTGGTGACAGGGATTCGCAGGGTCGACAGGATCAACTCGAGCGACAGCCCCACGTCGGGAGGCGTCGCCTTGGCATCAGCTATGGCACGATCGACGACGGCAGCAAACAGCGCCGACGCCACCCCCAACTGTTCGCCAATGATGCGCTGCGCCACGACGTCGAGGCCGGATGGCGGATCGACGACGCCACGCGTGATGTCAAAGTGCGCGATCAGCTTCTCGTAAGATGCGTTTGCGTCGGAGGCCGCACGGTGCAGCACCTGCTCAAGCCAGTCGTCACCGCCGGGAATGTCGATGGTTCGGGCCGCATCAGCGGCCGCGATGCGTTTCAAGTCGTCATAACTGCGCGAGACGCTCCATTCGAAGGCGCGGTGGATCGAGCCTTCAGCCTCCGATTGGGCGGTGTGGAACGGTTGCGTTGGGTCGGTGACGTAGTGGCTGAGAATACCAGCCGCATTCGCAGCGGTCGCCCAATCGCCTTTGGCCAGGGCCAACACGAGTTCCGCGTACCAACGCTGGGCGGCCGCAACGGCACCGCCCCAAAAGCCGTCGCGTGGGTGCAGAACGTGGTTCTTGAAGTCCTTGAATTTGTCGTCCGGCGCCTTCGAGCCCTCGACAAGCGTCGCTGCATGTTTCAGGAACAGCCGTTGCCAACGTTCGGCATCAGGGCCTGAAAGCTTGGCAATTCCATCAAGGGCCAGACGGTGATGCGTCCCCTTGGCATGAGCCGCGGTTATGACGCGAAAAATAAGGTCCATCGTAGAGATCACCGGCCGGAACGCGTGCACAACCATTAATAGTGAACCGAGTCGCGCATCGGAGTTAAGGCCTAGCCTCGTAAAAACTGTGGGCAGACGCCGGTTGCGCGGCCTTGCCTTGGACGGCCGTACGCGCCGCAGGAGAATCTGGAGTTCGATTGGAAATCGTGCGATCAGAAATTCGTCCGATGATCCGGGCTATCACCCGCCATAGCGCCGAAGCCGCAAGGAGACTGCATGACTGCCGATGTCGAGACCATTGTGATCGGGGCTGGCGTCGTCGGACTGGCGATCGCTCGCGAGTTAGCCCTCCGCGGCCAGGATGTCATGGTGCTGGAGCAACACGATATCATCGGCTCTGAGACCTCGTCTCGCAACAGCGAGGTCATCCACGCTGGCATTTATTATCCACCGGGATCGCTACGCGCCAAGTTGTGTGTCGATGGCAAAGCGAAACTCTACCGCTTCTGCGCCGAGAACGGCGTTTCGCACAAGGCGATCACTAAGCTGCTGGTCGCCACAAGCGAAGGCCAGCTTCCCAAATTGAAGGCGATCCACGAGACGGCCATCAAGAACGGCGTCAATGATCTGGTGCCGCTGACAGCAGCGGAAGCAAAAGCCATCGAGCCCGAGGTGGCGTGTGTCGCAGCCCTGCTGTCGCCGTCGACGGGCGTCATCGATAGTCATGGATTGATGCTGGCGCTCGAGGGGCATGCGGAAACAGCGGGAGCGCAGGTTGTCTTGAACACGCCGGTCACGCGTCTCGGGCGCACCGCCGGCGGTCTCTTCGAGGTCGTGACGGGTGCTGGCGACACTGGCGACACCGGTAGCCGCATCACCTGCCGCAAGCTCGTGCTGTCAGCCGGTTTGCATGCCTCGAAGTTGGCGCGCACCCTCGTCTGGGACAGCAACTACCGCCCACCCGAGACCTACTACGCCGTCGGTCAGTACTACGCCTATTCCGGTCGTTCGCCGTTCGGTCGGCACATCTATCCGATGCCGGATGGCGCTTGGCTCGGCCTGCACGTCACCGTCGATATCGGTGGGCGCTGCAAATTCGGGCCCGACATCGAGTGGATCCCCGAGATCGACTACAGCTTCGACGAAACGAAACTCGAAAAGTTCCTAGGGTTCATTCGCACGTACTATCCGGGGCTCGATCCGTCGCGATTGCACGCCGACTACACGGGTATCCGGCCCAAGCTCTATCGCGAGGGTGAGCCCGTGCCGGATTTCATGGTGCATGGAGCGGAAACGCACGGGCTGGACGGACTGGTCATGCTGTTTGGCATCGAGAGCCCAGGCTTGACGGCCTCCATGGCGATTGCCGAATTGGTAGCTGAGGCGATGGCACGGCCGGCGTAACAGACGTTACTGCGGCCCGCACCCCGTTTCGATCCGCAGACCGGTATAGTCGCGGGCGTGGCCGGAAAAATTCTTGAGAAGGCGACACATCAGCGAGTCCCCCTGCGGCCGTTCTGCTGCTGGCGGTGGCGCGGGCTGCTGGCTTCCAGGTGAGAGCGTCGGATTCGATGCCGGATTCGATGCCGGGTTCTGGGCCGGGTTCTGGGCCGCAGGCAATGGGGCCACTGCCACCTTCGGTTCAGCTTTCGGAGCCGCTGCTGTTGGCACCGGCGAGGTTGGCGGAGCTGCCTGCGGGATCGCCTTTGCCGGTGGCGGCGTTACTGGCGCGGGCGGTGCGGCAGCGGCCGGCTGGTTCAAGGCCGCCAATCGGCGCTTTGCTTCCTCGCGGGCCGGCGGGCCGTCGCTGTCGTAGTCAAGCTTCGTGAGCGCAAGCTGGTATTGCGCTTTGGCGAGCTCTGGGTTGCGCAAACCTTCATAGGCTTTGCCGAGTGTCACATAACCCTCGATGAAGCCGCCATTCAGCTCCAGGCTCCGGTCCAGTTGCTCCTTGGCTTTATCGAAATTATTGCGCTGTAGTTCGAGCAATCCCCACACGCGCATGACGTTCCAGTCATTCGGCAGCAATTGGTGGGCGCGTTTCAACGACGTTTCGGCATCGCGAATATTGCCGAGCTTCAACAGCGTGCGCGCCAGGAACCGGTGGGCCTGGCCATTGTCGGGATTGAGCCGGACCGACTCGCGCAGATCCGGTAGGGCGCGTTGTGCATCATTCAGGAAATAGCTCACAGTTCCGCGCGCCAGATAAGCATCCGACTCGGCATTGCCGACGAGGCCAAACGCAGTGTCGATATCGCGTTTGGCGCGGGCCTGGTCGTTCTTCAAGGCCCAGACGAATGCGCGCAGATAATAGGCGCGGGCGTCCTTCCGGTTGATGTTGTTGGCCTCGTCGAAGGATCGCAATGCCTTGTCGAGGTCGCCGCTGTCGGTATAGAGCGAAATCAAGTTCAGGAGCGCCTCGATCGAATTGCGATCGAGGGCAAGGGCCCGATCGAAATCGGCAACGGAACTCGCGAAATTGCCGGAACGTTTGCGCATATAGCCGCGCCCGATGTAGGCAATGACGCTTTTATCGTCCCACTGGAGCGCCCGCTCGAAGGCCTCTTCCGCCTTCTGGATCACGCCTTGATTCGTATAGGCGTAGCCGAGGCAGACGTGGGCCGTCACGTGCTTCACGTCGCGTCGCAACGCCTGGTCGCACAGCTGCACCGCGCGATCGTATTGCTTGAGCTGCAAGTAGGCCAAGCCCAGCCCCGCGAGCATAGTGGCATCGCCCGGGTTGCTGGCGACGATTGTATTAAGATCTTCGACGGCCTTCGGGCCCTCTCCCCGGTCCATCCGGAGCTGGGCGCGCGCGATCAAGGCATCGACATATCCTGGCCGCAGCCGCAATGACTCGTCGAGGCTCTTCATGGCGTCGTCGATCGAGGTGCCTTGCGCCAGCGCAAGTCCCTTCTGGTAGTGCAGTTCGGGATCCTGCGGGCTCAGCTCGATGGCGGCATTCAACTCGCGTACCGCGCCCGAAACGTCAGCCTTGCCGCCGGCGTCGCGCTTGCGCAGCAGCGTCAGGGCGAGGCCAATACGGGCGTCGCGGTAGGATGGGTCCTGCTCCAAAGCTTTGCGGTAGCTGGTCTCCGCATTGGCAACGTCGGCCTGCCGGTTGAGATAGAGCTGGCCGAGCTGCGTATAGGCGATGTGCGGTTTGAAATCGTCCGCGATGGCCTTCTTCAAATCCTCGATGGCACTCGGGATGTCGCCAGCGTTGATCCGAGCCGACGAACGATTGAAATAGAAGTGCCCGCGGCTCACCGATTCAAGGCCGACGACGCTCAATTGGTTCGCGAGTGCATTCGTGCAAGCGCGTTCCAATGTGGCGAGGTCGCGGCCGGCAAAGCATGTTTCGACGTCGCGGTCCAACTGCGCGCGCGCTGCCGGAGTCAACGTTGCCGCTGCGGCCGGCCGGGCCGGCGGTGCGGCTGGCGCTTGCTTACCCTGCTGCGCCTTTTTTGCAGGTGGCGCCTGCTGTGCGTGCACCATGCCCATTGGCAGGCCGAAAAGGAATGCGGTCGCGGCGATCACCTGGATCAGGGAGTAACGAGACGTGCGGACGGTCGCTTGCGAAGTCATGGATGACATCCTCGGGCACAGGTGCCCTCAAGCTTGCGGTGTGACAAATGTTCTATTGTAACGTTCATTGCCCGAGCCGCCTCAAGCCATCGCGGGCCAGCTGATTGCCGGCGTCGATTGCGAGAACCGCACGATAGTCGGCCATGGCGGCGGCTCTTTGGTTCCGGCGCACGTTGGCATCGGCGCGCGCCAGATAAACTTCAGCATCGCGCACGTTCAAATTGATAGCCCGGGTCAAGTCGGCGACGGTGTTGTTGGTATCTCCGCGCCGCGCGTGGGCCAAGCCGCGAATACGGTAGGCCTCAGCGTGGCGATTGTTGCGTCGAAGCACCTCGTTCAGGTCTGAAATGGTGCGTACAGCATCGCCGGTCAACCAGTAGATGCGGGCGCGCTGCACGAAAAACTCGATATTCGTGCGATCAAGAGCGATGGCGGCGGTGAGATCCGCCAACGCCAACGCCGTCTGGCCGATTTCCTGGTTGAGCCGGCCGCGCAATGCCAGAACGCGTGCATTTCTCGGATCGAGACGCACGACCTCGTTGATGTCGGCGATCGCACGATCGCGGTTGCCCTCGCGAATGCGGACGTCTGCGCGGTCGGCGTAAGCAAGGAGACTGTTTGGATCGATGCGGATGGCTTCGTCGAGATCGGCCAGGGCGCGGGCGGTTTGGCCGCGCTGCGCGTGAATGCTTGCGCGCAACTGCAAGCTGGCGGCGTCGCGCGGATTGCGACCGAGCACCGTGTCGAGATCGGCCAACGCCCGGTCCAAGTCGCCATTGCGCTGGTGCAATTGGGCCCGTTCGCGCAATGCCTGCTCTGGGTTGCTTTCCAGACCGATGACCGTGGTGGTGTCGGCAATAGCACGGGGAACATCGCCTTTGCGAGCATTGGCGCCACTGCGCAACGCGATAGCCTGCACGTTGCGGGGATCGAGCCGGATCGCCTCATTGAGATCGGCCAGGGCTGCGTCGAACTCATTGCGCGCCAGCAGCGCATTGGCCCGGTTGATGTGCGCCATGATCAACACATCGCGCGGAACACGGCGGGATTCGATCACCTTGCGGCAGGCATCGATCGATGCCGGCGTATTCTGGGTCGTGCAACGTGCCATTTCAGGGGGTACGACGCCGACGTCGGGTGGTACTGCGGTTGCGGGGTTGGGCGTCGCGGCGGATTGGGCGACGGGTTGGGCGGTTGCTGGTTGGGCGGTTGTTGCCGGCGCTGCGCGCGGTGCGACGGCCGCGGGCTGAGTTGGACGCGGCGCGAGCGGCCGCCCGTTGGGGTCAGCCGGGGGGAGAACTTGTGGAGCCCCTCCAGCCGTATTGGCCGGAGCGCCGGATGCAGCGCCTGCCGGGGACGACGGTTGCGCAGCGGTTGATGGCGGCAAACTCGGTTGCGGCGCGTTGGGCGTCTGCAGCCGCCCCGGTGGCGGCGCCGGCGGTTGAAACTGGGCATGCGCCGGTTGACCTGACATCACGGCCCCGGCCATCGCCAATGCGAGAACGGTCCTTCGGCGCATTGCATCACTCCCGCCATTGCTACGCATCACTCTATCCCTGAAGACATCTATCCTTGAAGATGGAGAACTTCCACGGGCCGTTCTTTTCTCAGTTATCCGGCGGCGCCCACTTGCCGCGACCGGATCGCACGACCGCGGGCCAAGCTGACCGATCATTACGTTCCCGATCGTCTCGATAATAAATGCTCACCGTTCATTTGGCAACCTGCGTATCGCGCTAAAGTTCAATTAACCGTGACCGGAAGAATGACCTGATGTTTCACGGTTCTGCGGTGTCTCTGCCTTAGACTTCGGGTCTCGTTCAATCCGCAAGTGTCGTGCCAGTAATATTTTTACTGGGCAGATCCTTGACGGTGCTCGTTGCCCGGGAGTGTTCCAGTGCCGCGTTTTACTGTGATTGCGATGTCTCTGTTGCTGACGATCCCAACCCTCGGGACGGCAATTTTCGCGAGGGCGGCTCATGCGGCGCCTGACCGCGATGCCGATGGACTGCCGCCCCTGCCCCAACTGACGCCGTGGGAGGAGTGCTATTCGCAGATCGCCGACGAGCGGATCGTGGGTTGCAGTTTCGTGCTCGAGCAGGAGGAACGGGAGAGTCACGAGCGCGTCACGGCTTTCATCAATCGCGGCGTTGCCTTCGGCCAAAAGGGCGACATGATCCCAGCCCTCGAGGATTTCGGCCGGGCGCTGGTTCTGGCACCAACTGATGCCATGGCCCTGGCCAACAGCGGCATCGCGCACGCAGCGTTGAAGGAATATCTGGAAGCGCTGACGTACTTCGACCGGGCAACCGTGGCGGATGCAACCCGGGCGCCGATCTTCGTATTGCGCGCGAATGCCCGTCGCGACATCGGGTTGCTCGAGGCGGCCTTCGAGGATTACGCAACGGCACTGGCGATCGATGCGGAGTATGCCTTCGCCTATCACGAGCGCGGGCAGGCCCATCTCAAAGCCGGGGATGCGGTGCGGGCGCTGGCCGATTTCGACAAGGCCGTGCGCTTCAATCAGAGCTTTGCCTCCGCCTATCACTCCAGAGCCAAAATTTTGATCGACAAGGGTGAGTTCGCCAAAGCGATCAAAGATCTTTCGCTGGCTCTCGAACGCCGGCCGATGTTTCCCGGCGCCTACTTTCATCGCGGCCGCGCCTATCATCTGAAGAAAGATTTCGTGCGCGCCGTCGCGGATTACAGCCGGGTCATCGAGATCAGCCCCGAATTCGCGCCGGCCTACAACAACCGCAGCCGGGCCTACGCCATGCTGAAACAATATCCGGAGGCGCTGACCGATCTGGCCAAAGCCGAAGCCTTGGCACCGGGCGACGCATCGACGGCTGCCGTCAAAGCCGAGCTTCTCACGGCGGTCTCGGGCTTGGGTCAGTGACGCTTCAGTCAATGATGGGGGGCAGTAACTTGGGCTAACGGCTTTAGCCGCTGCCCTTGGTCTGGGTGTCGCCGGGGGTGGCGCGCTGCTCCAGGAAATCGATCATGGCGCCGGCGATGTCGACGCTGGTGGCCTTCTCGATGCCCTCGATCCCGGGCGACGCGTTGACCTCGAGCACCAAGGGGCCGCGGCTGGACCGCAGCATATCGACGCCGGCGACGTTGAGCCCCAGCGCTTCCACCGATCTGAGCGCGGTCGCCGCTTCCTCAGCTGTCATTTCGACGGGTTCGGCCTTGCCGCCTCGATGCAAATTGGAGCGGAACTCACCCTTGCGACCGGTGCGTTTGATGGCGGCGACAATGCGTCCGCCGATCACCAGCGCGCGGATATCGGCGCCGGACGCTTCGCGGACGAATTCCTGCACCAGAATGTTCACGTTGGCCGCCGAGAACGCCTCGATGATCGATTTGGCGGAGGCTTCCGTCTCGGCCAGGATCACGCCCATGCCTTGCGTGCCTTCGAGCAATTTGATCACCACCGGGGCGCCGCCGACTTCCGCCACCACGTCCTCGGCTTGCCGGGGACCATGGGCAAAGGCCGTCACCGGCAGGCCGACGCCTGCCCGCGCCAGCAATTGCAGGGCCCGCAGTTTGTCGCGCGAGCGGCCAATCGCGACCGATTCATTCAGGGGATAGACGCCCTGCATTTCGAATTGGCGCAGGACCGCCAGACCGTAGTTGGTGATCGAAGCGCCGATGCGCGGAATGACGGCGTCGTAGATCGGCAACGTCTTGCCGTTGTGCCGGAGGACCGGTTTGTTGGATGTTATATTCATATGCACGTGCAAGGTGTTGATCACCTCGATGGCATGGCCGCGTGCACGGGCCGCCTCGACAATGCGCCGATGCGAGTAAAGACTTGGGTTCCGTGCGAGCATAACCAGGTTCACGTGCGCCTCCCGCTCGTCGCTCCGGTCCTTCCAGCGCGTCCCGCCGTCATGTTGGGATCGTAACGCGAATCGCTGGCTTGCCAGCGAGCGAGGCATTCGTACCCTTGGTTGGGAAAAAGGTGCACGGCACGCCATCGGGCGGATTGCGCGAACACGACGAAACTGTGATATCCGATGGCGATGTCGACATGCCGGACAGAATAGCGTCATCTGCCGGTGGGACACTAGTGAAAATCATGCGGGTCCGGCATGTCACTACGCATCGCAGCACCCGACATTTTACCGGTCGCCAACTTCGCGAGGAAGCCGATGTTCCAGTCGTGGCGGCCGTTAGTCCTCGGGATTGCGCTATGGCTGGCCGCCGTCGCGAGTTTGGTTCCTCCCGTGGCGGCGCTCGAGATCGAGTTTTCCGGCCGCATCGTGAAGCGGGACATCCTGGCTCTCTACGACGGCCGGCGTGAACGCGTGCCGTCGGAGACGCGCATTCACAAGTTCGCGGAGCTGCCGCTCAATTACCTTGGCTATCGCGTCGTCTATCACGATGTGAATTCGACGCTGCCGGACCCGTCGTCGCTGGATCGCTATCGCGGCGTTTTGACGTGGCTGATCGAGCCATTGCGGCGACCGGACACCTTCGTCGACTGGCTCGACCAGGCGACCGCGCGGGGGTTGAAGCTGGTCATTCTCGGCGAGGTGGCGCCGCCGGAATCCGGGGTGCTGTTGCCCAAGATCAACCGTTTGCTTGGCCGCATCGGGCTTGAGCATACAGGCGAGTACATTGACCTGACGTGGCAGGCGTTCGTTGCCGAACAGAACCCTGACTTCGTCGGGTTCGAAAGGCCGCTCGACAAGGTTTTGCCCGGGTTTCCATTGGTTCTGGCCAAGGGCTCGGAGGTGCAGCAACATCTCGTCGTCGATGCACCCGCTGCGGGTGGCCGGGCCAAGGCCGCCTTGATCGCCACCAGTCCCGGCGGCGGCTATGCGTCGCTCAGCTACACGATCTTTTATGAGCCCAATACCGACCGCGTCCGGTGGACCCTAAATCCTTTCGCGTTTTTCAAGGCAGCGTTCGGAGCGGAGAGATTTCCCGTGCCCGATACCACCACCCTCTCAGGCCGCCGGATCTATTTCTCGCATATCGACGGTGACGGCTGGAACAACTTGACCGAAATTGAAGGGCATCGGGATGCGCAACGCCTTTCGGCAGAAGTCATCTCCCGGGAGGCCATCCAACCTTATCCCGATCTGCCAGTGTCGGTCGGGCTGATCGCCGGCGACACGGATATCGAGCTTGGCGGCAATCCAGCGGCGCGGACGATCGCGCGGACCCTGTTCGGCATGCCGCAAGTCGAAGTCGCATCGCACACCTATACCCACCCCTACGATTGGCAATTCTTCCAGTTTTATGACCGGCAGGCGGAGTTGGCGAAGGTGGAGCAATATCAGCCACCAGACATCTCGATGCGAGAGCGCTTCACCCGAACCATTACGACGATGGCGAGGAAGGAGTTGCCAGCGGACCGTTTCGACAAGTACGTGGCGACGACGGACGACCTTCCCCGCACCTACCTGCGCAAGCCTTTCGATCTCGATCTGGAGATGCTGGGCTCGCTGGCCGTGGCGGAAAGCCTGGCGCCAGCGGGTAAACGCGCCAAGATCATGCTTTGGAGCGGTGATACGACGCCGTTCCCGGAGGCGATCCAAAAGTTGCGGAAAGCGGGCATTCAGAATTTGAACGGCGGCGATTCCCGATTGGATCGTGAATACCCCTCGATTACCTATGTGCCGCCGATCTCGCGCCTTACGGGTGGTGAGCGGCAGATCTATTCAGGTAACAGCAACGAGAATACCTATACCAATGATTGGACCGGACCCTATTACGGGTACTTCATGCTCGAGCACACGCTGACAAATACCGAGCGGCCACGACGCTTGAAGCCGTTCAATCTCTATTACCATATGTATTCCGGCGAGAAGACTTCGGCGCTGGCCAGCGTCAAGCATTTCCTGGACATCGCACGCAAGAGCGCCGTGGTGCCGACGACAGCGTCGCACTATGCCCGCATCGCCGATGATTTCTTTGTGACCGAGATCGAGCAGGTCGATCTTTTTTCCTGGGCCGTTACCGGGCGCGGCGCCTTGCAGACCGTGCGCTTCGACGCCGCCGAGCAGTTGGCGGTCGATTTCGGGCGCAGCACGGGCGTCTTCGGGGCCAATCGACATGAGGGAGCCTTGCTTGTAACCCTCGATCCGGCCGTCGAACGGGCCATTGTCACGCTGCGATCCCGCGCCGACGCTGAGCCCCCGTCCCCATCGGGGACCGCGACGACCTTGGTGGAGAGCCGATGGATGTTGTCGCGTCAAATCGCGGAAGGCTGCGGGTTCCGGACGGACGCGCAAGGTTTCGGCCCGGGTGAGATGATCTGGCAGACCAAAGCTGGCCGCAGCTTTACCGTCGCAGCCGAGCGTGGCACTCAAATCCTGCACGAGGGGCCGGTTGTTGCGGATGCCAATGGCCGTTTGCAGTTCACGATCCCGGTGGAGGCCATCGAGCCGCTGACGATCCGGATGCGATGCAATGATTAAAATTTTCAAGATGCATTCCGGCTTCGCTTCGACCCTGGCGGAGCCATTTGCCGACGGTCTTTTCACGCGGCTCGCACCGGCCTGGCTGAAACCGCATATCCTGGTGATGGGCGCGATTTTTGCCGGCGCGCTGGCGGTTGGATATCTCGTGCTGCCGGGCGATGGCGAACGGATTGCAGCGCTGGAGCGTGACGGTAAAAACCGGCAAGCCTTGCAGATCCTGGAACAGCGCTTTGCACAGGGCGACCGTTCGCAACGGTCGCTGTTTCAGCTGCAGCGGCTTTACGAACATTTCGGCGATCTCGCGAAGGCCAAGCAGACGCTCGAGATGCTGGCGAGCCTCCGGCCTCGCGATCCCCAGGTGCAGCGTCAACTCGCGCAATTCTACAAGCTGACACAGAACGAGCCGGCCTATCTCGCGGCCCTCAAAGGCCAGCTCGACATCCGTTACTCCGAGCCACTTTGCAAAGAACTGATCGGGATCCACCGGCTGAACGGCAATTTTGCCGAAGAGCAGTCGTCGATGAAGGAGTGCCAGCAGAAAGGCTATCGCCGGCCGGACGACATCATTCGGTTTGCCTACCTGATGGCGGCCGACGGCGATCTGGCGCAGGCCTCCAACCTGCTGCGCTCGGTCGATGACCGGCGCCGCTTGAAAGTCGATCGGGATCGGCTGCTGTTCTTCACGGCCTTGCTGTCGGCGGGCCAAGCCGAAGAAGCTCAGAAACGGGCGCTCCGCTGGCTCAAAGGCAGCCGCGACGATGTCCTGGTTTTGTTGCTGATCGACAATCTCGCCAAGGAAAAGCGGCACGATCTGGCGATAACGCTGGCGCGCGAGGCTGGTGCGCCGGGCGACAGTGTCTCGCTGGCGGTGGCTGAGCTGATGCTGGACCGGGAAGAGGTGGTCGCTGCACGCTCCTACCTCAAGGGCTGGCTCGAGGCTGCAAAAATACGTGATCCGGATCTGGCGCAACGCTTCGTTGCCGCGGCACTCGATGCCGAAGATCCCGAACTGGCGTTCAATGGCGCAAAATCGTTCGGATTGTCGCGTGTCGGGCAGGGTGAACTGGTGACGCTCGCAGAGTCCTTGCGCGCCATAGGCGAGGTCAAGCTGTTCCAGCAGGTCCGCGAGGCCATCGATATCAATACGCTGAAAGATCACCCTCTGCTGCTGGCTGCGGACGCCGTCGACCAGGGTTCGCCTGAGGCGGCGAGGCAGTTGCTCTCGCGGGTGCAAGTCGACGGCCTCGACGAGTGGCGGCTGGCGCTATGGGCGCAGTTGATGGAATCGGCCCGCCAGCGCGCGATGGTGCCGGATCTGCAGCGGCCGGCCAATGCACAAACAGGACCCGCCGCCGTGACGGGCGTCAGGCCGGGCGGGCGGCGGTTCAAGGCGGCGCCGAGCCGTTCGCGTTACGCCAAACGGCGGTCCCAGCAGCAGCAGCAGCAGCAAACGCAACAAGCACAGCCACAGCCGAAGGCGCCGCCGCTTATCCCGGGTGTGCCCAAGGGTATGCAGTTTCCGCCCTTGGGTGGACAGTAGGGCCGTCCAACTCAGCGTCGTCAGCTGGCAGCTGGAGACAGACCGGCGCTGTGATATGCTGTTGATCGTGGCAGTTTGCGCCAGCTTCGAGCGAGCATGTCAATCAGCATGGAACCGATTACCAACAAACTCAGGCGGACGCGGCTTTTCGCTCATCTGCCGGACGCCGGGCTGAGCGATCTGGTCGGAAGTCCCGGTGTTGCAACGGGCGATGTGCCGGACGCTGTGCCAGCGAAACCGGGAGATCTTGTCGTTCTCCTGGAAGGCGGCCTGCACATGCTGGCCAACGACGGGGCTGGTGATCACCTCGCCATCCTGAGCGTCGATGGAGGCGCACGCGAACCAGCGATCCTTTACACGATCCCGCATGGCGCCGCCGTGAAACTGACGCGGCATTCGGTTTATCTGGTCATCGACGGGGGGCGGCTCGATGCCGTCCTTTCGGGCGCGCAGGAAGCGCGCAGTCTCGGCAGTCTCAAGGATAGCGTGCGCGAGCGGGCAGCGGCACTGATCGCTTCGCCACCGTTCAAGCACCTGACCTTCGACCAGGTCGTTCGCTGTGCCGAGGCGATGCAGACGTGGGATTTCAGGGCTGGCGAAACCGTCGTTGAAGAGGGCGAGCCGGGCGATTTTTTCTATGTAATCGAAAGCGGCACAGCGGAGGTCGTGCGACGGCAGCACAGCGGGCCCGTCGCCCGATTGCGGCCGGGCGCATCGTTCGGCGAGGAAGCACTGCTCAAGGGCGATCCGCGCAACGCAACGGTGCGCATGACCGCCGACGGCCGTGTCTTGAGGCTCGACAAATACGATTTCGATCAGCTGCTGAAGCCAGGTCTGGTTGCCGAGATTTCGCCCGATGAAGCGCAGCGCCGGATCGAACAAGGCCTCATGGAAATCGTCGACTGCCGGACCGAGGAGGAATGGGAGCTTTGGCGGCTCCCGAATGCGCGGTTGATGCCACTCGAGTCGATCCGCGAGCGTGCCCGTGGATTGGCGCCTGATCGGGAGTATCTCGTTTATTGCCGCACGGGCCGTCGCTCAGTCGCAGCCGCCTTCCTCATGCGCCAGTTGGGCTTAAAGGCCAGCTCGTTGAAGGGCGGCCTCGCAGGCTGGCCCTATCAATACGAGGGATTGCCGCTCGCTTGAGGCGACGCCCTATTAGCAAACGCCCCATTAGCGCACGCCGGGCAAGAAAAACGCTGCCGCAGGGAGATCAGCTGCGGCAGCGTTCTTGAGCCGGTTTGCAGCCGGCAACACTTCAGTGGATGCTGGCGACTTCGAGTTCACCTTCGCGGGCATGGCCAACGGCCGCCTGGCGGCTGTCCGTGAGCGCAATCGGCGTGCCGTCGGCGCTATGCAGCGCAAACAGACTGCCTTTCCGTGGTAGTCCTTCGATCATCGGAAACAGTGACCGCGCTTGCTTCGTGGTCATCATCCGGATGTATGCGATTTGCCCATCGCCCAGCCGTGCCAGTTCATGCTCGCTCATCATCGGCACGACGGGCGGCGCGGCGGACTTACGCTTAGTGCTTCTCTTTCTTGGCTGTTCCATGACGCCACACCTTCCTGCTTAGTAGCCTGAGGCACGTCATTCAACAAATGGCCGGATGCGGTACCATTGCATCCAAATCACTTGCTTATGCGCATCTTCGGATGATTCGCGACCTACGCCTGTAGCAGACTGGCATCAGGATCGCGCTTTTTGATGTCCAATTTCGATTTTACGGACATAACGATCGGGCTCGTGCCGGACGAGATCAACGATCAAAAGGCCGTTTTCCAGATCGGCCGACCGTACTTCGATGCCATCTGCCAGGACAAATGTGCGTTGAAACTGTCGCGCGGCAATGCCGCGATGCAAGTATTCACGCGATTTGTCGTCCTCCTGGCGGCCGCGCACGATCAATTGGCTATCCTCGACCGTGATTTCCAACTGGCTGCGATTGAATCCGGCCACGGCCAGCGTAATCCGAAGCGTCTCGGGCGCCGGCTCCGAGCGGACGATCCGCTCGATGTTGTACGGCGGGTAACCATCGTTGCTGTTCTTGCCGGCGCGGTCGATCAGCCGCTCGATTTCTTCGAAGCCGAGCAACATTGGGCTCGACAGCAGCGTCATACGGGTCATGGTGGCAAAGTCCTTTTCAGAAAGCGACCTTGTTTCGACAGTTTCCCGTGGACCCATCTGGCGTCCCCGGAGTCGGCCCCACATGAGGGCACCGACTTCTTTCCTTTTTTTTAGCGACTTTGTTGCTATGCGATATGGTGTCGTCGAGCGAAAAATCAACGCTCACACAGCCGCATTCCTTGCGGCCATGCTGCGACATTGAGCGGCTGCATATAACAGAGGCTGGCGCCGCCTGTTCGAGAAGGCAAACTATTTCTTACGGGGCGCTTTGTGGGCCATCTCGGTCATCAACCGGCTCAGCTCCGCCGCCTGCTCGGTGTAAGCGGCCATCTGGCGTTGGGCATAGCGCGCCTGGATATCGAAATAGTCCTTGATGTCTTTGGCGCGCGCCAAGTCCGCCGCCAGGCTGAAACTGGCATCGACATGATCCTGGGCGAACCGCAACGTGCGGGCTTGCAATTCACGGGCGCTCTCGGCCACGACATCGGTCGATTTGGCGGCGGTGTCCTGGGCTTTGCGGGCCATGTCGAGAAACTGCGAATAGGCGCCGCGTGCCTGTTCGACATTTTTCTCTGCAATTTCACGCATGGCTTCCGGAATCTCGAATTTCGGTACGTCTTTAGCTGCGGCTTTCATGCGAGGTCTCCTCCACGGTCCGTTCTTCGCCTTCACAACACGTAGCACAGGGTTGCCGGGTGCGCGAACGAGTTGCGACAGCAACGCAAATGGCCAGACCCTAGTGCCAAAGCGGTCAAAAAATGCCTGTGGGCCATTGCGTGCGGCCAGCCTTGCCATATGGACGGCATGGGCCGATCAAAGTAGCGTTCCAGGCAGAGAGGCAGCGAATCGGCTGATATCATTGAATTATCAGGAAAAATATTCTGATTCAGTGACCGTTTCCCGGGGCGCGACAGCCGTGCCTGCAGCGCTCGTGGTCGTCGATTGCGAGCATGCGCTACTGATTGGCGCCAACGCTGGGGCCCGCCGGAAACTTGGATACAGCAAACCAGTCCGCTCGCCCGTGCCACTCGATGCCGCGATGCCGGCACTTCAGACCTTGCGCCGGCTTGCCGCGACATCGACGTTGGCCGGCTCGGCCGAACTGACGTTCTGGGCACCGAACGCCGTGCTGCGGTGGCATTGCCGCTATGAACGAACATCGCGACGCGCCGCGCGGTTCACGCTCAAAATCCTACCAGAAGTGGACATGGGTGATGCTGGCGCGACGACCGCGGCACCGTCGGGCGTTGGGCCGGCGCAAGTCTCGCTCCAGGCGATCGCGCGGCTCGCCCATGAGTTGCGCGCACCAGTTTCAGCCATTTTTTCCGCCGCCGATGTGATGGCGGAAGGCCATCTCGGTGCCGTCGAGGATGAGCGCTATCACGGCTACATCGTCGGCATCCGGGACACCGCACGGCATCTGCTGGGCGTCGTGGAAACGATGCTGCGGAACCCGGAAAGCGCCATCGAAAACGACGCAAATGGACCAGCCAAAGCCGACGTCTGTGCCGTTGTCGCCGAAGTGGCGCATGGTCTTGGTGCGTTGGCAGACACGGCCGGCATCATTCTGACCGTCGATCTGGCCCCGCGTGCGCTGGTCATCGTCGCCGAGCGTACTGCGCTGCGGCAGATGATCTATAATTTGCTTTCGAATGCGCTCCGCCATGCAGGCCCCGGAGCGCTCGTCACCGCGCGGACCGGCCGGACCACGCACGGCGAGATCTGGCTGGAGATCGAGGACGACGGTCCTGGCATTCCGGATGCCATCGTGGAGCGGACCATGCAAGCTGGGATCCCGAGTGACTGCGGGACCGGAGCCGGCCTCGGCCTACCGCTCACACGTAAACTCGCCGAGACGGCGGGCGCTTGCCTGTCGCTGATCTCGGATGCATCCGGGACACGCGCCCGGCTGACGTTTCTGAAGGCGACGGGCCCAAAAGCCGGAGTTCCGAAGATTGGCGGAAAGGGGCGAACGGCCTGTTGAACTCAGGCCTTCGCCATCGCAACGATGCGCGCGAGCATGGCGCTGTCAGGCCGCACCAGTTCATCGACAATCGTGAAGTGATTGGTGGACGGCACGACGATGCATTCTGCCTTGACGCCCGCCCGGCTCCAGGCGGCCGTGATGTCGAGGCTTTGGCGGACGAATTCCTGACTTTCGTCGCCACCGGCCGCGGCAACGAACGTGCGATTGCGGGATGGTGCCGGCCAGAACAGCGGGCTTGCCTCGCGCGCCTTAGCAGCGTCCAGTTTGGCGGCGTCGTTGATGCTGGTCGGGATCAGCGGGGCTAGGTCGAAAACGCCTGAAATCGCATAGCCAGACCGCACCAGATCGGCAGGCAGACTGCCGACCTTGCTCCAGTCGGTGGCGATCATGGCGGCCGTCAGATGACCACCTGCAGAGTTGCCGGTGACGACAACGCGCCTTTTCGTTGTCTCGTAGAGTGCCTTCAGGCACTGGCGCATCTCGCCCACAATATCAATTACGGAAACAGCGGGACAGAGACTGTAGGAGGGGACAGCGACACTGACGCCCTGGGCAATGAATTCGCGGGCCACGAAGCTATATGCCTTGCGGTCGCCACGCTGCCAGTACCCGCCGTGAATGAAGACGACGAGGGGCCCGGCCGCGCCTGTCTTGGGGTGGAACAGGTCGTATTTCTGGCGCTCGCCTTTCCCGTAGGGCTTATCCAACTCGCATTTGGCTTCCGCACGCAGAGCCGCGGACGCTTTTTCCCAGCGCTCCTGAATGGCGGGATGCTCGGGTACGCGTTTGCGGTTGTTGTATTCGATTTCGAGGTCGAGTGTTGGCATCGGAGACCTGTCGCTCAATCAGATAGGGATGGACGCAGTTTAGGCAATCGCGGCCGGCTGTGCGCTTGTTGATTTCGGGACCTGACGCTGCAGGATTGTCAAGCGAGGCCGCAAACGTTTGCCCGTCATGCCGCGTTCCGCCTCGGGCAGGATATCGAGGCTCGGCCACAGGCCCGTGACTAAAGCGCGAGCGTAGCCATTGGCATAGCCGAACCGGCGCATGGTGGCACTGGCGGTGCGGTGATCGTACGCCAGACGGTGCGTGCTGAGGGTGACGCCGTCACGGCCGAGCGTGATGAGCCCGTACCAGACGTCGGGCGTGCCGTCATTGGCCGGCATTCCGACGACCCCGGGGTTGAACCAGGTCTGGTGGCCTGATCGGGTGATGAATGGTAGCCCGGCATGACCAGCGATGATGACGTCACTGCTGGCAACTTGGCATTCCTCCGCGAGCACGGCCGCGTCCGACGCGAAAACCCAGCGATTGACCAGGGACACGCCGCCGTGAACGACGCGGAAGGTCAACCCAGCGAATTTGAATTGCAGTGTTTCCGGCAAGCCACCCATCCAGGCGCGCATTTCAGATGATACCCGGGCGAGCGCGAAGGGGTACCAGCCTTTGGCCAAGGCCGCGCAGGCGCTGCCGTCCTCGAAATTGCAAGCACAGTCCTGAGCGCCTTCCGCCAGCTGCTGCTCGCAATTGCCCTGGATCACATGGCAGCCCCACTCCGCGATGCGACGCGATGTTTCTTCGGGATCGGCACAGTAAGCGACGACATCGCCCGTGCAAATCACCCGGTCCGGCGGGATGCCCAAGCGTTCGGCCTCGGTGATCAGCGCGGCGGTGGCCTGGAGGTTGGAATAGGGGCCGCCGAAGACGAGCAGCGGGGCGTCCGGAGTGAACTCGAGCATGCCGTCGGGTTCCAGGGTCAGAGGTCAATACCGGTAGAGCCGTAGCGGAGGGCCGACAGAATCTCAATCGACGTGCGCGTCACGATTTCGAGATCACACCAGAGATGCCGACAATTCATTATAGCCGGTCATTTACTTTGCCGCCGGAGCCGAGGCCGTCGTCGTGGCGGCGCCTTTGGCCTTGGCAATGGCCTCGGCCAGCGTTCCTGGCGCGCCGGCGTCAATCACCATGCGGCATTCGGCTGGAAGTTGGCTGAGCAACAGTCCGGGCTTTGGTGCCGCACGCTTTACAGGCGGTGCATCAGGGTTTGGCTCGACTTTTGGGCGCGCTGCGGCAATGGCGGCCGAGCGGCGGAAATTTGCGATCCACTGATCGACCTCTTTGCCGCAGCCGTCGTCGGCGGCGCGGGCGATCTGCGGTTTGCACGCAGTGCTGCCCTTGGGGCAGGCCATGCGGATGTGCATGTGGTAGTAGTGGCCGAAGTAGGGTTGGATCTTGCGCAAGTTCGCACGGTCGATTCCGGGCTCAAGGCAAATCGCTTTTTTGATGCCGGGATGCACGAACATGCGTTCGACTTCCGGATAAGAAGCGGCGCGGACGATCAGCTTGGCATGCGCCGGGGTCCACACGGCAGGATCGACGAGGATATCGTCGGTGCCGAGCATGGAGGTGGCGGCCAGATCCTCGCGTTCTTGTGCCGAGAGGCGGCGATCTGGCATCGGCGTCAGCCAAATATCGGCATCGAGGCCTACCTGATGACTGGCATGACCTGTCAACATCGGGCCGCCGCGGGGCTGCGACATATCGCCGACGAGCAGGCCCGGCCAGCCGTCCAGGGACTTGGCGTCGGTGGCCAGCCGCTGGAGTAACCGCACGAGGTCGGGATGGCCCCAGTTGCGGTTTCGCGAGAGGCGCATGACCTGCCACAGCGGACCATCGATCGGCATCGGCTCGGCGCCGGCGAGGCAGCCGTGCGAGTAAAAGCCAATGACGCGCGGCGGCAGGGGGGCGGGTGTACCGAGAGCTCCGAAGATCGTCTTGGCCTCGATGACGGGTCCGGCTGGAGCGATTGTTACAGCCTTGCCGGGTGATTTTACCTTGGTTTTTGGGGCGGCAAGATTGGCCTTGGCGTCGATTGCCGTTTCAGCGGTCGGCGTTTGGGGAGATGCCGGCTGCTGTCCCGCGACCGACGATGCCAGCACTGTCCCAACGATGGCCAATGTTACCGCTGTCACGATGAGGCGCATGATAATTTCTCCCGACCAACCGACTTTTCAGAGCGGGCCGCCTGGCCGCTCGCGCGATACATATTGTGTCGAAAAATATCATTAAATCATGATCTTGCGCGGCTGAAATACCGCCAGAAAATTAGAACCTTGCACCTGAAAGCACAAGGCTCCCTATCGCCTATCGTATCGACGCTCTCAGAGCGACCGGTCGATCATCGAGCACATGGTGTCGGCACTCGATTTGTCGACGCTGCCGGGCGATTCCTCGATGTTCAGCACCTTGACGACGCCGTTCTCGACGGCCATGGCATAGCGCTTGGAGCGAACGCCCAGCCCGCGGGCGGTCAGATCGATTTCGAGGCCGATCTTTTTCGCGAAATCCGCCGAGCCGTCGGCCAGCATGGCGATCTTGCCGGTGGCGCCCGAGTCCTTGGCCCACTGGGCGAGAACAAACGCATCGTTCACCGACGTGCAGGCAACCGTATAGCCCTTTTTGGTCAGGTCGTCGGCGCGGCCAACGAAGCCTGGCATGTGGGTCTTGCTGCAGGTTGGCGTGTAGGCGCCAGGAACTGCGAACAACGCCACTTTCTTGCCGCCGAAGAATTCAGCCGTCGTCGTCGGCTTCGGACCATCGGCCGACATCGTCATGAATGTCGCCTCGGGAAGCTTGTCACCAACCTTGATCGTCATGGGCGCACTCCGTCGTTGAATTTGGGGGTTAGTTGAATTTGAGGGATACCAGAACCAGACCGCCTTGAGGCAGCCGATCGCCTGCAACTTAGCGCCGAATGCGGCCGGGGCCAAGGCGGATGGTAAATTGGCGGATGGTAAATTGGTTCGACGGGACGGCCGAATGGGGTTCGATTGCCCGCAAGGCCTGATATCGGCTATCAGCATGGCCGGGCCTATGGCCGTCCAGCGCATACCGTGCCGGCCGGCAGGGTGGGGCTCGAAAAGTCTGCTTTGCGCGCAATGCAAGGCCAAAGGGAGTTCAGCATGATCAAACTCAGGTATTTTGCCGCCGCGCTGATCGCGGCTGCCGGCTTGGCGACCGTCGCCCAGGCCGACGTTCTCGACGACATCAAGAAGCGCGGCAAGCTCGTCGTCGGCGTCAAGGCCGACTACAAGCCGTTTGGATTTCGCGAACCCTCAGGCAAGATCGTCGGACTGGAGCCGGATCTGGCGGCCGAGGTTGCCAAGAAGCTCGGCGTCGAGTTGGAGCTGGTGCCCGTCGTCTCGGCAAACCGTATGGAGTTCCTGGGGCAGGGCAAGATCGACCTGATGATTGCGACGATGTCGGATAAGCCTGAGCGCCGCAAGGTCGTGCAAGTGATCGAGCCGCTCTATTATTCCGACGCGGTCAACGTGTTGATGAAGAAGGATGCCGGCATCAAGGCCTGGGAAGACCTCAAGGGCAAAAAGCTCTGCGGTACCACGGGCGCCTTCTACAACAAGGATGTGGCCCAGAAGTACGGTGCCGACATCATCTCGTTTGATGGCTCGGAAAAGCCGCTGCTGGCGCTCAAGAACGGCGATTGCCTCGGCTACCTCTATGACGAGACCTTCGTCGTCGGCAAGCTGACGGACGACGAGTGGAAGACGGGCTATCAGATGGTCCTGCCGGGAATCATGGAGACGCCTTGGGCGATCGCCGTCAAGACCGGTGAAACGGCGTTCCAGAAGCTGCTCGAAGACATGCACAAGGACTGGCTGAAGTCTGGCGCCATCGTTGCCTTGGAGAAGAAGTGGGGCATTCCGCCGACGGCCTATGCCAAACGAATGCACGAGGCTGCGAAGTAAGCAGAATTGCAACGCTAACTGCGTCGGTTCCCCGGACGCCAGCCGGCCGCTGGTCGGCGTCGGCGATCTGGGGTCCTTTCCGATCGTTGTGATGCTCCGGGATCACCACAGCCGGGAAAGGCCCCGAATCTCGCTGATGCGCCAGCGGCGCGTGCTCGTCCGGGGAACCGGTGTTGAATTGGATGCGATGGCGATCCAAGTATTCGTGCGGATCGCCTCCCTATGAAGTACCGTTCTGGTCGCCCGGCACGATCGATCATTGGACGGAATAGAGCGTCGGAACACTAAGCGCTCCCTCTCAATATAACCCGTTCGCCGCTGCGATTTCCAGGTTCCGTCTGAACTCCGGGTGCGCGATTGCAATCAGCGCCTTGGCGCGCTCGGAGACGGTGCGGCCGCGCAGTTCGGCAACGCCGTATTCGGTCACCACAACGTCGGCGTCGCTGCGCGATGTGGTGACGATGCCGTCGCCGAGCCTCAGAACAATGGACGATATCGTGCCGCCGCGGGCGGTGGACGCCATGGCAATGATGCCGCGACCGCCCTTTGATCGCAGACATCCGCGCATGAAGTCCGCATGTCCGCCG
>JANXRM010000257.1 GCA_025353015.1 Hyphomicrobiales bacterium
CCAATTTCTTCATCAAGGAGGCGAGCAACCCCGGCTTCGTCTCCTGGCACCAGGACGCGACCTACTGGGGGCTCTCCACACCCGACGTGATGACCGTGTGGGTGGCCTTTTCGCCGGCCAACAAGGTGTCGGGCTGCATGAAGTTCGTCGCCGGTACCCACAAGACCCAGGTCAGCCACAAGGATACATTCGACCAGAATAACCTGCTGACGCGCGGCCAGGAAATCGCGGTCGAGGTCGCCGAGAAAGACGCGGTACTCGCCGAATTGAAGCCGGGGCAGGCGTCGCTGCATCACGTGCTGCTGTTCCATGGCTCGGAACCCAACCGGTCCGACGACCGGCGCATCGGCCTCGCCATCCGCTATATCCCGACGCATATAAAGCAGGCGGTCGGTACGCGGGACTGGGCCACGCTGGTGCGCGGCACCGACAAATTCCGGCACTTCGAGCCAGAGCCGCGGCCCGTCAGCGATCTTTCACCGGAGGCCCTTGCCTTCCACAAGATGGTCAGCGAGGAGCAGGTCAAAGTGCTCTATCGCGGCACCGGCAAGCAGAACTACCGGGCATAACGGCTTGGGATGCCGGGACTGGCGACATGGACATCAGGGGATTGCGAATGCGGGCACTGTTGCGGGCGCTGATCGCGCTCATGCTGGGGGTGACACTCATGACAGATAACGCCGACGCACAGCAGGCGTCATGGGTGGTGAGTTGGGCCGCCGCCGTGCAAGGGCCCTATCCCACGGGCAATCCTTCGGCGCAGCCAGATCAAAAATTCGCGTTTCCCTCGGCCACATCAGGCGCCAAAGACCAGACGTTGCGCCTGATTGTGCGGCCGACCGTCTGGGGGCGCCAGGCGCGGCTGCGCTTCTCGAATGTCTTCGGCACCAAGCCGGTGACCTTTGACGGCGTCTATGCCGGCTTGCAGCTTGGCGGCGCAGCGATCCTGAAGGGATCGAACCACGCCGTGACATTCGCGGGCAAACCGTCGGTCACCATCCCGCCCGGCGCCATGGCGTGGAGCGATGCTGTCACGCTTGGCCTTCGCGATCCCAATGCGCCGGAACTCATGGGCCGCAAGCTGGCCGTGAGTCTCCACGTCGCGGGCGAAAGCGGACCGATGACGTGGCATGCCAAGGCGCTGCAGACGTCCTACGTATCGCCGCCAGGCTCAGGCACCAAGGGCCAGGAGGAGGGCGAAGCGTCGTTCCCGCACCCGACCGCATCGTGGTTCTTCCTCGACGCCTTGGAAATGCGGATGCCGGCGGGCAGCTATGCCATCGCGGGCTTCGGCGACAGCATCACTGACGGTACGGCCTCGTCCATGAACGGCGACGACCGCTGGCCCGATGTGGTCGCGCGGCGGCTTTATGCGGTTCACGGCAACAAGATCGCGGTGGTCAATCTTGGCATCGGCGGCAACCAGATCGCAGGGCCCGCCGAATACAGTGCGGCCAAGCCCTTTCCAGGCGGCCCCTCGGCCAAGGCTCGCATCGACCGCGATATCCTGGGCTTGTCGGGAATCGCCGCCATGATCTGGCTCGAAGGCATCAACGATTTCTCCAAGAACGGCAACGCCAGCGTCGATACGGTGACCTCGACGCTGGTCGAGGTTGTCGGCCACATCCGCGCCAAACGCCCGCAGATGCGTTTGATCGCGGCGACCGTGACCAGTGCGCTCGGCAGCAACAACGTCAACCACGGCTTCATCGAGCAGGACGAGAAACGGCGCGCGTTGAACCAATTCTTGCGGACGGGCAAGCTCTTCGACGCCATCGTGGATTTCGACGCCGCAACCCTCGATCCGGAGACCGGCGGCATCAAAGCGGAGTACGTACCCGACAGCACGGCCGGCCAGTCCGGCGCCAATTTCGCCGGCGACAAACTGCATCCCAACCGCGCCGGTTATGTCGCCATGGGCATGGCCGTGGATCTGGCGATCCTGAAGGCGAAAGGCGCGGGTGTCGCGGCGCGGTGAGGGCCCACTCGTAGGTTGGGTCAAGCGTGATGGCGGAGCCATGCTCCGCATGGACGCACTTGCGCGACCCAACATCTCACGACGGAGCAAGCCCTGTTGGGTCGCGCAAGGGCTTGACCCCACCTACGTTTTCGAGTGCAGCGGCTCCCCCCTCACACCGTCAGATATCGCGATCGCACCTGATCGGCCTCGGTGCGAAAGCGCTGGGGATCGGCGGAGTAGACGATGCGACCCTTGACCATGATATGCAGCTCGTCGGCCACGGCCTCGGCGAGTTTCATGTTCTGCTCGATCAGCAGGATGGTGACGCCGGCATCGCGCAGCAGGTGAATGATCCGGGCGAGTTCCCGCACCACCAACGGCGCCAACCCCTGGCTCGGCTCGTCCAGCAACAGCACCTTGGGATCACTGATCAGCGCGCGGGCGATGGCCAGCATCTGCTGCTCGCCGCCTGAGAGTTGCGTGCCCTTGTTGCGTTGCCGCTCGTTCAACGACGGAAAAAGCGCCAGCAGGCGCGACAACGGCCAGGATTTGGCGGGCGTGCGCTCGGCGACACGAATATTTTCGACGACCGTGAGGTCGGGGAAAATCAGCCGCCCTTCCGGCACGTAGGCGACGCCGGCGCGGGCGACGCGATGCGGCGGCAGCCCCGTGATCGGTTGGCCGTCGAGCCCGACCGAACCGCCGCTCGCCGGCACCAGCCCCATGATGGTCTTGACCGTCGTCGTCTTGCCGACGCCGTTGCGGCCAAGGATGGCAGCGATCCGACCCTTCTGCACCTCAAGGTCGACACCCTGCAGGATGTGGCTCGCGCCATAGTGCGTGTTGAGGCCTTTGAGACTTAACATCAGTCCATGCCCCCGAGATAAGCCTCTTGCACGCGAGCATCGGCCTTGACGGCGGCGGGCGCGCCGTCTGCGATCACGCCGCCGCGATGCAGAACCGTGATCTTGTGGGCGAGGCGGAACACCACCTCCATGTCGTGCTCGACCAGCAGCACTGTCACGCGCGCCTTGTCGAGAAACCGCGCCAGCGTATCGACGGCCTGCGCCGTCTCTTCCACCGAAAGCCCTTGCGTCGGCTCGTCCAGCAACAGCACTTTCGGCTGCTGCGACATGGCCATGGCGACTTCCAGCAGGCGCTGATCGCCGTGGCTCAAGAGGCCCGCCGGACGATCGGCCACGTGTGCGAGCCCCAGTTGTTCGAGGGCTGCGTCCCCCACCGCCCGCGCTTGGCTGAAAACCCCGCTACCACCAAATGGCTGCCAGCGTCTCGGGTGGCGGGCTTGGGCTGCGAGCGTCGTGTTCTCGCGCGCCGACATTTCCGGGAAGAGCGAGGTCAATTGGAACGTCCGTGACAGGCCGCGCTGGCAGATGCGATGCGCCGGGAGGCCGGTGATATCCTCGCCCGCGAAACGGACGCGGCCCATGGTGGGCTTGACGACGCCCGTGATGAGATGGAACAGCGTCGTCTTGCCGGCGCCATTGGGACCAATGACCGCGCGCACCTCGCCGTCGGCCACCTGCATCGAGACATTATCGACAGCCACCAGGGCACCATAGCGTTTGGTCAGGCCGTCGAGTTGTAAGAGCGGCTCTGCGGCTACGGTCGCCGATGATCCAGAGCCCGCCGCCGTATTCACGGCCGCCCCCAGTGCGGCGTTGACGGCAGTGTCAGCCATGCTGGCCACCCTTCACTTCGGCGACGGCGCCGCGCCGGCCCCATCGGCTGATCAGCCCCCAGATGCCTTCAGGCGCAAACAGCACGAACGCAATGAACACCAGCCCGAAAAACAAGGCCCACGCCTCCGTATAGGACGACAACTGGTGTTCCAGCATCATGAAGAAGGCGGCACCCAGGATCGGCCCGATCAACGTGCCCGAGCCGCCGACGATGACCATGATCAGCACCTGCCCCGAGAACAGCCAGAACAGCAGCTCGGTGTTGGCAAAGCCCGCGAACGGCGCATAGAGAGCCCCCGCGAGGCCGCCGAGCGCATAGGAGATTGCGACGACAGCAATTTTGTAGAGCCGCGTGTTGTAGCCGAGCGCCAATGTCTTTGCCTCGTTCTCGCGGATGCCGCGCAGCACCGCGCCGAACGGAGAGCTGACCAGCACCTTGCAAAACAGAAACGCGATGACCAGACAGCCGAGCGCAAAATAGTAAAATCCCGCTTTGGTGGTGAGCGCCGTCAAGCCCAAGGGCCCCGGACGGCGGGGAATGCCGGCCAACCCATCGGACCCGCCCGTGACGGACGTCCACTTGAAGGCGATGGCATAGAGCAATTGCGCAAAGGCCAGCGTCAGCATCGAGAACGAAACGCCGGTCGCTTGCGTGCACACCCAGCCGACACCCAACGCGATCACGCCCGTCAGCAACGCTGCGAGAATGACGACGAACGGCAGCGGCGTCTGTGTGTTGAGCAGCAGATAACCCGAGGCGTAGGCGCCGAGGCCATAGGCCGCCGCATGCCCGAACGAGACGAGGCGCGTGTAGCCGACCATCAGATCGAGGCTCATGGCGAAAAGCCCGAGAATGACCAGTTCCGTCAGCAGCGTCATCGCGAACGGCGGCAGCCCGAGGGGAGCGGCGATCATCAGGCCGAGGCCAGTCAAGCCTAAAAGAAGCGATAGGCGCATGGGATCACGCTTCCTTTCCGAGCAGGCCGCCCGGGCGCACGACCAGCACCAGCAGCATCAGCAGGTACATGAAGGCAAGCGCGAAATCCGGCAGATAATAGTTGCCGAAGACCTGCACCAGAGCGACCAGCAGCGCGCCGATGAGCGAGCCGAGGAAACTCCCCATGCCGCCGATGATGACGATGACGAAGGCGTCGATGACGGCGGTCGCCGCCATGCCGTGCGCGGCCGTCACCAGCGGCGCCGCCAGTACGCCACCAAGGGCTGCAAGCCCACAGCCGATGCCGAAGACGCCTGACCGCACCAGGTTCACGTCGACGCCCAGCGCGTGCACCATTTCAGGGTTCTGCGACGTGGCGCGGATCAGCAGGCCAAGCCGCGTACGCTCGAGAAGCTGCCAAATCGCAAGCGCGACGACGATGCCGGCGCCTGCCAGAAATAGGCGGTAAACCGGGAATGGCTCATCGAGCATAAACACCACGCCCGCCAGTTGCGGGGGCGGCGGCACCTGCAGCGCGTCTGAACCCCAGATCAGGCGCACGGCCTCGCCCGTAATCAGCGCCAGGCCAAACGTCACCATCAGGAAGGCATGCGCGTCGCGGCGATAGAGTTGCCTCAGGATCGTCAGTTCGAACAGCGTGCCGAGCAGCCCGACAATGACCGGTGCCACCAGCAATGCCGCCCAGAAGCTACCGGTATGGTGCAGCAGCGAATAGCCGAGGAACGCCCCGAGCATGTAGAGTGTCCCATGCGCGAAGTTGACGATGCGCATGATGCCGAAGATCAGCGTCAGACCGACGCCGAGGAAAAATAGGAGGGCGGCCTGCGAGAGCGCATTGACGAGTTGCGTCAGGAGGAAGGCTAAATTGGACATGTGGGGCGCTCATTCCCTCTCCCCATTGCGTCCATGCGGAGCATGGCTTCGCCATGATGCACTTGCAATGGGGAGCGGGTCAGGGTGAGGGGCGGCAACGGGCTCAGGGCAAGTGGCCGCCCCTCTTCCCCCTCTCCCCGTCCTGCACGGG
>JANXRM010000289.1 GCA_025353015.1 Hyphomicrobiales bacterium
ACAATTTATGTGCTGGTCGCGCTGGCGTGGCTAATACCGGACCGGCGGATCGAGACGTCACTTGCCGACGACGATCCGGCACAGCGGGCACGGACATTGCCCGAGCATGACCGGGCATAGAAAGATTGCGACAACATGGCATCATCAGCCCGCAAGCCGGTGCACCCCTTTGGCCTCTGGCCGTCGCCGATTTCGGCTGAAGATGTCGCCCGTGGCACCCGCCGTTTCGGCTTGGTTCAGGGCGACGGCGACTATGTCTACTGGACCGAGGGACGGCCGGAAGAAAAAGGGCGGCAGACTCTGCTGCGGGCCCGACCCGGTGCGCGCACGCCGGAGGAATTGATCGCCGCACCCTGGTCGGCTCGTTCGCGCGTGCACGAATATGGCGGCGGCGAATTCCTGGCGGCCGGCGACTGGATCTATTTCGTCAACGACGCCGACCAGGACATCTATGTTTTGCAACCGGGAAGTGCCCCGCAGCGATTGACCCATGCGACAGACACGCGGTTTGCCGACTTTACCATTGACGCCGCGCGATCGCGGCTAATCGCCGTTGCCGAGCGCCAGGTCGACGGACGCCAGCAGCCGGACAATCTGCTGGTGGCCGTCGCCTTGGGTGGCAAAAAGCCTGGCACCGTCACGGACTTGGTGACCGGCCATGATTTTTACGCAGCCCCCCGGATTTCACTCGATGGATCGCAGCTTGCGTTCGTTGCCTGGGATCTTCCGGGTATGCCATGGGACGAGGCAGGGCTCTCTATCGCAAAGATCAGTGCGGACGGCAGCGTCGGCCGCCCCCGCCGCATCGCGGGTGGAAAAGGCGTCGCGGCCTCACATCCGAGCTTTGCGCCCGATGGCACGCTGGTTTTCATTTCAGACGAGAACGGCTGGGGTAATCTCTGGGCTTTCGATGGCCAGGAAACCCGTGCATTGACCAAGCTGAAAAAGGATTTCGGCCGCCCACCCTGGTCACTCGCGACCAAGCCCTACGCGATCGACGCGAGCGGCCGCATTTTTGCCGCTCCCATAGCAGGTAAACGCCCCGATGGCTTCGGCTCCGAGGTGCTCGCGCTCGACACGCGCGGGCGAAAGCGCGAATGGCATACCTTGGCAGAAAACCAACTCGACTGCCTCAGCCTATGCCGCGACGGGCTGGTCGCCATTGCCAGCGCTGGCGGCACCGGGTCGGCAATCACGTGCTACACGCTTGGCGAGACTTACGATGAGACCCACGTCCGGTCGTCGTCGGACCTCGCCCCGGATGACGTTTCTTTCCCCAAGCTCGTAACGTTTCCCGCCGGCAAAGGCGTCAAAGTGCACGCCTTCTACTACGCGCCCACAAACAGCAGCGCCATCCCGCCGCGAGGTGCCAAGCCGCCGGCGATCGTTCTCGCTCACGGCGGGCCGACCAGCATGGCCTCGCGGTCGCTCGCGGCGCGCGTGCAATTCTACACCAGCCGTGGCTTTGCCGTTCTCGACGTCGACTACGCCGGCTCAACCGGTTATGGCCGCGCCTATCGCGAACGGCTCGACGGGCAATGGGGCCTCGCCGACGTCGCCGACTGTGCGGCAGGAGCCAAGTGGTTGAGTTCCAGCGGGCTCGCCGATCCCCAACGCATTGCCATCGCCGGTGGCAGTGCTGGCGGCTACACTGTGTTGATGGCACTGGCGACGACAACCACATTTGCAGCTGGCGCCAGCCATTACGGTATTTCCGACCTGTCGCTGTTGCTCGAACACACGCACAAATTCGAGTCCGGCTACCTGCACCGGCTGATGGGCACCACGCCGAAAAGCTGGAAGAAAGTGTTCCGCGAGCGCTCGCCGCTGACCCTGATCGAGGGTATCACGGCGCCCGTCATCCTGTTCCAGGGGCTCGAGGACCGCGTGGTGCCGCCGGAGCAGTCGCGGCTGATTGCGGAGAAGCTGCGCGCCCGGGGCACACCGGTCGAATTGCACGAGTTTGCGGGCGAGGCGCACGGCTTCCGGCGCGGCGACACCATCATTTCAGTTCTTGACGCGGAGTTGGCGTTTTTCTTGAAGGCAATGGGCATTTCTTGACCGACGTCCGGTCTGGCCGAGGCAATATGCGAACGCCAAACGCAACAGATCGAGCGCGCAAGCCACCTCGTGGGTCGCGCGCCCGTCATGCGGCTCGTGGGGGCGAAACAACTTCATGAAGGGGTCCATTTCCGAGGGCCACAGCTTCGAGTCGTCGCGACCGAAAACGTCGATCTCGGAAAAGCGGTTCAACGCCAGAAACAGCGGACTGGCGTTGATGACGCGCCAATTCGAATCAGCCAACACCGCAATGCCGCCGTAGCCCTGGACGAGGGCCTTGATCGCGAAATCGGCAGATACGTTCGGTGACACCAGCACTTCGAGGCGGCGTTTGATGCCGATGTTCGGCTCGTCCTTGCCGCGCTCCCAACGCCCGACGGTAACCGCGGTCACGCCCAGCAACTCGCCGAACGCCTCTTGCGTCAACCGTTTTTGCGTGCGGAATTCACGATTTTTTCTCTGAGCGGCGGCATGCGAGCCTTCGACTGAATGTTGCTTTAGGGCTGATTTATAAGAGGTTCCGGGAGTGGAACAAACGTTAATTTGCGTTCTTGTGCATCCTGCATGGATCGCCAACAGTCGGCTTCCCGCCAACTACGCCGGCTTTCGGATGATGTGGCCGACGTCCATGGGCTCTGATGTCCCAAGTCAACTATCGTGCGCGCGTTTGTCATGGCCATGTCGCCAGCATAGCGGCCCATTGCAGCGGGTAAAGACCCGGATAAGCGCCGACCGCGCGCCGTGGTCGACGCATTCCGGGAAACCGGACGTTTTGGGACTGGGTAGCGCAGCCACAGTTTACGGAGCTGCCCGCGCCCAAGCTTCAATTTGCGCCCTCGTAGCGCTTGACGCGGACCTCGCCTGAAATGGCATGGGCGATCATGCCTTCCTCGCGGCAGACGCGGGCGATGACCGGGCCGATTTCTTTCGAGGCGCGCCGCGTCAGGCGCTCGTATGTGACGGTCTTGGTGAACTTGTGTACGGAGAGGCCACCCGTGTAGCGCGCGGCGCTGCCCGTCGGCAGCGTGTGGTTGGTGCCGACGCCCTTGTCGCCATAGGCGACGGTCGACGCCTCGCCGATGAACAGCGAGCCGTAGTTGCGCAGCTTCTCCAGATAGTAATCGTCGCGGCCGGTCTGCAGTTCCAGATGCTCCGGCGCGTAGTCGTCGGACACCGCGATTGCCTCGTCGTCGCTGCCAACCAGAATAACCTCGCCGAAATCCGCCCACGCCTTGCCCGCGTTCTCGCGCGTCTCGAGTGTCACAAGTTGCCGCGCCACCTCCTTGATCACGGCCTCGCCCAGCGCGCGGGACGTGGTCACCAGCCAAGCGGGGCTATCCGGCCCGTGCTCGGCCTGGCCTAAGAGATCGGTCGCGACCATGAACGGGTCGGCGGTCTTGTCGGCGATGACGAGAATTTCCGTCGGCCCGGCCAGCAGATCGATGCCGCAGATGCCGTAAAGCTGGCGCTTGGCCTCGGCGACGAAAGCATTGCCGGGCCCGGTGATCATGTCCGCCTTCGGCATGCCGAGGCAACCGTAAGCCATGGAGGCCATGGCCTGCACGCCACCGAGGCAGAAGATTTCATCGGCACCCGATTGCGCCAGCGCGTAGAGCGTCTGCGGATAGATGCCGTCCTGGCCGCGTGGTGGCGCGCAGCCGACGATATGGCCGACGCCCGCCACCTTCGCGGTGCCGGCGCTCATGATTGCGGCCGAAATCAGCGGATACTTGCCGCCCGGAACATAGCAGCCGACCGAGCCCACAGGGATGAGTTTCTGCCCGAGCACGGCGCCGGGCCGGATTTCCATTTCGAACGCCTGGATGCTGTCCTTCTGCCGCTTGGCGAACTCCACCACCTGGGCGTGGCAGAAGGCAAAGTCTTCCTTGAACACCTTCGAGAGCGTTTTCGACTTCGCCTCGATCTCGGCTTTGGACACCCGGAAATCACCGGTCCACTTGTCGAGATCGCGCGCGTACTTGGCGACGGCATCGTCGCGGTTGGCGGCGATATCGTCCAACATGCGGCGTACGGTGGCTTCGACGTCGGCCTTGCGCTTCTCGCGGGAAACGGTCGCCTTCTTGAGGTATTCGCGCGTCATGGGGCTTCTCCAGTCCGGCTGCCGTTTTACAAATTGCGTGCTTTGAATTCGGATCGGACCGTAGGTATCGAGAACGTGAGGGTCAAGCGGGCGACGGCGCCTCGTCGTGCGCCGAAGTGGCGGTCGCAGCCAATGCCAGCGCTGCGGGCCATGCATTCGATGCGCAATCCTGAACGTGCAATCGCTGGCGCCACCGTTGCAACCATGCTGTCATGGGACCTCCTCATCCCCGACCTGAACGAGACCCGCCATGGCATCCCCCAAAAAAACCAAGCCTGCAGCCGCAACTCCGGAAACAGCCGTTGCGGCCACCACTAAGACGCTCGACCGCATTCAAGCGGAAAACGGGCATCTCAACGCCTTCATTGCCATAACGGCCGAAACCGCGCTCGCCGAAGCGGCGCTCGCCGATGCCAAAACCGCCGCTGGCGATACGCGTGGCCACCTGCAGGGCGTGCCCATCGCCGTGAAAGACATCATCGACCTTGCCGGAGTCGTCTCCGGGTGCGGCTCGCTCACCACGCGGCAGGCCCCGCCTGCCGAAAGGGACGCGCCGGTCGTGGCTCGGCTGCGCGCTGCCGGTGCCGTCATCCCGGGCAAGACGCACACCGTGGAATACGCCTTTGGCGGGTATGGCACCAACGTCACCGTCGGCACGCCCAGAAATCCATGGGACCGCAAGACGCACCGCATCCCCGGCGGTTCGTCGTCCGGATCGGGCGCAGCAGTCGGCGGCCATCTCGTGCCTGGCGCACTCGGCACCGATACGGGTGGCTCGGTGCGCATCCCCGCGGCCCTGTGCGGCTGCGTCGGCCTGAAAACATCCATCGGCCGCATCGGCCGCTCGCGCGTGGCACCACTGTCGCAGACGCTCGATTCGGTTGGCCCGTTGGCGAAAGACGTGACGATGGCGGCGCGCATGTTTGCGGCCATGCAGGGCCATGACCCTGACGACGCGAGCACCAATGGCGTGCGTGCGGTCGATCCTTTTGCCGACCTCGAGCGCGGCGTTGCCGGCATGCGCTTCGGACGCATTGCCGACGCCGGCATGCCGTTGACCACGCCCGAAATGCGCGCCGACTTCGCAACCGCCCTGAAACGGCTGACGGACCTCGGCGCCCGCATTGAAACCGTCGAGTTGCCGGAGACGCTGGAAACCTACGGTGTGCTCTGCAGCGACATCATCGCCATGGAGGGCTACGCGAACTGGCGCAAATACGCCGACGATCCGAAATCCGGCATGGCCGAACCCGTCCGCAACCGCATGTTGGGCGGCAAAGCGATCTCGGCGGCGGTTTATCTTGACCGCATCAGAGCGCAGCAGCGGGCTATCGCCGCCTTCCCTCGTGTTTTCGACCGGCTGGACGCCATCCTCCTGCCGACCATCCCGTTTCCAGCCATGCCGGTGTCGGAGGTCGACGAAAGCATCGGGCCGATGGCCGCACACACACGGTTCGTCAACTATCTGAACCTCGCGGCACTCGCCATCCCGACGGCGCTTTCTAAGGGCGGCCTGCCGATGAGCCTGCAGATCGTGGTCCGGCATTTGGACGACGCCGTGGCGCTGCGAATCGGCCGTGCCTTCGAAATAACCCGGGGCGCCTTCCCGCTGCCGCCCGGAGCTTGATGGGACCTTGCCGAACTTTAAACGGCCCGGCCGGCGCTACCGCAAGGTTGCGCCTTGGGGCTTAGCCCGGTATCAGGTCCGCCAACGCTTTTCATTTGGTCATCTGGTCATCAGGCTGACCTGATCTGAACCGAGGCCCCATGGCTGTCATCGACGAAGCCACCGTCAAGCGCGTCGCCCGGCTGGCGCGCATCAAGATCACGCCCGAGGAGGCCAAGGGTCTCGTCGGCGAGTTATCCGGCATCCTCGCCTGGGTCGCGCAACTCGACGAGGTGAACACGGAGGGCGTGGAGCCGATGACACGCGTTGCCGCCATGGCGCTGAAGAAGCGCCAGGACGTGGTCACCGACGGCGAGATGGCCGAAGCCGTGACGATGAATGCACCGGAAAAGACCGATCACTTCTTCGTCGTGCCGAAGGTGGTGGAGTAAATGTCGGACCTCACCAAGTTGACGCTCGCCGATGCCCGCGACGGATTGCGCGCAAAACAGTTCTCGGCGACCGAGCTGACGCAGGCGTTCCTGGACGCTATCGCCAAGGCTAATCCGGCGCTCAACGCCTATGTGCTGCCAACGCCCGAGCATGCGCTGGCCCAGGCCAAGGCGAGCGACGCGCGGCTGGCGAAGGGCACCGCGCGGCCGCTGGAAGGCCTACCCCTTGGCAACAAGGATCTGTTCTGCACGAACGGCATCCGTACCACGGCCTGCTCGAAGATCCTCGACGACTTCAAGCCGCCCTACGAATCGACCGTCGGGCAGAACCTGTGGGACGCCGGCGCCGTCATGCTCGGCAAGCTCAACTGCGACGAGTTCGCCATGGGCTCGTCGAACGAGACCAGCTGCTTCGGTCCGGTGGTCAATCCGTGGCGGCGCACGCGGGCTGGCCGCCTCGACAACGCCAAGCTGGTGCCGGGTGGCTCGTCGGGTGGCTCGTCGGCTGCGGTCGCGGCCAATCTGTGCTTGGGCGCGACCGCAACCGATACCGGCGGCTCGATCCGCCAGCCGGCCGCCGTCACCGGCACCGTCGGCATCAAGCCGACCTATGGCCGTTGCTCGCGATGGGGCGTCGTGGCGTTCGCGTCGTCGCTGGATCAGGCCGGGCCAATCGCCAAGACCGTCCGGGACGCCGCGATCATGCTGCGTCATATGGCAAGCCATGACTCAAAGGATTCGACCAGCGTCGACATGCCCGTGCCCGACTACGAGGCAGAGATCAAAAAAGGCGTGAAGGCCTTGCGCGTCGGCATCCCGAAAGAGTACCGCGTCGACGGTATGTCGAAGGAAGCGGACGAGTACTGGCAGAAGGGCATAGCCTGGCTGAAGGCCTCGGGTGCCACGATCCACGATATTTCGCTACCGCATACGAAATATGCGCTGCCCGCCTACTACATCGTCGCGCCCGCCGAGTGTTCCTCGAACCTCGCGCGCTACGACGGCGTTCGCTACGGCCTGCGCGTACCCGGCCGCGATCTGATCGACACTTATGAGAATACGCGTGCTGCTGGTTTCGGCCGCGAGGTGCGCCGCCGTGTCATGATCGGCACTTACGTTCTCTCGGCCGGTTATTACGACGCCTACTATTTGAAGGCGCAAAAGGTGCGCACGCTCATCAAACGCGACTTCGATCTGGCCTGGGACAAGGTGGATGTGGTGCTGACGCCGACAACGCCGAGCCCGGCCTTCGCGCAGGGCGAAAAATCCGGCGATCCCTTGGCCATGTACCTCGAGGACATCTTCACGGTGACCGTCAACATGGCGGGGCTGCCGGGCATCTCGGTACCGGCCGGGCTCTCCAGTGAAGGCACACCGATGGGCCTGCAACTGATCGGCAAACCCTTCGACGAGGCAACCTTGTTCCGCGCCGGCCAAGTGATCGAGGACGCCGCTGGCCGGTTCCCGGTGCCGCAGATGTGGTGGGCTTGAGTTCGCATTGAAATCTTGCCGGGAGGTTCGGCTTGCATGACCCAAACTATCTTCGTCTACGGCACATTGAAGCGCGGTTTTCCGAATCACGGGCTGATGGCGGGCGCAGCGTTTCTGGGGGAAGCGCGCACGATCCAGGCCTATCCAATGGTCGTGCAGGGTCAGACGTTCTCGCCGGTCATGATGCCGGAACCTGGCGTTGGGCATCGCATCGTGGGGGAGCTTTGGCAGGTGGACGACGCCCAGCTCGTTCGCCTCGACGATCTGGAATCAACGCATTTGCCAACGGGGTATATCCGCGAACAGATTGCGGTCGAAGCGGAAGGCGGTAGTGCGACCAAGGCTTGGGTCTACTTCAAGCCGCGCGACCGGGTAAAAGTCATTTTTTCAGAGCCGCACGCCGACTACCAGGACAGGCGCTATGCGCCGGTAACCGACCCGGCACGCTGAAGCGCAACACAAAGAGATCAGGAGCAGCCCATGACCGCGCGCCGTCCCGTTCTTGCCCTCGCCATGGGCGACCCTTGTGGCATCAGCGCCGAGTTGACCGCCAAGCTGATATCAGACGCCGAAGTGCAGGCTGCGGCTGACCTCATCGTCATCGGCGACCGGCGCATGCTGGCCGAAGGCGAGGCCATCGCCAAGGTCAAGGCCGCTGTTACCCCGTGGAAACCGGGTACGCCATTGGCCTTCGACGGCCAAGCTGTTTTCGTCGATCTCGGCCACCTCGATCCGAAAGCGATCCAGCGCGGCGTTGCCTCGAAGGCCGGCGGGACGTTTGCCATGGCGAACTTCCGCACGGTGCTGCGGATGGCGAACGCGGGCGTGGCGGATGCTGCAACCTTCACGCCCTTCAACAAGCACGCCATGAAGCTCGCGACGGGCGACTACGAGGACGAGATCGCCGTCATCACGGAGGAAACGGGCGCCAAGCGCAACGGCCGCGAGTTCAACATCCTGGGCAACCTCTGGAACGCGCGCGTGACAAGCCACATTCCCCTTAAGGAGGTCTCGCGGCACCTGTCCATCGAGGCGATTACGAAGGCCCTCGTGCTGACCAACGACAGCTTGCGCGAGGCCGGTTTCGCCAAGCCACGTATTGCTGTCGCAGCACTCAACCCGCACGCGGGCGAGGGCGGCAATTTCGGCCGCGAGGAGATCGACGTCATCGAACCGGCCGTCAAGGCGGCGCAGGCCAAGGGCGTGCTGTGCGAAGGCCCGTTCCCCTCGGACACGGTGTTCGTGCGCGCCAGACGCGGCGATTTCGACGCTGTGCAGACCATGTTTCACGACCAAGGCCAGATCGCGATGAAGCTGCTGGGCTTCGAGAGCGGCGTGACGCTGATCGGCGGTTACGCATTCCCCGTTTGCACGCCGGCGCACGGCACCGCTTACGACATCGCTGGCAAGGGCATCGCCAATCTCGGCGCCAGCCGCAACGCCATGCTCATCGCTGCGCGCATGTCCAAGCCGAAGACTGTGTCATCAGCCGAGCGTGGACGCGTGCTCACGGACCTCGTGCAACGCGCCACCGCGAAGGCGGCCTGAGCGTTCATCGCAGGCCGTAAACGGCAACGGCGCGGATCGGCGAGCCGGTGCCGCCACGGAATTTCAGCGGCAGGCCGATGAAGGTGAAGGGCCCCTGGCCGAGCAAAGCTTCGAGATTGCACAGGCTTTCCATGTGCGTGATGCCGAGTTCGAGGCAGACCTTGTGGACCAGGGCGTTGATGCGCCCCTCCGGCCCCGGACGCATGGAATCGATGCCGAAATGCACGATGCCCTGGTCCGCCAACCACGCCGTCGCCGCTTCGTTGACGCCTGAATTGTCAGTTGAATAGGCCACGGTCGGAAACGTGCGCGCATGATGCCCCGTGCACAGCAGGATAGTGCCGCCTTGCGGCACCGTTTGTCCCGACGCCTTCAGCGCGGCCGCCAGATCATCCGGGCCGATCTCGGCGCGCGGCGCGATGTGGCGCAGATCCAGGCAGATGCCCGGAACGATGCAGTTCTCCAGTGGATACTCGTCCATGGGCATGCCAGACTTGCCGAAGTGGCGCGGCGCGTCGATGTGCGTTCCCGCGTGGTCGGCCATGGAGAAAAACATGACCGAGTTGCCCTGGATGTTGCCGCTTTCGGCGAAGGCCTCTTCGTGCGTCTTCCAGACGCCATGAATGACCGGCGGTTGCCCCGGATAGCTCGGCGTGCGGTGATAGAGGTCACGGCTGAGATCGACGATACGCATCGAGACACTCGCAATTGACAGTTGAAGACGCTCGAGTTTTGCGCAGGATCAGAGCTGCGCCAAGCGCAACTTGTGGCGCAGTCGTAGTTCGCAAGGGACACCCGCATGAACGACGACCTGCCCATCATCGACGCGCATCACCATTTCTGGGATCTGTCGCTCAAAGCGCAGCCATGGCTTTGCGATGAGGCCATGATCCCGTTCCGATATGGCGACTATAGCGCCATCCGCCAGGATTTCTTGGCTCAGGACTACCGGCGCGCGATATCAGGGCACAACGTCGTTGCGTCCGTCACCATGGAAGCGGAATGGGACGAGTCGCTGCTGGTGGGCGAGACCGAATGGACCAAGGCGCTCAATCGCGAAAATGCTTGTTTCCCGGCGGCGCACGTCGCGCGAACGATCCTCAACGCACCTGATGCCGAGGCGTCGCTGGTGCGGCAGGCGCGCGGCGGCTTCGTTCGCGGGATCAGGCATAAGCCGGTGGTTGCGGCGGCACCGGACAAGATCGTGAACGGCGTCCCTGGCAGCATGACCGACCCGGCTTGGCGGCGCGGCTACAAGGCGCTGCAAACGCACGGCTTCCATTTCGAATTGCAGGCGCCATGGTGGCACGTGGATGAACTGCTGGAATTGGTGTCGGCCTTTCCCGAGACGCCGGTTGTCATCAATCATGGCTTCTTGCCGGCCGACCGCTCGCCGGAAGCCATGGCTGGATGGCGACGCGCCATCAAGCGAGGAGCGACCGCTCCCCAAGTCGCGATGAAGATTTCCGGCATCGGCGTGAAGGGGCGGCCTTGGTCACTCGACGACAACCGCGCTGTGATCGACGATCTTATCGCGGCGTTCGGGGTCGAGCGCTGCCTTTTCGCGTCGAACTTTCCCGTCGATGGATTGACCGGATCGTTCGACACGATTTTCAATGGCTTTAAAAAAGCAACCGCAGGCGTGTCACG
>JANXRM010000088.1 GCA_025353015.1 Hyphomicrobiales bacterium
TGCCGGTCGAGTAGCGGTATCACCGCCATCACTGGCGGCATTATCAAAGCTTGCGGTCGTAGTCGCTGTGATGCCCGGTCCAGCCTCACGTCACGGTGTCGCCCTCCAGCAGGCCAAGCACGCGATATTCGCGCCGACCCGCGCGGAATACAATGGGGTAGACGCGCTCACTCGCTTGAACTGTAAGCCTGGATGCGACGGGTCGGCCTGGCATTGCTGAAAGGCGCGGCGCGCGTGATCTTGCACGTCGGGCGGCAAGGCATCGAACAACCGCCAGAACTTCCGGGTTGTGCGGGACTTCAATTCGGGCGGTTGGCCGGGTCGTACTCCATCACATCACCATCAGTGATGTCGGCACGTATCTCTTCAGCCAAGCCCGCCAGGCAACTTTCCGACCTCGCGTCCGCGAACAAGGCATCCCAGGCGGCATCATTGCCCGTGTCTGGCCAAGCCTCGGGAGTTGGATGCCCTGGTTAAGCTGCCCGAGCGGGAGGCGGCATCTCGCTTTGGGGCGGCCGTACTACCGACCGCCCCGCGTTTGCCCGCCAGCGGGCCGGGATGCCGGCTCTATGGGGATCCGCGTTACCGCTGTAAGCGCCGGCTCAATGAGCCATCACCGCCTCACTATGGCCACCGCGTTTACGGCATACTCACGGACGCAGCGGCGTTGTGCCAATTTGGGCGTGTAAACAATCGCTTATCGACCATAGATGGCGAATGGGCGCGGCGTTAAAGGGTCTGGTGTGGGGGCACGGTTATCAATACTTCCAGGCGCTGCGAGAGCGTCATGGACCACATGCGTAACCCCTAGAGTACCAATGCTCCCAGTGACATCCGCCACGCTGACGACCAAGCCTGTCCTGCCGATGATTGGCGTCTTTATCAGCGCCATGACCGCCGAGCAGGCATCCGCACGCTTTCCCGTGATATCGGGACTGCCGCCGCGGGCGAAGGTCTTCGTCGTTGTCTCGGAAACGGGCCAGGCCCTGCTGGTTGCCAGCACGCGTGCGGAGGCCAGCCGTCAGGTGAACCAGAGCGGTCGCTATCTGCTCTGCACCTGTCATTGAGCGGTAAAGTCGAAGGAAGGCGCGGTGGCGGCAGGTGCGGGGAGTTGCTGTTGACCGTCGGCTTTCGCCAGGTGCCGGTGCCTCAGTCCAAACCCTTGCTCCGTTTCCGTCCCCCGCTCATCGAACCGGACTTGCCGAACTACGGCATCCGGCTCACCGACTGACTTCACACAGCCATTGGACGGACCATTGAGTGGCGATTTTTTTCGCTTGAGAGAGTGACCGCCACTTACGACTTGTTAAGGCTGATCGCGCGATGATGCCCCAACCATGATGGTGTAGGGGTGGACAATGTCGCGCGATGCTTCGTTGGTGACGATCGAACACGAGATTACGGATCAGCTGCAGCGGATCGCGTCGGAAATTGCCGGCGATACGCAGGCCGGACGCGTCCTCTGGCAAGCTGCCGAATGGGGTAACGCGCATCCCTTGATGCCCGTCTATGGTCCGATCGCGACGCCGCTTCTGATGGCTCGGGACGCGCTGATGTCGGAGTGGCTGGCACGGTCGCGCGACGCCGACGATGCTCAATCGGTTCCGCAGAAATCCTAGTTGCAAGTCACAAGGTTACAACGACGCGCGCCTCAGCCCGGGGCGCGCGTTTTTCGTGCGCTTGTTGAGTACGCCGTCAGATCGGCATCAGAACTTGGACGGCAAATCCGCCGGAATGTGCGTTGACGCGCCTGCTGCCATAGCTTTCTTAAGCTCTGGAACGATATCGGTCGCGCGATCTATGACATTGAAGCGCACTTCGAGACCAGGCCGAATGAAAGCGTCCGCACGCATGTGCGCGAGAAGCGCCGTGAACGGATCCCAGAAGGCATCGATATTGGCAAGGATGATCGGCTTGTCGTGGCGACCGAGTTGCGACCACGTCAATTGCTCGACCAGTTCCTCCAGCGTGCCGATGCCGCCCGGGAGCGCTACGAAGGCGTCGGAGCGTTCAAACATCAAGCGCTTGCGCTCGTGCATGTCCTTGGTGACGATCAACTCGTCGACTTCCTTGAGCATGCGTTCTTTCTCGGACAGGAACGCGGGGATGATGCCGGTGACTTGGCCGCCGTTGGCAAGGACCGCGCGCGCGGTCTCACCCATGAGCCCTAAGCTGCCTCCGCCGTAGATCAGGCGGATGCCGGCCTTAGCCATGGCCTTGCCCAGGGTCTGAGCTGCTTCGATGTAGGCGGGATTCTTGCCGGGCCCCGAACCGCAGAACACGCAAATGCTCCTGAGCGGACTGAGCACGGTGCTGCCCCCGGATTTCATCGTCGGTACGGCCGGGGGCTTCTTCTTCGCTTTGGTCTTGGCTTGGGACACGAGTTTTTGCATGGAATTGGTCATCTCGGCTGCCGATCCTTGGTGCGGTCCGCAGACTACACGACCTGCCTTTCGGGTTCGTGACTGCGGGCGCAATATTTCCGTGGAGAGATGAGTTGGCGACGTTCGGCGTCCAGCCCAGTCCTCCCGGGCAGCATAGGCTATGTCGCTGGCTGGTGCGAAATTGCGGCAGTTGCCGCTGTGGACCGACGTCGAAGTTAACCTTCCAGAGACTTTGGCGAAATTCCACGCGAACAAAGTTGGCAATTGCGTGAAGAATTGGTTTACTTTGAAGCGCGGAGCTGAGAGCGTTTCCGTGCTCGGATTGGTAATTCGCCGGAACTGCAGAATAATTCCGGTTTCGTTGGTGGTGTAGAGGAGGCTGTGTCCATGAGGGAACTCGACGTGTCGCGACCGATTATTAAGTTCAAACGCGCACAACTTTTGGCCACCGCCGCTTGTCTGGTGCTCGGTCCCTGTGTCGCGCTGGCGCAAGGACAGACCGCTCCAGCCAAGCCCGCGACAGCAGCACCTGCCGCCGAGGAAAGCGTGGTCGACCAGATCCTCAATTGGTTCGCGTCGTCCCAGAAATCCTATAACGACGGCGTCGTGACGAAGCTAAAAGAGCCGACCGTCCCCAATCCGGTGAGCGAGGCCCAGAAGAAGCTGGACGCAGATCGCAGCGCTGCCGGTAAACGTGGAACTGAAACGGCCAAGCCAAATCTCCCCGTCGCGCCGACGCCAAAGGCGCCGTCAGTTGCCACCGCTCCGGTCGTAACGCCGCCGGTGGCGCCCCAGCCTCCAGCTAAAAGCGTGACAACGCCGGCGCCGACTACGCCCGACACCAAGACAGCGCAGGCGCCGCAAACTGCGCCGGCGCCCGTCCGGCGTCCGGGAACGCCAGCCGAGGAACCATCGATCGTCGACCAGATTTCCGATTGGTTCAAAAAATCTGAGAACGACTACAAGCAGGAAGTCATCAAGAAGCTGACCGAGCCTACGGAAGGCACCGTGGCACAGCCTGTGCCCGTGAAGCCGGCTCTGCCCATGCCGGTACCGGCGCCGACCGTCAAGGTCGAAACGCCGGCCAAGCCGGAAGCCCCGGTGGCGCCGAAAGTCGACACGGCTAAAACTGAGGCGGCCAAGGCTGAAGAAACCAAGAAGCTCGATGACCTCCGCCAGGCTGAACTGCGCAAGAAGGCCGAGGATGCCAAGAAGGCTGAGGACGCCAAAATGGCCGAGGTGAAGGCCAACGACGAGCGCCGCCTCGCCGAAGGGCGTCGTATGAGCGAGGAAGCGTCAAAGAAGGCCGCCGACGAGGCCAAGAAGGCCGACGATCTTCGCAAAATGGCCGATCAGGCTGCGGCGAATGAAAAGCTGATCGCGGAGCAAAAGCTGGCGCAGGAAAAGCGGTTCGCTGAGCAGCGCGCCGCCGACTTGCAACGCAAGGCCGACGACGACGCCCGGCAGCGTGGCATAGCGGAAGCAGCCCGCAAGCAAGAAGAGACGTTGCGCCTGGCTGCCAAGAAAGCCGAGGACGATCGCCGCCAAGCCGACGTCGCCCGGATCGAGGAAGCCCGCAGGCTTACCGCCCAGGCGGAAGAATCGCGTCAGTCTGAGCAACGCAAGGCTGCTGAAGCGGCCGCCGCCGATAACGCCAGACGTGCAACGGAGGCCGCAGCTGCGGTGGCCGCGAATGCCAAGCGGGCACAAGAAGCCGCAAAGGCTGCTGACGATCAGCGTATTGCGGGGCAAAAGATGGCCGAGGCGGCGCGGAAGGCGGCCGACGACGCACGTTTAAACAATGACCTCGCGGCCCGGCAGGTAGCCGACGCCAAAGCGGCGGAGGCAGCGCAAAAAGCACAGGTCGCCACTCGTGCCGCCGCCGATGCGCGCCTTGCAGCGGAATCACAACGCCAAGCTCAACTGAAGGCGCAAGACGACGCTACGAAGGCCCAGACCGCATCCAAGGCCGTCACGGATGCCCGCAAGACAGCCGATCAGTCGGGGTCGCCGGCGCAGAAGAAGCTCGCCGACAGCCGAATCATGGAAGAGGCGAAGAAAGCGGCGGTTGCAGCCGAAAGGGCTCTGGCAACGGCCAGGACCAAGATCGCAGATGCCAAACGACTGCCCGAACAGGGTAGCTCGCAAGGTAACGCTCCCCGCATCTTGCGGCCGGAGGCCCGCACGCAGCCACGTCCATTGCAAAGTGGCACCCAAGGACCGCGTTGTGCTGGCGCAGGCGCACAAATTCGGACGCCCGGTTGGTACACCGTTCGTTCCGGCGATTCGCTCTGGCGGATCTCGGAGCGCCACTATGGCAACGGCGGCCGGTTCCACAAAATCCAGGTCGCCAACAAGCGGCAGGACCAGGAATACATGATCGTTCCCTGTCAGAAGATCTATCTGCCGCGCTGAGTGGCCACACAGGGTCGGCGCCGCTTAAATCGGCTCGTATAATTGCTCAGTAGAGGCGCCACGCCGGTCGTGGCGCCTTTTTTGTTGAGTGGCACCTTTTCGTTGAGTGGCACCTTGTCGTTGAGTGGCACCCGCTTGGCCAAGTGAGCTGCACCCAGACACGTGAACCGGAGTTGGTGTCCAGCCGGCAGAACTGACCTCGGATCGACAAACCTGTTCGTTCGGACTAAACCGCCTCGATGCAGCAGAGAACAGAACCCGGCGCCACGCCCGCTCCCGCTTCGCCCGGCCGCAGCCCGCAGGCCGCGCCCGCGCTTTCAGGACAATTGCGCGCGCTGAAAGCGTTGATTCCCTACATCTGGCCAAATGACCGGCCTGACCTCAAGCGCACCGTCGTTATCTCGCTCGTGCTGATGCTGGCGGCGAAGCTCGTCACGGTTGCCATGCCGTTCACGTTCAAGTGGGCGACCGACGCCCTGGTGGCGGCGGCTGGTGGAAAAATTCCAGGCGCCGCGGACGCTGCCTGGCTGATCGGGGCGCCTGTTGCGGCAACCTTAGTCTATGGCGCCGCGCGTTCGCTCATGGTGCTCTTGACGCAGGCGCGCGAAGGGCTCTTTGCCAAGGTGGCGATGCATGCCGTGCGCAAGCTCGCGCTTTCGACGTTCGAGCACATGCACCGCCTGTCGCTCAGGTTCCATCTCGAGCGCAAGACTGGCGGGCTGACGCGCGTGCTCGAGCGGGGCCGCGGCGGCATCGAGAACATCACGCGCATGACGCTGATGACGCTGGTGCCCACGATCCTCGAGTTCACACTTGTCATGATCGTGCTGGCCTATGAATTCGATTGGCGCTACGTGCTGGCCGTGCTCGCCATGATCGTCGCGTACCTTGGCTTCACCGTCAAAGCCACGGAATGGCGTGTCCAAATCCGCCGCACGATGAACGATAGCGACAACGACGCCAACACCAAGGCAGTCGATAGTCTGCTGAACTACGAGACCGTGAAATATTTCGGCGCCGAGGAGCGCGAAGCGCGTCGCTACGACAAGTCCATGGAGACCTTCGAGCGCGCCTCGATCAAGACCTATACGTCGCTGGCCGTGCTGAATACTGGGCAGGCGATCATCTTCACCATTGCGATGACGCTCTGCATGGCTATGTCGGCGGCTTCAGTCGTGCGAGGGGGGAGCAGCATCGGCCAGTTCGTCATGGTCAACGCGCTGCTGCTGCAACTCTTCATCCCGCTCAATTTCATGGGCATGGTCTATCGCGAGATCAAGCAAGGCCTGACGGATGTCGAGCGCATGATGGACATCCTGGAGCAGGCGCCGGAAGTGCCTGACCGACCGGGTGCGAAAGATCTGGCGGTCAACGGCGCGACCGTCCGCTTCGAGAACGTCGCGTTCAACTATGACCCCCAGCGCCAGATCTTGGAGAACCTGTCGTTCGAGGTGCCCGCCGGCAAGGTCGTGGCCATCGTCGGGCCGTCAGGGGCCGGCAAATCGACCATCAGCCGCATTCTCTTGCGCTTCTACGACGTCTCAGGCGGCCGCGTGACGATCGACGGCCAGGATATCCGCGATGTCACGCAAACGTCGCTGCGTGCCGCCATCGGCGTGGTCCCGCAGGACACGGTGCTGTTCAACGACACGATCCTCTACAACATCCGCTATGGCCGCCCCGACGCCTCCGAGGCCGACGTGGAGGCCGCCGCCAGGCTCGCCCAGATCGACGGCTTCATAAAAACGCTGCCCGAGGGCTACCAGACCATGGTCGGTGAGCGCGGCTTGAAGCTTTCGGGCGGTGAGAAGCAGCGCGTCGCCATCGCGCGCACGATCCTGAAGGGGCCGCCGATTCTGATGTTGGACGAGGCGACCAGCGCCCTCGACAGTCATACCGAAAAAGAGATCCAGGACGCGCTCGACCGGGTGACAAAGAGCCGGACGACGCTGGTCATCGCGCACCGCCTCTCGACCATCGTGTCGGCCGACAACATCATCGTGCTGGAGAAGGGCCGCCTCGTCGAGCAGGGGACGCATGGCGACCTGATGGCCAAGGACGGGCTCTACGCCTCGCTCTGGAGCCGGCAGCGGCAGGCCGAGGCCGCGCGCGAAAAACTGGCGCAAGCGCTGGAAGAGGAAAAGCGAATCGCAGGCGAGAAGATTACCGCGGGGCGGATTGGGGCGGCGGGCTGAGGCCTGGACTCGTCTGTCCTCGTCACGTCCAGCGCGCGTCGTCGACGCGATCGCAAGCCGTCAGCAGCGTCGAGGTTGCGACGACGGTCGACGTGCAAAGGTCATAGCGACGGCTGAGTTTACGCCGGACTTCGGCCTCGGCCGCACCTTGCGGCAACTTCGAGCGTTCCCACATCGACAGATCGGGGCGGCGTGTCAGCAACAGGCTCCCAATCAGGCCCGGGCACGATGCGGTCTTCGTGCGCCACAGACCAATCACTTGCGAGTCGTAGCTCGCTTCGAAGCCAGGCCAGGCCTCGCTGCACAATTGCAGAAACTCGCCCCAGTGCGCTTCTGGCGTTTCGAACCACCGGAACGCGTAGTTGCCCTGGCGCGCGGGCGGCGCGGTATTTTCCGGACGCAGCGTCGGGAGAAGACTGTGCGTGTCGCAGCCCACGATTTCCGGCAGGCCGGCGACCAGCTTGCGCATCCCGTCCTCGCCTTCGATGGGGTCCTGCCACACCGTCATGACCGTCAGCTCGTCTCGCGGGCGCCCGATCTGGCTCCGCCAGATGCCGTAAAGGTGGCCGGAGAGGTGGCCGGCATCGGCTGTCGCCTGGGGCATTTTTTGCGCGATTTGATCGGCAACCGAGCGCCACTGCAGCGGCGATGCCGTGAGGTAGTGCAGCAGAAAATGCACGGGCACAGGCAACCTCCGGCGTGGTCATCCGTCAATGTTAGCGACGTCAGACCGCGATACAATAGGCGGCACGTCGGCGCCGGGCAATGTTCGGCCTTAACCGCATCCCAATTCTCGTTTGTTATCATCGCCCGATGACCGAACCCAATGACACCCCTGTGGTGCGCGCCCGGCGTGGCCTGCACAAGACTGCTGCCCGGGCAGGGGCTGGCGCCTATGCGGTGATCCGCATGGCGAAACTGGTGATGCCGTTCGTCCGCATCGCCCGCGCAATCCTCTGGCGGCTGCTCGAAGCGCTGATTGCTGTCGTCATCGTCTTCGAGGAGTGGGGCTGGCGACCGCTGGCGGCGTTCCTGGCAGGCTTGGCGAAATTCGGCCCCATCGCCCGCATCGAAGCGCTGATTTCCCGATTGCCGCCCTATCCAGCCCTCGCAGTGTTCGCCCTGCCCGGACTGTTGCTGCTGCCGGTGAAGCTCTTGGCCTTGGCCTGGATCGCGGCTGGCCATGTGGTGTGGGCAACCCTTCTTTTCATTTTCGCCAAGGTCGTTGGGACCGCCGTCGTCGCCCGCATCTTCCAACTGACGCAGCCCGCGCTCATGCAACTCGGCTGGTTCGTGAAGCTGCACGACACGATCATGCCGTGGAAACATGCGGTTGTGGAGCGGGTCCGCGCATCACGGACGTGGCGCATCGGTCGGGTAGTAAAGAGCCGCGCCAAGCACGCAATCCACCGCGTCTGGCTCCAGTATAAACCGCTGGCGGAGCCTTATGTGGCGAGGGTTCGGCAGATGCTGCGGCTGCGGTGAAGGCCCCCTTAAGCGACGACGAATTCGTCCCTCGCGTACCCCTGCAGATACAAGAGCGCCGTCAGGTCGCCGTGCGTGATGGCGGCGGCAGCCTCGGCTGCGACGATAGGTTTGGCGCGATAGGCGACACCAAGACCTGCGGCCTTGATCATGGCGAGATCGTTGGCGCCGTCGCCGACCGCCAGCGTGTCACCGGGTGCCAGCCCTAACTCGCGGCATCTTTGCTCGAGCGTCGCAAGCTTTGCCTCGCGACCGAGGATCGGCCCCAGCACGCGACCGGTGAGGCGTCCGTCCACGATTTCAAGCGTGTTGGCGGTATTCGAGCCGAAACCGACGGCCTTGGCGATGCGCGACGTGAAGAACGTGAACCCGCCCGACACGAGTGCCGACGCTGCGCCGTTGGCGGTCATCGTCGCGATCAACGTTTTGGCACCGGGCATCAGGGTGATGCGCTGGGTATAGACGTCCAGCAATTGCGCCTCTGTGATGCCAGCCAGCAGCGATAGCCGCTCGCGCAGCGCGTCCTCGAATTGCAATTCGCCGCCCATCGCGCGCTCGGTGATGGCGGCGATGCGGGGTTTGAGGCCCAGCACATCGGCCATCTCGTCGATGCACTCCTGTTGGATGATCGTCGAGTCCATGTCCGCGATAAGCAGCATTTTACGGCGGGATGCTGCCGGGATCAGGCATAGATCTAAAGGCATCTCGGCGAGCAGCCGGTCGGCGCCGGCGCGCAACTGGCCGGCGAGTTCGAGCGGGGCCTTCAGCGGCACCTCCCACGCTTCCTCCGCCGCGAGCTCGCGCGGTGCCCCCCAGCGCTCGGGATCGCCGAGCTGAGCTAATTGGAACGCCGCCTCGTCGATGTCACAGCTGCCGGGCCGGCAGATCATTACCATCACGTAGGACAACATTCGCTCACCCCTTGCGCACATCGGCCGGTCGGCTAAAACGTCGCACGACGCCGAGAATGCCCTCCATACGCCAGCCATCAGGGAAAATCCAATGACCGCCATCGTCGACATCATCGGCCGCGAAGTTCTTGATTCGCGCGGCAACCCCACGGTCGAGGTCGATGTGATCCTGGAGGGCGGGGCCATGGGCCGGGCGGCGGTTCCGTCAGGTGCGTCGACCGGCGCCCACGAAGCCGTGGAACTGCGCGATGGCGACAAGACGCGCTACCTCGGTAAAGGCGTCCTCAAGGCCGTCGATGCCGTCAACACCGAGATCTTCGATACGCTGTCCGGCATGGACGCCGAGGACCAGCGCCGCATCGATCACGCGTTGATTGCGCTCGACGGCACCAAAAACAAGGCGCGCCTCGGCGCCAACGCCATCCTGGGTGTGTCCCTGGCCGTCGCCAAAGCGGCCGCTGCCGATCGTGACCTGCCGCTCTACCGCTATGTCGGCGGCACGTCCGCCCACATCCTGCCCGTGCCGATGATGAACATCATCAACGGTGGCGCGCACGCCGATAATCCCATCGACATCCAGGAATTCATGATCATGCCAGTGGGGGCGGCCAGCTGCCGCGATGCCATCCGCATGGGCTCGGAGATCTTCCATACCCTCAAGAAATCATTGTCGGATGCGGGCCACGGCACCAACGTCGGCGACGAGGGCGGTTTCGCGCCGAACCTCAAGAGCGCCGACGAAGCGCTGGGCTTCATCATGAAATCCATCGAGAAGGCCGGCTACAAGCCCGGCGACGACGTCATGCTGTCGCTGGACTGCGCGGCGACCGAGTTCTTCAAGGACGGCAAGTACAACTTGGCAGGGGAGGGCAAATCCCTCGACGGCGGCGCGATGGCCAAGTATCTCGCGGATCTCGTCTCGCGCTATCCCGTCATCTCGATCGAGGACGGCATGGCCGAGGACGACTGGGCGGGCTGGCAGGCGTTGACAGCGCTCATCGGCGCTAAATGCCAACTCGTCGGTGACGATCTCTTCGTTACCAACACGGAACGGCTGTCGCAGGGCATCAAGACGCGCACGGCCAATTCGGTACTGATCAAGGTCAACCAGATCGGCTCGCTGACGGAAACGCTCGAGACCGTCGATATGGCGCACCGCGCCCGCTATACCTGCGTCATGTCGCACCGCTCGGGTGAGACCGAGGACTCGACGATCGCCGACCTCGCCATCGCCACCAACTGCGGGCAGATCAAGACCGGATCGTTGTCGCGCTCAGACCGCCTGGCCAAGTACAACCAGCTGATCCGCATCGAAGAGCAGCTCGGCGACATGGCGCGCTATGCTGGCCGCAGCGTCATCCGTATGGCGTGAGATCGCTGGCGCGCATAAACGTGATAGGGCGACTGCGGAATAGCTCTTTACTGTGGTTTAACCGCAACCCGATATAGCTGCGTCGTTCCCGGTTACATTCCAGTTATCGGTCTGTTCTGCGTAATCCAAAAAAATGATGGCTCCCGACCACGTCCTCAGACGCAATCCTGTGTTGCTTGTGTGTCTGTGTCTCACGGGGTACTTCGGCTATCACGCGATCCAAGGCAGGCACGGTCTCGAAGCACGCGCTAGATTGATCGAACGCTCCAAAGTTCTCGAGCGGGAGATCAAAGTGCTCGAGACCGTGCGTGTCCGCTTGGAGCGCGAAACGCGCCTTCTCGACGAAGCCACTCCGGATCCCGATTTCGTTGATGAGGTGGCGCGACAGACGTTGGGTTTTGCCTTGGCGGGCGATCGCTTGATCGTGGAACGATTGGGACCGCGCCGCATGGCACATTGATGACGGCAGTCGACGGGACGGTTGCAAAGCCGATTAAGCTTTCGGCAAGCGCCGCATGATTTCGTCAAGCTTTTTCAGCAAGACGTTCTCGAATGCGGCCTGGCGGGCCTCAAGGGACACTTGGCCCTTTGCCAATGCCTCGAGCCCCTCTTCCAAGGCAGCCTGTCTCTTCTCCAAGGCATGCAGCCCCTTTTCCAAGGCATCCAGCCCCTTTTCCAGGGCCGCCTGTCTCCTCTCCAAAGCCGTCTGCCCCACCTCCAGGGCTTTTAGCCGCTGGTCGATCGTCGCAAACTGTCGATTTACCTCACCATCGAGGGCCTCCACGCGCTTGACGAGAGCCCTGATCGTTTCATCTTGGGCAACCAATTGACGCGTAACGCCGCTGCGCCGATCGCGCATGTCGGCCTGCACCAGCATCATGATGCGCTCGATCGACTTGAGGCGGTCGGTGTTGTCCTCGATCGCCTTGCGGAAAAAGGCATGCTCGGTCTGGAACCGTTCGAAACGCAGGTTCAAGATGTTCGGGATTTCCCAAACGAGACTTTCCATGTCACCGACGCGCTTTTCGCTCATGTCCTGCATGGACAAATGAGAGCAATACCGCCGCGGCATGTCACGTTCCGCTGAGCGTCCTTGACTGCCAAGCGGTTCCGGCATGCAGTTCGTTCAATCGTGTGGGGGTGGCAACCACGATTTGCCTCGTGTAGGGTCGGCACAATGGAAATCGGATTGAAGCGGGAGGTCTGAGCATGGCGCCAACGGGCACCGAGGGCACATCCAATGTAGTTACCATGGGCAGCAATAGTCGGCTCCCGCAGTTTACGCGCGAGGAGGAACTGGCCGCCTATCGCGAGATGCTGATGATCCGGCGCTTCGAGGAGCGGGCGGGCCAGCTCTATGGCATGGGCTTCATCGGCGGGTTTTGCCACCTGTATATTGGTCAAGAGGCCGTCGTCGTCGGTCTGCAGATGGCCGCCAAGAAGGGCGATCAGGTCATTACAACCTATCGCGACCACGGACATATGCTGGCGACGGGCATGGACCCCAAAGGCGTCATGGCCGAGCTGACGGGGCGCCGCGGCGGCTATTCCCGGGGCAAGGGCGGCTCCATGCATATGTTCTCCAAGGAGACCCAGTTCTACGGCGGGCACGGCATCGTCGGGGCGTCGGTGCCGCTCGGTGCGGGCTTGGCGTTTGCCAATAAATACCGCGGCAACGACAACGTCTGCTGGTGTTATTTCGGCGACGGGGCGTCGAACCAGGGACAGGTCTACGAGACCTTCAATATGGCCAAGCTGTGGTCGCTGCCGGTGATATTCGTCATCGAGAACAACAGGTATGCCATGGGTACCGCGATCGAGCGGGCCGCCGCCACCACAAATTTTGCCATGCGCGGGCTCTCGTTCGATATTCCCGGCGAGCAGGTCGACGGCATGGATGTGCGTGCCTGCAAGGCGGCGGGCGAAAAGGTGGCTGCCTACGCGCGCTCCGGTAAGGGCCCCTACATCCTCGAGATGTTGACGTATCGGTACCGCGGACATTCCATGTCCGATCCCGCCAAATACCGGACGCGCGAGGAGGTCGACAAGGTGCGCGAGGAGCGCGATCCGATCGAACGGGTGCGCAAGCGTTTGCTCGAAGGCCGGATTGCGAGCGAGGACGAACTCAAAGCTATTGACGCCGAGATCCGCGCGCAGGTCACCGCCGCCGCCGAGTTTGCCCAGAACGACCCCGAGCCCGATCCGAAAGAGCTTTGGACGGATGTATTGGTGGGTGGGTGAGGTTGGAAGTACCACGAAGTGAAGGCGCCACCGTTCGAGGCCACCGGATTCCAGCTCGGCCTTCTCTGGCCGTTCGACCCGCCGCAACCCGCCGATCCCGCAACCTGACGACGCCAACCCTGCGAGCCCGAGCCCCATGCCCATGCAAATCCTGATGCCTGCCCTGTCGCCGACGATGGAAGAGGGTAAGCTCGCCAAATGGCTTGTCCAGGAAGGCAGCCGCATAAAACCCGGCGACATCCTGGCCGAGATCGAAACAGACAAGGCGACCATGGAGGTCGAATCCGTCGACGACGGCGTGATCGAGCAATTGCTGATCGCGGCAGGCACCGAGAAGGTCAAGGTCAACACGCCGATTGCCATAATCCGTGCCGAAGGTGAGGCCGCGGGCGCGCAGGCCAAGGGAGCCAACGGAGGCGGCAGACCCATGGCTCCGACCACATTGCCAGCGACCCCATCGCCCGCGACGATATCGGCAATGCCGATGCCGGCCATGCCCGCGGCCACGCGGGCGCCGGTCGCAGCCGTTGAGCACTCAGGCGAAACCGTCGTCCAGACCATGCGCGAGGCTCTGCGCGACGCCATGGCCGAGGAGATGCGCCGCGATTCCGACGTGTTCCTGATGGGCGAGGA
>JANXRM010000315.1 GCA_025353015.1 Hyphomicrobiales bacterium
CCTGGAACTGCCAGTTACGGGCGGAAACGAAGATTTCCTGGCCTGGATCGAAGCGCAGACGATGCCGGCGGCGGCGAGAACGGTCGATCCGGAGCCTTGAGTCCAGCGCCGTGAGCTGGCACGTCCACAAACCGCGAGCCCTGATCGCAGGCGAATTTATCAATCGCCCTTCGATGAATCGAACGGCCGCAGACGCAGCACGCCTTCTGCCCGATACGCCTTCCGCCCAGCGCGCCGTTTGACTCGGCGGCGCCGCGCCATGGTTGCTCCAGGCTTTGACATTTACGCCAAGCTTAGTCGTTCAGTGCCCACGGGCTCGAGGTTAGTCCGGCGCACCGAACATTTCCGGGCGATACTCGAAGTGCATCGTATCGTAGTGATACCATTTGCCGCCCCAGATAAACCCGTGTTTCTCGAAGATTTCGACGACCTCGTAGGGCACGCGATTCTTGTAAGGATACCCCCCGGTTGCATCGGGCTTGGTCCACTGCCAGTAATCACTTTCGTCCGAGTTTACGTCGATCGCGAAGGCGTGCCCGTGCGCGCTTACCCGTGTCGTGCCGGCAATGACGCGGCAATTGTAAGTGCCAGAATTTGGCTTGATGTACTTGAGAAATGTGTCGGGCAACTCATCCAGGTCTTTCGAGACGGCCGCAAGTTTTTCGGCAACGCCGTTGACTGATGTAACCTTTATCTTGCCGCCGTTCTTCTTGGGCAGCCAATCGACACTGACCAATTTCCCCAAAACCTCGCCTTTGGTGCAGTCACCGTACATCTTGTTGAAAAGCGGCATGAAGCGAATGCGGCCAGGATCTTCGTTCAGTCCGGGAACCTGCGCCGGACGCCCCGTCACGTAACGATAGGCGAATTGGTCTTTGATATCGGGTGCGTTGAGCAGCGTGTTGAACTCCTTGGCGCCAGCGCCGTCGTCGATCTGCATCCGCGTGCCGTCCTTCCAGACGAGTTCATTGCCCTCGACGCGGTCGAGGAACGCCGGATAGGCAGCCACGAGGGCGGACAGTCCCGAGCGGGACTTTTCCAACTTGGCGGCAGGCTTTGGCGTGTCGGTCGCGGTGACGGCGGGTTCCAGCCGCCGCTTTTCAGGCTCGGGAGCGATCTTGGCGCCGTCAGCTGGAGCGCTTGTAGCCGGAGCGCTTGCAGCTTGAGCGCTGGCCGGTTCCGGCGCCAGGGTGGCCGCCGCAATGCTTGCGCAGATTGCCGACGCATAAATCACCCGCCTGCACCCATCGAGCACCTGAAGCATGCCTGCCCACTCCTGGAAAGTGTTCTGAAAATAATATCGCCCGTCGAAGACTTAAGACATCAGGCTCTTGCGGCGCAAGTGCGGCCAGTTGCGCGGCACTGCTTCCCGGCGCGAGATCGCCAGCGACGTCGCCCGCAAGATCGTCCAGGAATTGCAGGCATCGGGGAGGGCTTGGGGCCATTGCCCAACGCAGTCGTTTCGCTTAATTATACCTTCTATGCGCCAGTTTATGCGCGTATCAAGCGCGCGAGTGATCGCTGACGGAAATTGTTCTGGATTTTACCTGGATTTCACAATGCGTTCGTTCCCTTTGCTTTCGTTCCCCTTGATGAAGCGTTTCGTCGTGCTCGGAGCCTTGGTCGCGGCGGTCGCGCATATTTGTAGCGCCGTGGCGCAAGCACCTGTTGCGGTCCCCGTGGGAACACCGGCTGCAGCACCGGCTGCCGGGCAGAAGCGAATGGCGCTTGTCATCGGCAATGGTGCCTATCAGTCATTCGATGCACTGCCGAACGCGACGAATGATGCTGTGGTCATCGCCGACGCGTTGACGGCGGTTGGTTTCGAGGTTGAATTGAAGACCGACGTCGCGCTGCCGGGCATGAAGCAAGCTATTGGCGCGTTCGCCGACCGCTTGCGGAAAGAGAGTGCTGTTGGCGTTTTCTATTTCTCCGGTCACGGCGTCCAGATCGATGGCACGAATTATCTCATTCCGATTGACGGGAATGTTACCGACTACGCGCCCCGGGTGCTTCCGGAAAGGGCCATCAGTCTCAACGAGGGCATCCTTGCAGACATCACCGGCACACGGCCCCAGGACCTCCGTATCGTCATCCTCGATGCCTGCCGGAACAATCCACTGAACAGCCGCGGCCTGGCCAATATCCGGCACGGCGTGCCGAAGGGCGCGCCGTTCTTCATCGCGTACGCAACATCCCCTGAAGACACCGCCGACGATGGTCCGCCAAACACCAATGGTCCTTACGTCAAGGCGCTGGCTGCATCTTTGAAGACGCGATGGCTATCGATCGACCGGTTGTTTGCCGACGTCCACAATGCAGTGAGCTTGCAGACGGATTCAAACCAGTTTCCCTGGCACACGCGCTCGTTTTCCGGCGACTTTTATTTCAACGTTGGCGACGAGGACGATTTTTGGACACGCGTGAGGAACGCGGGACGTCCGCAAGACTTCGATGCCTTTCTCAAGCAATTTCCAAACGGGCGTTTTGCGCGGAATGCGTGCATACGCCGGCTCGAACTCGAGGAGGAGGCGCGATCGCCCGCAATCCGTGGCAACGCGGAAGCCGTGCGATCCCGGATTGCCGGCGGCGCAGCACGCTGTCCGGCAGGCGTCGAGGGCAGCATCAAGGCTGGCACTTTCATATTCCCCGAAAGCAGCGAACGTCTTTTGAACGATCGCGAGATCAGCGCCCTCGATTGCCGGTCGCTGTGGGTCGCGCGCAATGAAATGTATGCCCGTAATGGCTATTGCTTCCGAAATTTCGAGTCGAGCAAGGCTTTCGGCAACAAGGGGTGTTCGACGTCCTACGACAGCCTGTTCTGGTCGACGGGCGACAAGAATTTCATAAAACTGCGATCAAATACGTTCCGGATTCGGGCGGCTGAATCGGTCAAAGAATGTTCGACGTTCGAGTAGGCGGTGAGCGGTGAGCCGTGGCGTGGTCTTTTGTTGGCCAAGTGTGAGCGCGCTGCTGAACCTCGGCGCCCGCAGGACTGCCCTTTCTGCCCTTGAAAATCCCTGATCCCAGCCCAATCCGGCCGGAATTGAGCGCTAGGCCTCAGCCCGCGCGGACTGTCGTCCGTGTCAGGTTGTCGGGAGCCGTGTTCCATGGGTTATCTGCGCCGCGTTGCTGTTCTCTCAGCCATCCTGTTCGTGCCAGTCCTGGCGCACTCCTCCGACGCCGAGGCCCGCGGCCGCGGGGCAAAGCGCTCCACGGTGGCCGAGATCATCGTCCATGCCACGGGCGGTCCCTTCTGCCAGGGTGGTAAGGTGGTTTTTTCGCCCTCGGGAACGGGCCCCAGCATGAAGAAGTTCTTCGAGTCGAACGGTACGGTTTCGATCCATTATATTGTCGACCGTGACGGCACTGTGCTGAAAAGCGTTCCCGAAAACGAAGTCGCAATCCACACCGTCGGCCACAACGAAAACGCGATCGGCATCGAGCTGATCAATCACGGCGATGGCCAGGAGCCTTACCCCGACGTGCAGGTGCAGGCACTGACCAAGCTCGTGAAGGAGATCCAGCAACGCTGGCGCATTCCGCTGGCGCAGGTGAAGGGACATGAGGACGTCGATAGGTCGACATTCCAGTGCGCTGGTAAGTCCGCGCGCCGCAAGCAGGATCCAGGCCCGCTCTTTCCCTGGGCGAAAGTGAAGGCGCACCTGCAGACCGCGGAGAAGGCGGCGCGGTAGTTTCAGGCGATCACGTCCTTTAGGCGATCACGTCCGCTGCAGTTCGCGCTGCAGGATGGGGCTGCGCGGCGGCTTTTCGCAGCGTGAAACCGCACCGTTCCAGATGCCGCCTGATGCCTGACAGCCATCGATCAGCCGCTGCCGGTGTCCTTGCCACGTCAACAGAACGCCAAGCGATGCCACCGTGACCAGGGCGATCAGGATGCGTGTCCTCATCGTGTCCCCACCTGGCCGGCGAACCGGTCGCGCCACGCTGGCAGCGCGCCTGGAAACGGCAAGGCGGTCGCTTCATAGACGCCGCGGGCGATGGCACGCGCCAAGCAGTCGGCGGCGGCGAGTCCAATCTCTGTCAATCCGGCAGCCCCGGCACGGTTTGGCTGCCGTTGTGTTGCCACCGCAAATACCGTGTCGCCGTCCATGGGCGCGTGCGCCGGGCGGATGGCGCGGGCGAGGCCGTCGTCGGCCATCTGCGCCAGCCGCTTGGCTTCGGCCTTGGTCAACATCGCGTCCGTTGCCACGAGCGCGATCGTTGTCGACGGCGGCCCGCCGCCTTTGGTGTGGAGCGCAAGATCAGCTTTCGTGAAGGTTGCCGGCAAGCCAAGCCCGCCGAACTCGGTGCCAACTTCGACCGGGGCCGCCCAGAAGTGCGGTCCCCGGCCGACCGTCGCCGTGCCGATGGCGTTGACGACGACGATGGCGCCGACGCGGATGCCCGACGAGGTCACGGCGCTGGCCGAGCCGAGCCCGCCCTTGAGCGTTGCAGTTGTCGCGCCGTAGCCGCCGCCGACGGTGCCCAGCTCGAAACGACCGTCGCTGGCTACGACGGCCGCCTGGAAGCCCAAGTCCCAATAGGGCGGCTTGCGGCCCCAGTGCTTATTGCCCCCATTGAGCAGATCGAAGCAGATCGCCTGCGCCACGATCGGCACGACAGCGGCGCCAGCGTTGAGGCCGATGCCAGCCTCGGCGAGCCACGCCATGACCCCACCGGCCGCATCGAGGCCGAACGCCGAACCGCCCGACAGCACCACGGCATCGACGCCGGGGACTGTCATCTCAGGTTCGAGCAGGCCGGTGTCGCGCCCGCCCGGTGCCCCGCCGTGGACGACGCAGGACGCCACATTGGGCTGCGCGCAGAGAATTGCCGTGACGCCAGAGGCGAGGCCCGCCTCGTGTGCCTGGCCAACCTGGATGCCGGGCACGTCGATGATCAGGTTCTGCATGGACTTTGTCGGGGCCGTCATTGCCATGTCATCCACAGGTTAAGATATCAGCCATCGTATTGTGTCCGCGCGTGCTGTATATGTCGCAGGACGGAAACTGATGCGGCCCAGCGTTGGGATAAGACATCAGGTCGCCGCTTTCGGCAACGAAACAGCGGTGACGCGACGGCCTGGCGGGGAAAACCCGTTCGTCGCGCCGGTAAAAGCGGGAGTGAAGCTCAGGAGTAGTCCTATGTCGAAGGTAGCAACGGTCAAAAAATTCGACCCGACGATCGACGACGTCCTCACAGGCTTGGAGGCTGGTGAAGATCCGCGTGTGGCCATCGCACGCCTCAACAAGCGCATTGTTGCCTATCAGAGCGCCGGCGACGACGTGCCCGCCGGGCTGATGCGCCTCTCGAAAATGCTCGCGCACGAGTGTGCGATGCAATCGCAAGGGCGGTAAGGGGGCGAAATCGGCTTGGCGCACGTGCAGAACGGCTTAATCCGCCAGCACCCGCCAGCCGCCTGACGGGGTCGTGCCTTGTTGGCCACGCGGCAGCGTGGTCCGCCATGTGTGGGGCGCGTAAGATGCCAGTACGGCATCCCCTTTGACGTCGAAACGGACGGGCCCGATACGCGTGGGAGCCTGCTCCGTTTCCAGAATCCGCGTCACGGCCGCGATATCGAGGGAGCCTACCCGTTGGACCGCGAACGTCCATGCTTCGATCGCGGCGTAACTCGTGTCGGCGGTGGCGTCCCGCTGGCCCATTTCAACCGGCCCAGGACGCTTGTCCCCGCCGAGCCCACCCGACCGATCGAACACTGGCCCACCCGACACCGCCGGCGGCAGCATCACGATCAACGCCTCCCCGAGCCGGCGCGCCGCCGTTTCCATTTCCGGCACGGCCAGGATTTCGCTGCCGATCAAGGTCGCGTGCAGATTGCGAGTGCGCAGCCCCTCGATGATGAGGCCGGCTTCAACCGGTTGCGCTGGGATCACGATGACATCGGCTTGCGCGGTGGCCAGCTTGTCGATGACGGCGTTGTATTCCCGTTCGCCTGATATGTAGGTCGCGCGCAAGACGGGCGTGATGCTGCGCGCCTTGAGCCCGCGGTCGACGGCGTCCGCGAGCGTTCGCGCCTGCACGCTCAGATCGTTGACGATGGCAATGCGTCTTGTCGCAAAGCGCTCGGCGATAAGGGTGGCCGTCTCAGCGCCGAAACGATCGTCGCGGCCAGCCAAGCGGAAGATGCCCGGGCCGGCGCGCTTGTCCGTCAAGCGAGGGCTGCGGGCCCCAGGCGTGATCATCAAGATGCCATGGCGGGCGTAGATGGGGGCAGCTGCGATCGCTCCCGCCGAGCAGAGGTGTCCAATGACCACATGCGCGCCCTGCACCACGATTTGTCCCGCGATGGCTTCGGCCGAGGCGGCTGTGCAGTCCTCCTCGTAGGCGATGACATGCACCGGGCGGGCGATGAGGGTGCCACGCTTTTCCCGCTCGATGTAGGCGCGGACGGCACCGCTGACGTCGCCGCCCTCAGGCAGCTGCGGCCCCGGTCGCGTCGAGACAGCCGCGACAACGATGTCGTCGGCGGCGCGCGCAATACCCGAGCAAGGAAAATTCAGGAACCACGCGAGCGCGACGGCCCAAATCGCGCTCAGGCCAAACCAGCGCCACGTTGGCGGCCAAGACGATGTCGAGGGTGACCCGTGCAGCATCCACGCACTTGAGGCGGCGGCTTGGTCGTCGTCAATGGGGGGCGGTGACACGACAGCCGTGAACGTTGGATAGGCTTAACGGCGTTGCCGGTGTGCCTCAGCGCCTCAACTGATCAGCAGCAGCCGGGCCGGGGCGCCAGGCGTCGTCGGAGGCGCGCGGTGGATGCACGGCAGGACAGGCGATCCCGGCCAGGCGATGGCGATCCGCCAGAGGTTGCCCTGGCCAAAGGCATAAGGCGTGGCGCCGGGATGTGGCACGTAATGCAGATCGAAGCAGTTGTCGCTGAGGTAGGCCGCAAAGCCGGCGTCGTCGGGGCCGCCATAGGCGGCGAGCAGTTTGGCCCGCGTTTCGGCAACGTCGACGCGCCGGATTGCGCTTTCGTTCACAAGCCCTTCGGAACAAGCGCCGGTGTAGGTGCAGAGATAAGTGTCGGCCAGGACTGGGGCACGGTCCACGTGGAATGAATAAACGTCCGTCGGAATGGGGCCGGCTGCCTCATCGCGCACGTAACCTGAAATGCAGTCGAGGACCGGCGCCAAACCGTGGACGTGCAACAGGGCCTGATCGGCGAGCAGCACATCGCGGGCCAGTGAACCCGCTGGGGACAGGCGCAGCGCGCGCAGGTCGTCGTCCTCAATCGTCGTGATGCCGTCCTCGACGGGGAGGTGATCGATCACGTTCTGGAAATCGCCGGCCAAGTGTCGCGGCCAACACAGCGCATTGACCTCGCCGGCAAAGCGCGTGGCCACGAGTTCGTCAAAGCTGCCGACAATGCGGACGCGGTTTGGGGGCATGGGAACTCTGTCGTGCATGCCCAACACGTAGCAGGCTTTCGGCCGGATGGCAGCCAAGTGGACACGAGGCAGGGGCACTGGATATCGACCCGTGGCAGGCTGCGGTTATCGGCATGCCGGGAGCGGCGTTTCCAAGCTTCGGGCATTGTTCGGGTTGAAAGCGCAGCCGCGGTCCCCGCGCGGGCGTCACGTTGGTTTGTCGACGGGCTCGTGCACGCGGACAAGATAGAGCGGCTCGCCGTCGAGTGCGCGCAGATCGACGGTCATGCTCGCCGGACAGAACACCGCGTCCTGGGGATCGAGCACCGTGCGCTGCTGCGGACCAGTATCGACGACGGCGCGCCCGCGCACCACGACATAGAGCTGATGCCCGCTTGCCGGACTATTTGGGAGCCGATTGGCTGGCTGTACGACGCAAAGGCTCACCCCGACACGATCGTTCAGCGCTGCATGGCCGGCGTTGTAATTCGGGCCGGTCGTCGCACAGCCGACCCAACTGACGTTCCAATGCATGAAGCCTGGCTCTTTGGCCCGAGCCGCAGACAAATTTGGCTCGAGGCTCAGAAATGGAATGAGCGAAACCTCGTTATCAGCGGGATGCGGCCCCGGTCCTTCCTGATAGAGCGAGACGCCCCATTTTTCGATCTCGTCGTTGACCCACAACAGCTTGACGGGCCTGTCGCCGACGGTGCGCACGCCATGCGGCACCCCTTTTGGGATATAGAGGCAATCCAGTGGGCCGGCGCTATGCCGGTTACCGACGCCATCGAAACTTTCGACCTGGCCCTCAAGAATGACGTAAATCTCCGTCATCGTGTGCGTGTGTACGCCGGGTTGACGCTGGCCCGCCCCCATGTCCATGAGGCCGACGGCGCAATGCCGGCTTTCGACCGCCACGCCGGGATTGGTGTTGATGTAGCCCTCAGGCCCGCCCATCCAGGTGATCAGCGAGCGCATGAAGCCCGGCTCTTTCGCCCGCAGCACGCCCCAGAACGGCTGGAGATCCCGGTTGCGAACAATGCGAGTGGTTCCCTGCATCGCGCTCTCCCGTAAAGGCTCTCTCTCGCGAAGGGTCTCTCTCGCGAAGGGTCTTTGTCGTGAAAGTTCTCTGTCGTGAAAGTTCTCTGTCGTGAGGGTCTGAGCGCTGCACCCATAAACCGGTCGCGGCCGGTGCGATGTCAGAGTGCCAGACAAACGATAGCGCGAGATACCTATAGCGCTAGATACCTATAGCGCTAGATACCGGGCCTTGATCGTG
>JANXRM010000092.1 GCA_025353015.1 Hyphomicrobiales bacterium
GATCGAACGGAAGCGGCGTAGCATTCATCATGGCTGTGGCACCAGGTGGTTGAACGCAGCACGTCGTCTAGACACCGATTTGCTACGCGATCTCAGCGCCTTGCGCCACAGCCAAACGACTTTTGCTCAAGCCTGATGCAGGATTCGGGTTAATTGACTTGGTGCGAGGCGCGACGGCTCCGATCTCGGCGCTATCGGCGGCTGCCGAGTGATGCGGGAAACTGCCACTCGGTTTACTACAGGCGTAGCGCCCTGACAGGATTTCGCGGTCACCGGCCGACGTGTCCGCCGGCGGACACGGTAGTGATGACCGGATCGGATGAGGCATTGGCCCCGCAGCGTTGACACACGCGCTGGCGGGCTCAAATTTCCGCCGACTCCTGGCTGGAATTCGATGCCGTTCCCAACCCGCTGCGCGAGCAGGTCCTGAGCAACTCCGTACTGCCCGCTCCTCATCTTCGCGATCATCCCCCTTGATGGCGGCTTTCGGGTGGGCATGATGTAAGCGCATTACGAACGCCCGGTAGCGCCGACGGCGGTTTATGACAACACCCGCATTGACCGGACAAATCCGCCCGCCTACGATCCGCTGCCACATCCAGAAGATCACTTTTTCCCCGGCGGCCCCAGTTCAGAGTGTGAGAGCGCAGATGTTGTTTGGTTCGAAGAAGGCCAAGATCCCCAATAGCGGTGTCACTCCGCCCGCGACGAAGGCGGCTGCTGCAACCGCAACTCCCGCGCCGCCACCAACCGTCCGCGTCAAGGCTGGAACGTCCGCGACAGCTGCACCGGCCGGCGTGCCCGTTGCAGCGTCTGCCCCAAGTCCCGAGATGAAGGCCAAGATCGCGGACGTCCGCAATCGCATCCATGCGGCCGTCGGCCAGGTCGTGCTGGCGCTGTCAGTGGTGCCGCGCTATCGGCATCAGACGCTCGGTGATCTGCAGGCCCTCGTCCTCGAGCCGCTGCTGCGCGACCGCGTGGCGATTGCGACGGAAAAAACGAGCGACGCTGGTGGTTCCACAGGGCCGGATGCGAAGTCGACATCCGAAGGCCCAACTCAAAACGGCGCCCTGGCTGGCATAGCCTTCTGGGCGACGGTTTCGGACGCGGTCGACGCCAAAATCCGCGAGCAGATCAAGGCCGGCGCCTTCCCGGTGCAGCTCAAGCCCGAGGACTGGGCGTCCGGCAGCAAGGTCTGGCTGCTGGATGTCGTAGCGCCGTCGCAGAAGATGGCCTCGGCCGTGCTGAGCAACTTCCGGCAGGTTGTGCCGAAATCCGCGGACGGCAAGCTGATGGACGACGTACGCATCCACCCGATCGTCGCGCGGCAGGTTGATCCCGAATTGCTGAAGAAGCTGGGCGCGACGGCCGATGCGGCGGCGCCGGCCGGTGCTGCTGCCCGCTAGACTCGAGCGGCGGACACGTGGCAGAAATCACAAGCAACGGGCGGTCCGGAGGGTGTCCCTCCGGCAGGGTGCGGACGCGCGGTTGCGCAGTGGGCAACCGAAGCGCAGGACGAATGTCCCGCTTCGACGCAACTCGAACCCGTCCGTTCCCCGACCTCAGCCCTGTCCGCCCGTCTTCTCGACGCCCATCTTCCTCAGCGTCTCCTCGTCGACGAGGCGCGCGATCAGCGGGTGCAGCCGCAACCCGCCCTCCTTCACCACCTGGCGGAAGTTGGCAATCACCCGCGCCGTCATCGCCTTGTCGGCGGCGATCACGTCGAGCAGCCAGTTGATGTTGCCGGACGTCCAGTCGTCGGCCTTGAGCTTGATCGGGAACACGCCCTCGCGGATCTGGCGGCGGATCGACAGGTCGACCTCCTCCGAGACGCTCGCCCACAGCGCGATGCCCGCGATCTCGCCGCGCGCGGGTGCTGTGTGGGCACCGGCAGCGCCAGAAGAAGCCACCCGCTCCTCGCCGGCATGCGCCGTCACCAGACGATCGCGCACCAGCGGCTCGAGCACGAGGTGGCGCAGGTCGCCGAGCGACTGGTCGCG
>JANXRM010000351.1 GCA_025353015.1 Hyphomicrobiales bacterium
CGGCCAGGTTGCCGCCGAGCTGCGCGCTTACCGTAAACCAGAGCCTTACCAGGGTAAGGGAGTTCGCTACCAAGGCGAATTCATCCTGCGTAAGGAAGGCAAGAAGAAGTAAAGGGCCGAAGCCATGAGCGCATCCGTCAATAAATTCGAGCGCCGCCGTCTGCGTGTGCGTCGCTCGATCCGGAAGGTCTCGGGGCTGCGCCCGCGGCTCTCGGTTTTCCGGTCGTCCAAGCACATTTACGCCCAGGTGATCGACGATGCGCGCGGCGTGACCGTGGCGGCGGCGTCAAGCATCGATACCGAGCTCAAGCCTCAGCTCAAGAAGGGCGCCGACAAGGCCGCCGCCATCGAGGTTGGCAAGTTGCTCGCCAAGCGGGCGATGGCTGCCGGTATTAAGGACGTGGTCTTTGATCGTGGCGGCTACCTGTTTCACGGGCGCGTCAAGGCGCTTGCCGATGCCGCCCGCGAGGGTGGCCTGAACTTCTAAGCCTCTGCAGGCAATAGAGAGACGAGCCGAAAGGATTCTATCAGTGGCACGCAATCCGTCGAGAGACCGGGACCGGGACGAGAAGAGCGAGTTTGCCGACAAGCTCGTCGCGCTGAACCGCGTGGCGAAGGTCGTCAAGGGCGGCAAGCGCTTCGGCTTCGCGGCGCTCGTTGTCGTCGGTGATCAGCAGGGCCAGGTCGGCTTTGGCCACGGTAAGGCCCGTGAAGTTCCCGAGGCGATCCGCAAGGCCACCGAGGCTGCGCGCCGCGCGCTTTTGCGGGTGCCGATGCGCGACAAGCGCACGTTGCATCATGACAGCACGGGCCAACATGGCGCCGGCAAGGTCGTTTTGCGCGCAGCCCCTCCAGGCACCGGCATCATCGCTGGCGGCCCGATGCGCGCCGTCTTCGAGATGCTTGGCGTTCGTGATGTCGTCGCCAAGTCGCTCGGCAGCACGAACCCCTACAACATGGTGCGCGCGACGTTTGATGCTCTGAAGCACCAGGAAAACCCGCGCGGTGTCGCCGCACGTCGTGGCAAGAAGGTCTCCGAGATCGTCTCACGCCGTCGCGATCAAGCTGGCGACAGCACCGAGGCTGTTCAGGAATCGGCATAAGTCTGGCGCTTCATTTCCGACCCGGTTCATCCGGGATGGCGAGTTTGCAGCGCTTACAACCAAATGCGAACGATGACGACCGAATACGGTAAGGTAACGTGACATGGCAGACAAGAAAGCACCTGTTGGCAAGACGATAACCGTCGAGCAATATCGCAGCGCCGCGCGCCGTCCGGAAATCCAGACACAGACCTTGAAGGGGCTCGGCCTCAACAAGATGTGGCGCCGCCGGACCTTGGTCGACACGCCGAGCGTGCGCGGCATGGTGCATCGGATCCGTCATCTCGTGCGCATCGTCGAAGAAAAGAAAGCGTGAGCTGGTGCGATGGTCAGATCGTCAGGTGGTGAGTTGTTACTTCCACGATCGACCTGACCAACGGACCAACTGACGATCTGATCAACCAGGAGCAGGCCCATGCGGCTCAACGATATCAAAGACAATCCCGGCGCGCGCAAGGAGCGCGTCCGCATCGGCCGCGGTATCGGCTCCGGTATGGGCAAGATGGGCGGCCGCGGCGGCAAGGGCCAGACGGCGCGTTCTGGCGTCCGTATCGGTGGCTTCGAAGGTGGCCAGATGCCGCTGCATCGCCGCCTGCCGAAGCGTGGCTTCCGCTCGATGGATCGCCGCCGCTTCAACGAGATCGGCATCGACCGCTTGCAGCACTTCATCGATGTGGGCCGTCTCGATGCCAGCAAACCCATCGACGCCGCAGCCCTGGCGGCAGCAGGCGTTGTTCGCCGCGAACTGGACGGTGTCCGTATCCTCGGCAATGGCGAATTGAAATCGAAGCTCGACGTCACGGTGCATCACGTCACGGCGTCGGCCAAGGCCGCCATCGAGAAGGCCGGTGGGAAAATCACCTTGATCGTTGCGAAGGTCTTGGCCGCTGACGAGACCAAGCGCGCGAAGTCGGCTGCCAAGAAGGCGAAGGCTACTGGCGGTGGCAAGAAGGCAGCCAGCGACGAGTGAGGCCGGTGATGTCGGCGCAAGCCGGTGTGGCCGAATTGCACCGTTCCTGTGCCGAACCGACGTTGCGGCGCTGCAACCCTACAGCCTTACGGGCGGGGTTCTGCGTCGAACTGGGTTGCACAACAGGGCGCTGATCGCCATGTTTTGATTTGGTCATTTGCGCCCGCGGACGAGCGGGATGCAGCCACTGGAGCCGGTCACACCCATGGTCTCAGCCGCCGAACAGCTTGCCTCCAATCTGAACTTTGGGGCGTTTGCCAAAGCCGAAGAGCTGAAAAAGCGTCTTTGGTTTACGCTGGGCGCCTTGCTCGTCTACCGGCTCGGCACGTTCATTCCCATGCCCGGCATCGATGCCGTGTCGTTCGCCGAGATCTTCAAGACCAGCTCCAAGGGCATTCTCGGGCTCGTCAATCTGTTCTCCGGCGGCGCCATCGAGCGCATGGCGATTTTCGCCCTCAATATCATGCCCTATATTTCCGCATCGATCATCATGCAGTTGATGACGTCGGTGATTCCAAAGCTCGAAGTGCTGAAAAAAGAAGGCGAGCAGGGCCGCAAGCAGATCAACCAGTACACGCGCTACATGACGGTCGGCCTCGCGGCCTTCCAAGCCTATGGCATCGCGCTTGGCCTCGAAGGTCAGAAGGTCGTCCTCGAACCCGGCTGGTTCTTCCGCATCTCGACTGTGATCACGCTGGTCGGCGGCACCATGTTCCTGATGTGGCTCGGTGAGCAGATCACGCAACGCGGTGTTGGCAACGGCACGTCGCTGATCATTTTCGCCGGTATCGTCGCCGGTATGCCTGGCGCCATCGCGGGTCTCTTCGAACTCGGGCGGACGGGCGCGATTTCCGTTGGCTTGCTGCTCGGCTTGCTGGCACTTATGCTGGCGACTGTGGCAGCCATCGTCTTTATGGAACGCGCCCAGCGGCGGCTACTTATTCAATATCCGAAGCGACAAGTCGGCAACAAGATGTTCCAGGGTGAGGCGTCGCATCTGCCGCTCAAGCTCAACGCATCGGGCGTGATCCCGCCGATTTTTGCATCATCGCTGTTGCTTTTGCCGATTACCGCCGCGCAGCTTCTGCAAGGCCCCAATAGCCCAGAGTGGCTATCGACTGTGGTGGCCCTGCTCGGGCGAGGCCAGCCGCTGTACCTGCTGACCTATGTCTTACTGATCCTTTTCTTCTGCTTTTTCTACACCTCGGTCGTGGTCAATCCGGTCGACACCGCGGATAACCTGCGGAAATATGGCGGCTTCATGCTGGGGATCCGCCCGGGCGCCAAGACGGCCGAGTTTATCGAGTATGTGCTGACGCGGATTACCGTCGTCGGTGCCCTCTACTTGGCCGTCGTCTGCGTGCTGCCCGAAGTTTTAATCTCCTATTGGGCGGTGCCATTCTATTTCGGCGGCACATCGCTGCTGATTGCGGTCAGCGTTACCATGGATACGGTGGCGCAGGTGCAAAGCCATTTGCTGGCGCACCAGTACGAGGGTTTGATCAAGAAAGCGAAGCTCAGAGGTTCGACGCGCGGTGGCCGTCAGCGCTGAGGGAGGGGACGTTATAATGAACCTGATCTTGTTGGGGCCGCCTGGGGCCGGCAAGGGCACGCAGGCCAAGGAGCTGTCGGTTCGACACAAGCTGGTTCAATTGTCGACGGGCGACATGTTGCGCGCGGCGGCAAAGGCTGGGACTAAGGTCGGCATCGAGGCCAAGGCCGTGATGGACAAGGGCGAACTGGTCTCGGACGAGATCGTCGTCAAGATCATCGCCGAGCGCATCGAGCAGCCGGACTGTGCCGAGGGTTTCATTCTCGATGGCTTTCCGCGCACGCTCAATCAGGCGGCGGCGCTGGAGAAAATGCTGAAGGACAAGAAGCGCAAGCTCAACGCCGTGATTGAATTGAAGGTCGACTACAACCGCCTCGTTGAACGGATTGTTGGCCGCTATGCGTGCGCCAAGTGTGGCGAGGGGTATCACGACCGTTTCAAGCGACCAAAAGCCCGCAAAGTTTGCGATATCTGCGGCAGCACGGAATTTTCGCGCCGAGATGACGATACCGCGGAAGCCGTGACGACGCGCATGCTGGCTTACTATCGCGATACATCGCCACTAATCGGCTACTATTTCGCTAAAGGCACCTTGAGGTCGGTCGATGGGATGGAAACCATCGACAAGGTTGCAAAGGACATCGAGGGGGTTTTGGCTGTTCGTTCCTGATGCTAAATCAGCGTTGAGTGACGCCATGTTATCCAGTGACACTTTGCTATCGAGTGACACTATGTTGACGAAGCGTTGCGCGTTGGCTACAAGGAGGTCAATTCGCTGCGAATACGCGACGGGCCGGGTGGCAACACTCGGCTTCGGCGCGTTGACTGTCAGGTGTTGCGGCAGCGCGTGCTGTGCTGCGATTGGTCGATGCGATCATCTGTGGATGTCCTCAGCGACCAAAGCGGCGCCAGCACAGCATACCCAAGCGCGGATGCCGAAAGCCGCAGATGCTGCCAACTGAAATGGGGCCTCCACGGGAGGAGCCCTAGGAAATCACGGTGATTGCCACCGCTTGTGGCGTTGCAAAAAAAATCAGGGTTTGAGGAGATCGCACGTGGCACGTATAGCAGGCGTAAATATTCCGACACAGAAGCGTGTCATCATCGGCCTCCAATATATTCATGGCATTGGTGAGAAGTTTGCAGGCGAGATCTGCAGCAAGGTCGGCATTCCAGCCGAGCGCCGTGTCAATGCGCTGACGGATGCGGAAGTCCTGCAGATCCGCGAGACCATCGACCGCGATTACGTTGTCGAGGGCGATCTGCGGCGTGATGTCGCTATGAATATCAAGCGCCTGATGGACCTGGGTTGCTATCGCGGCCTCCGGCATCGCCGTGGCCTGCCGGTTCGTGGCCAGCGGACGCACACCAACGCGCGCACCCGTAAGGGTAAGGCACGTCCGATCGCCGGTAAGAAGCAGGCGACGAAGTAGCGATCGAAGCGACGACCTTTGCGGCAGTCAGCGGCAACGCGCGGCTGGCTGCGAGGTTTCGGCCTGATGATGCCGGCCTGACGTTACGGGCCGAAAGATCTGGGTCGGATACGAAATGGGCGGCGCCTGACGTCGTCACTCTGAAAAATTGAGTAGCAAAAGTCCCATCGGAGCCCGGAAGACATGGCCAAGGAAGCACAAGCGCAGGGACGCGGCAAAGTCCGCCGTCGCGAAAAGAAGAACATCGCTTCGGGCGTCGCGCATGTCAACGCGTCGTTCAACAATACGATGATCACGATCACGGATGCGCAGGGCAATACGATCGCCTGGTCGTCGTCGGGAACGATGGGCTTCAAGGGCTCGCGGAAGTCGACACCCTATGCCGCACAGATGGCCGCGGAAGATGCAGGCAAGAAGGCTGCCGAGCACGGCATGAAGACCCTCGAGGTCGAGGTTTGCGGCCCAGGCTCTGGCCGAGAGTCGGCTCTGCGCGCCCTGCAAGCCTCCGGCTTCCAGGTCACTTCGATCCGCGACGTGACCCCGATCCCACACAACGGTTGCCGTCCACGCAAGCGCCGCCGCGTCTGAGGCCGGCAGGCGCCTCAAGTGCGCCCTGCGCCAGA
>JANXRM010000107.1 GCA_025353015.1 Hyphomicrobiales bacterium
GTGATAGGAACTAGACCCGACCTTCTCATCCTGTGTGTAAGCGTAAGCCGATTCCCGCGTGCGTCTGATGTGGGTTGCTCAGGGTGATTCAATTCACCACATCGCATAGCACGGCGAACAGGATTCTTCAGGTCTCCCAAGCTGAGGAGACCGACAATGACGACTGGCACGCTGTACGAGGCGCTGTCCGCCATTCCCGACCACCGGACGAAGAAGGGTCGCCGGTTTCCGCTGGCCGCGATCGTCACGATTGCACTCGCGGCGATGCTGGCAGGAGCCAACGATCTGCTGGCGATTGCTCGCTTCGGGCGGCGATTGAGCCCCAAGGCGTTGCAGGCGCTCGGGGTCGACAAGAAGCGCAAGAAGGCACCCTGCCATGCGACCTATCATTATGTTTTTCAATCGATTGCAGCCGATGACCTGAAGGCGGCACTCGGCACGCTCGTAACCACGGAGGGCGGCCTTGGCCACGTCGCCATCGATGGCAAACGGCTGCGGGGTAGCCAACACGAGACGAGCCCGGGCGTGCATATGCTGAACGCGTTCTCGACGAAGCTGCAGGCCGCCGTCGGCTCTCTGGTCGTGCCACCCGACAGCGGCGAGATGATCGAAGCTCTCGAACTGATCAAGACTTTGCCGCTCAGAGGCGCGGTCGTGACGGCTGATGCTGCGTTCACCTACAAGCCGATCGTCGAGGCGATCCGAGAACGCGGGGCTGACTACTTCCTGTTCGTCAAAGGCAACCAGCCAGAATTACAGGCCGAGCTCGCAAGGGCGTTCGGTGACGTTTCCCCCTCAGAACATCGTCAGCCTCGTGCCGCTCAAGGCCGGCGAGCGGCGTGATCCGCCCGATCTGAAACGTGCGGAGACGGTCGACAAGGGCCACGGACGGATCGAGACCCGGCGTATCGCTGTACGCACGAAGCTGCCGTCGCGGCTCGACAACAACTGGCCCGGTATCACGGCCATTTGCCGGATCGAGCGCATCCGCGAGCACAAGACCTACTGCTCGCGCGAAGTCATCTACGCCATCACCAGCTTGCCCGTCGAAAAGCTTGCCCCGGCGAGCTTACTGCAACTTTCGCGCGATCATTGGCAGATCGAGAACTGCTTGTTCCACGTCCGCGACGTGACCTTCCGCGAAGACGCCTGCCGCGTCCGAAGTGGCGCCGCGCCCGAGGCTCTCGCCGACATCCGCAATGCAACCTTGAACCTCATTCGACGCCGAGGCCACAAGCCGCGCGACGCCCGCGAAGCCTTCGCCGAAAGCAAGTGGACCGCCATCCGGCTGGTCATGAGTTCATGAATTGAATTCCCCTGGGTGACGATCCGGTCGATGTGACTTGGCTTCGTCTGTTTCAAATTTGAAAAATCAAGGTATGAACCCAACTTCAAGCCACTCGCGCGTAGATGTTAAAACAGTTAAGTCTGGGTTAGATAAGTTAAGCCTGTGGAGATACCTTGCAGGGCGTTGATACAGGTGGACAATTTAAATTGGCTGGTCGCTGGATGTGCGAATACGGGTCGGCAAACGTGCGAAGTGCGGTCGCTGGATGTGCGAAGTGCGGTCGGCAAAGGTGCGAAGCTGGTCGGCGATAGTGCGTTTGGGCAGAAGTGCAGAAATGCTGCACTTGGCAGGCATCTTGGGCGGCTCGGTCGGCGATAGTGCGAATCATTTGCCAATGCGCTCCTGACTATGCCGACATGGGTGCGTGCTGCATCCGCTTCTTCCCGAACGCCATCCCGTGCGTGATTTCTTTGTACTCGACACCATCGACATGGCGCCGCGAAGCGACATGGCGACCATGGAGCATCCGATCTACTCCCTCTCGACAGTGCCGGAACGACGGCGCCTCACTTACGAGAATGGCGACGTGCGGGTTGAGATCATTCCGAGTTCGATTGGATTGCCAACGGTGTTCGACAAGGACATCGTCATCTACTGCATCTCGAAACTGATGCAAGCCAAGAACCAGGGCGAGGAAATCAAGCAGCATGTCAGGCTCACTACCCACGATCTGCTGGTGGAGACCAACCGACCGACCAATAACCTTGGGTACGAACGATTGCTGCCGGCGCTGAACCGCTTACGCGGTGTCGTCAT
>JANXRM010000461.1 GCA_025353015.1 Hyphomicrobiales bacterium
CCCCGTTCGGCATCAAGATGGTGCCAGTGGTTACGCGTGGTATGGAATGGGCCAATGGCCAGATTCTCCGCGACGTCGCCCGTATCGCCGGTGTCGACCTCGGCGACCAGAAAGTGCTGCCCCCCGCCGAGTTGGCGCGGCGCATCGATATCATCCTGACAGCGGAACAACGCTTCTTCGGCCAATTGCCGGAGGCGAAAATGCAAGGCCAGGTTCCCGGCCGGCCGCGCAGCTTCGCCAATCTGGCGTGGCATACTTTCAACGTGATCGATGCCTGGCTGGAGCTGGTGGTTGATGCCAAGCCCTTGATTATGGGCGCCTACAACCGGAACGCGCCCAAGGATGCCGACAGCAAGGCTGCGATTCTGGCCTATGGCGCGGATGTCCAGAAACGCTTCAATGCGTGGTGGCAAATGCAAGGCCCAAGTCTCGCCTATGACGAGCACGCCGACGTATACTACGGCGAGCAGTCGCTGCATGACTTCCTGGAGCGCACGACGTGGCACGCCGGCCAGCACACCCGGCAGATGATGATGATCCTGGAAAGTTTTGCCGGCATCATGCCGCAGGATCCCTTGGGGCCTGAAATGTGGGCGGGCCTTCCGATGCCCGAAAAGGTCTGGGACGACGAGAAGCCGATCAATTGATCGGCTTCTTTTTTGCCTGACGTTCAGACGACCGTACGGAACGGTACAGGGCTTAAGCGGATATTTACGCGTTATTGCCACGATGGCGACAGCCGGTACTGTCAGTAGAGCTTCGTACCGGGTGGATCGAAATGCCGGTCGTGCCCCGTGAAGAAGCTTTCGTGTTTCCCGCGCTATACCCCCGATGCATCGGTGATGCTGATAAGCCTGACGGCTGCAATGCTGCTCGGCGGATGCAGCCAGCACGTCGTCGATCGCCACGATGAGCGTTTCCCAGCCCCAGCGCTGGTCGAGCGGACGCCGCCGCCAACAGTCAAGGTGCACAAGGCGAGCGTCAAACCTCAATATCGTCGTTATGAGACGTTGATTGCGCGTCCATCATCACCAGCGGAAAGGGTTGCCGTGGCTCCGGCCAACGCCAATCAGAGCGGCTCAGCCAAACAGAGCACCGCTGGCAAACCGGATAGCCCCGCCAAAACAACCAGCAGCGAGGCCCCGGAACCGGCCCTCCCCGCCGCCGATGCGCGTCCCTCGTCGATGGGCCGTCGCGCGTACCAGGATACGCCCGATACCGTTGCGAAACCGCCGGCGCCGAACCAACAGCCAAGCATTGGTGCCATTATCGAGCAGGCAGAGCTCAATCTGCGGATCGGCAATGTCGCTGCAGCGCGTGCCGTCCTCGAGCCCTTCGTCAAGACTAAGCATCCCGAGGCGCTCGCCGAATTGGGCAAAACCTACGATCCGATCGAGTTGGAAAAATTCCTCGTGCCAGCTGGGACGTCCAACCGAGCCAAAGCCATCGAACTCTATACAGAGGCCACCCGCCTCGGCTCGCTCGTCGGCAAAATCCGGTTGGACCGCCTGACGTCAGCCCCGGTCCCAGTCGAAAAACAACGCTGACGCTCAGCGCACAAACTCAACCGCGCCCATAAAAGAAGTCTGGCCCCGTGCCGACGATGCGGTCATCGGCTCGACCGATCGCCTTGCGATCGCGGCCTTCGTAGTCGATCGCATTGAGTAGCACCCGGATCGCTTCCAGCCGTGCCCGGCGCTGATCGTTGGTGAGGATGACGGTCCATGGCGCGACGGCCGTGCTGGTGAAGCGGAACATGTCTTCCTTGGCCGCGGTGTAATCGTCCCATTTCGCTATCGCGGCAAGGTCGATGTCCGAGATCTTCCAGCGCTTCAACGGATCATGCCGCCGTTCGTGAAACCGCGTGAGTTGCATCTCGCGGCCGATTTCCAGATAGACCTTGATAAACCGGATGCCATCGCGCACCAGCATGCCTTCGAATTCCGGCGCCTCGCGCAGGAAATTGGCGATCTGATCGGGCGTGGCAAACCCCATAACGCGCTCGACGCCAGCGCGATTGTACCAGGAGCGATCAAACAGCACGATGTCGCCGGCTGCCGGCAAGTGCACGGCATAGCGCTGGAAATACCACTGGCCCCGTTCGAGTTCGGACGGTTTTGACAGTGCCACGACACGGGCATGCCGCGGATTGAGATGTTCGCGAATGTGGCTGATACAGCTGCCTTTGCCGGAGGCGTCGCGGCCTTCGAACGCGATGACGATGCGCTCTTTCGACTTGAGTACATGCGCCTGCAACTTGCACAGCTCGATTTGTAGCGCGAGCAATTCGGCCTCGAACGCATCGCGTTTCATTTTCTTGTCGTAGGGATAGCCGCCGCTGGCCAACGCGGCGTCAGCAATGGCCACCGGCAGTTCGGGATTGTCGAGATTGAAATCACGGCCGGCTGTCTTGCCGCCGCGACCCGTCTTTTTGCCGTGTTTGCTCATGCCGCAATGCTCGCGCTGATGTGCTGGGGGCACTGTGCGGCACAGGGCATCCGCCTGCAATTGCGACATGCAAAGAAGGTTTTCGCCAGCATCCAGCAAAACGCATCCAGCAAAAACAGGCGGCAATAAAAAAGAGCCGGAAACGCGCTTGGCGCTTCCAGCTCTTCCCCCCGACGAAACGATGTTCGAATTCGCCGGCCGTTCAGACTTCCGCGGGCTCGGTGGCTGCCGGCGCCACCACGGTCTCGGTGTTTGGTTCGTTCGCAGCCGCGACCGGCACAAGTGCTGGCCGGAACAAATCGCGCTTATAGGCAGGATTTCCGCCACCGCGGCGGGCCTGCGGCGGTTGGAAGGCGCGGCGGGCGTGGAATTCGCAATACGGCAGGCCCGTCACCTTGTTCTTTCCGCAGAAATGGAAATCCGCCTCCTGCGGATCGCCGATCGGCCAGCGGCAATGGTTTTCCAGCAGCGTCTGGATGCATTTGCGCTCCGCCAGCGGGATCGACAGTTCCTCGACCGGCGGCACGTAGGGCTCGACGTCGGCCTGATAAATACGTTGCAAGGCCGAATTTCCGATGTTCGCGAAACGTGGCTTGGCCAGCCGCTTCGCTGGCGCAGCAACCCGGGTGCGTGGCCGGTGGCTTTTCATCCGCGAGGTCGTCGCGCGACCGGAAAGTCCGAGCCGGTGAACCTTGCCAATGACGGCATTCCGTGTAACGGAACCAAGGCGGCCTGCGATCTGACTCGCGCTCAAGCCTTCGCTCCAGAGCTTCTTGAGAAGCTCAACTCTTTCGTCATTCCAAGACATGTACCGCTCCCAATGGCAGAAGCAAGACGAAGCTCTGCCCGAGGCAGACTTCGACCTACGACCGGAACGACAGACGATCAGCCCAGCACGCGCGACGGCGCGGCAACAGGTGAAAGCCGGACAAACCGGTGACGAACGCAGATTTTTGATGACGCGGAAACTGAAACGAGCGGCGAACCGAACGCGCACACTCGAGCTTGCAGCAGGGAACGGCGTACAAAACGCGCTGACAAGCTAAGGCACTTTACACTGTGGCGGACAACGCTCGCCACATCTCGTGCCTGACTGAAGACACCATACTATGGGCAGAAACGGCTCCACAAGCCGGACCCTTGCGTTAACCCGGTATTGACATGTGAGCGTTGCCCTACCGCCACAAAGAGATTCGTGTTCCCGGTATGTTATGCGGACAGTCCCCCGCCGGTGACGTATTGCGCCTTGCATAGGCACCGGTCTTGAGGGCAGTCCGTGGCCTGTTAAACCGTCAGAACCATCTTGCCGATGACCCGCCGAGCCGCCATTTCTGCAAGCGCTGTAGAGGCTTGCTCGATCGGGTACGATTTCCACACCCGTGGCTTGTAGGCGCCCTTCGCGTAATCGGCGAGTAGCCGCCCGAGCCGTTCCCGCGAGCTGTTCGGAAAGCGATAGCTCTGCTCGCCAAAGACGACACCGATCACCGAGAAGTTTTTCACCAGGATCAGGTTGGTCGCGACTTTCGGGATGTCGCCTGATGCAAAGCCGATGACCAGGATGCGCCCTTCCCAGCCAATGGCCCGGACGCAGGCATCGAAGGCAGCACCACCCACGGGATCGAAAACCACGTCGGCACCGTGGCCGTCGGTCAGTTCCCGGATGCGGTCGCGAAGGGATTCGGCCTTGTAGTCGATCACCTCGTCGGCGCCGTGTTCACGCGCGATGGCGAGCTTGTCAGCACCACCCGCCGCCGCGATGACGCGCGCACCCAGCTGCTTGCCGGTTTCGATGGCGGCAATACCGACGCCTCCAGCCGCCCCGAGAACGACAAGCGTCTCGCCCTTTTTCAGGTTGCCGCGCGCTTCCAGCGCAAAATGCGCCGTTCCGTAGGCGACCGGGAACGCGGCCGCCGTCACGAAATCCATGACGTCAGGAATGGGTGTCACGATGGCGGCCGGCAGCACGATTTCCTCGGCGAACCCGCCGGCTTTGCGCGCAAATGCCAGCACCCGGTCGCCAGGCTTCACGTGTGTGACGCCGGCCGCGCACTCGAGCACGACGCCGGCCACTTCCAGGCCCGGGATAAACGGCAGCTCGGGCTTCACCTGGTACTTGCCTTCGACCATTAGGATGTCGGGAAAATTGACGCCGGCCGCCTTGACGCCGATCCGCACCTCATTGCTGCCAAGAACAGGCGATGGCGCCTCCCCGACGCTGAGGTTGGCGATGTTCCCGAGGGTCTTGCACAGCACAGCACGCATGGGGCTCTCCTATCAGGCGGAAAATCGATACCGTCAGGAATAGCACATGGTCGGTCATGGGCTGTAGAGGGCTGAAGCTTTCGCATTGGTGCGGCATCGCTTACCGCAGAGGGCGTTAAACGTCTGCGATGGGCGGTTGGCTGTGTATGGCAGGATCTGTATCTTGGCCGTGCAAGCAAGGATGGCAATGATGGTGCAGGTTTGGAACGGGCGATGGTTCAAAGTGGCGGCAGTGCTCTGTCTTATGACGCTGCGACCGGATGCTGCTGCAACGGCTGAGGCTATTCAAACCTGCTCCGACGCGCATGCCTATTGTATGCGCCTATGTAACGGCGCCACGACGACGCCACCACCAGACTGGACCTGCGAAAAGGACCGATGCTTCGGCCTGCAGGAGTGCTTGAATACCGGCAATTACCGCATCGGCACGCAATATGGCCACCGTCCGTCGAGCCGCACGGTCTACGGGCCCTACGAAAAGAAATAGGTGAGGTCAGCCACGTCTGAACCGCTTGCATTGCCAACGACGACACGTGCCCCTTGCAGGGCGATCGAACCCGGTTCGAGCCCCGCGCAGCCGCGC
>JANXRM010000472.1 GCA_025353015.1 Hyphomicrobiales bacterium
TCGCTCACGCACCGCTGACGATGCACCAGATCGTCAAGGAAACCGTGCCTTTTCGCATGTTTCCGGACAAGGCGCCGGAGTTAAGTGCGTAGGAATGTTTCTCGGACGTCGGCGTGACGGCGACGCGATTGAGCTGAACCGGACTCGTGGCGGATCCGCGAATTGCTTTAATGTTCGACGATTAGCCCATCCGCCAAGACGGCCGCCAGACTCAGCACCGCCCCCTCGCAGCCCCGCCGCGTCGTGATTGAGAACTCGGCTTTTGGGAGTTCCGGCAATTGCAGGTGCGCCGGCACTTCAACAATGTCGGAACTCTTCCAACGCGCAGTGCGAGCCGTTATCGCCAGACCTGCCCTGACAGCGGCCCGCAAGCCGGAGAGACTGGGGCTGGTCGCCGCGAGCCGGTAGGGGCGGCCAAGCTTCTCGATTGCGTTGAGGGCGGCGTCGCGGAACCCACATGGAGCGTCCAGTAAGCTGCTCAGTGATAGCCGACGTTCTGGCACGCATGGGCCACAACCCGGCTATCCTGTAACAGGGCGTTCCCTAATTTCGACGGTGCCGCCGGCCTCGTAGGTTGGGTTTCCGCGAACCAGTTCCCGTGCATGTTTTAAGTCCCGCGCTTCAATCTTCATGTAGCCAACGAGATGACGGCTGACATCGGGGATATTACCGGAGCGGCGCACGCAAAGTCCCAGGCCAATCGCACTCCCGCCGCGTAGCGCACCTGCGGAACTGAGCATGTCCGGATAAGGCTGCCAGTTCTCGCTGTTTCCGCTAACGTCGTAATGGCTGTGCATGAGCACGATGAAGTCAGCCAATCTCGATCTCCAGGTGGCTTGCAAGATCAGCTCCTCATAGCCGATGCGATTGTGGGCAACAGAGACACACTCACCGCACCACGCTTGGCCCGACTACTGCATCTTAACCTTGCCTAGCGGCCTGCGCAATTTCAACGATTGCCAGCGCCGGTCTTCGCGTTACCGGCGTTCATTGTTTGACCAAACATTCAGCGACGTCTGTAGTTGCCCCATCGAGCCGCCGCATCGGCGCGTGATGGCCGCACCGCTCAGAATGCCGACAATCGGCAGCAATTCTCCTTGAGCGAGGACACGCCCTGCCGCATCGCGCCTATCCAGCGCCACCCAAACCTACTTCGCGCTGAACGTTTTCAGGTAGGCCAGCACGTCCAGCCGGTCCTGCTCCTCGGCCAGGCCGGCGAAGGCCATACGGTTCCCAGGCATCGCTTCGCGCGGGTTTGCAAGGTATTTCAGGATGTTTTCCTCGGTCCAGACCCAGCCCTCCTCTCCCGCCTTTTTGTTGGCGGGCGAGTAGGTGAAGCCCTCGTAGGTGCCGGCTTTGCGCCCGATGATCCCATTCAGGACCGGGCCAAGCTTGGTTTTCGCGTCGGGGCCAACCTCATGGCAGGCGCGGCACTTCTTGAAGACCTCCTCGCCGTCTGCAACATTCCCCTCGGCAGACCAAGCGGATGCGGCGGCGCCCAATGTTGCGCAAGCCAGAGCCGCGCACAGGACAAGTGGGTGTGAACGTCGACGCATCTCAGTGCTCCCAAGCGATCAAGCCGAAAACGATCATATCGTCGGGCTAACACTTAGGACTGTCGTACCGTCAATTGCAGGTGACGAAGTGCCCCAAGTCCAGAGGCTGCCGTGCTGCGTTCAACGGCTGGCGGCCGCAGCGCGCGCCGGCTTGCTCTCGGGCTTCGCTTCCGGGACGGGAGCAGCTTTCGTGCCAACAGCGAGGTACTTGGAGATGTCGATGCCCTTCTCCCAGTAGGGGTCCGAGCCGTAGAGGCCAGCCAGAAACTCAATGAAAACGTTGACTTTTTCCGGCATGAAGTCGCGGCATGGATAGACCGCGTAGATGGCCACGTTGTCGGCGCCGCGGTATTCCGGCAAGACCACCTTGAGATCGCCGTTCTTGAGTTCCGGGCCGATGTCCCAGGTCGATCGGAGGCCAAGGCCCAGGCCCGCCATCAGAGCCTCGCGGATGAATTCAAATGAATTCGAGCGGATGTTGCCCTTGACCTTCAACTGATGATGGCCGTCCGGCCCCTGCAGCCGCCAGTAATCCTGGGCGCCAGCGGACAAGCAATTGTGGAAGTCGAGGTCGGCCAGCGACTTCGGTGGGCCGGACTGCTCGATATATTTGGACGACGCGCAGATGACGCGATTGTCGGCCGCCAATTTCCGTTGCACCAGCGAACTGTCCTGCAGTTCGCCGATACGGATCGCGACGTCGAAGCCATCACGAATGATATCGACGAAATTGTCGGTCAGTTGGAACTCGAGCTCGATTTCCGGGAATTTAGCCAGGAACTGCTGCAGATACGGCGCAATGTGCAACCGGCTGAACGATGTGGGCGCCGTTACCTTGAGCAGGCCGCGCGGCTTGGTGTTGCGGCGGTTGACAAAGTCTTCGGCCTCGTCGATCAGGCTCAGGATATCGACGACGCGCTTGAAGTATCCCTCACCGGTCTCGGTCAGCGTCAGCTGGCGGGTGGTGCGTTGGAACAAGCGGGCATTGAGGCGCTCCTCCAACAAGCTGATTCGCTTCGACACGACGGCGGGGGACAGCCCCATCTCGCGGCCCGCCGCCGACATGTTACCCGTCCGGGCGACGCGAGCGAAAATTTCCAGATCCGTTATGGCGGTCACAGTGGGCTCCTCACGAGACTTACGACGGGGAAACATCAGGATCTTCTCCCAACTGTGATTTATGCTCAGGGGTGACTATACTGTGTCCGTGGCTTTCAACGTTTGGGAACATATTTATTCCCCAGAGATGGGGATCATTCATCATGTTGAATTTGAACGCAATAGCCTGCACTTTGCGATCGTTCGATTCTATCCCGGCGGTCCGCAGACCTGTGGACGCCGCGAAACAGGTATAGTGGGCTTCCAGACGACGTGGCTCGGCCAAGGAGTAGGCAAGAATGTCGATGATCGCGATGCCGGCCCCAGATCAAGCAATCATTGCCCGGCGCGGCTCCATCGTTCGTGATCTCGAGCGATTGATCGGCGCCAAGGCTGTGATTGGTGACGAGGACGGGCGGCGGGCCTTCGAAACGGACGGTTTGACCGCTTATCGCTGCAAGCCGCTGGCGGTGGTTCTGCCGGGCACCACGGACGAGGTTTCGCGGGTGCTGGCCTATTGCCACCAGCACAAGATCAAGGTGGTTGCGCGCGGTGCCGGGACGTCGCTTTGCGGTGGTGCGCTGCCGGCCGAGGATGCCCTGGTCATCGGCGTGTCCAAAATGAACAAGGTGCTGAACATCGACTATGCGAACCGCACAGCGCGGGTCGAAGCCGGTATCACCAACCTTGGCATCTCGGCAGCGGTGGCGCCGAAAGGTTTCTTCTACGCGCCCGATCCTTCGAGCCAGCTCGCCTGCTCGCTCGGCGGTAACATCGCCATGAATTCGGGTGGCGCGCACTGCTTGAAATACGGTGTGACAACGAACAACGTCCTCGGCTTGAAAATGGTGCTGATCGACGGCCGTGTCGTCGACATCGGTGGCGCGCATCTCGATCAGCCGGGATTCGATCTCCTCGGGCTCATCATCGGCTCGGAAGGGCAATTCGGCATTGTGACCGAGGCGACGGTGCGCATTTTACGGTCGGCCGAGGGGGCCCGCCCCATGTTGCTCGGTTTTGGTTCGAGCGAGGCGGCCGGCCGCGCCGTTTCGGCCATCATCGCTGCGGGCATCATACCCGTGGCCATCGAATTCATGGACAAACCCGCGATCCATGTCTGCGAGGCCTTCGCGAAGGCTGGCTATCCGCTGGATGTCGAGGCGCTGCTGATCATCGAGGTCGAGGGATCGGAGGACGAAATTTCAGCCCTGCTCGGGCATATCGTGACGCTCGTGCAACCCTTTGCTCCGTCCGTCATCCGGATCAGCGAGAGCCCGGAGCAGACGGCCGCGATCTGGAAGGGCCGGAAGTCCGCATTCGGCGCCATCGGCCGCATATCCGAATACTATTGCATGGACGGCACGATCCCGCTTGGCCGTATGCCTGAGGTGCTGACCAAGATCAGCCAAATCTGCAGCAGCTATGGCCTCCGGGTGGCCAATATATTCCACGCCGGCGACGGCAACCTGCATCCGCTGATCCTCTACGAAGCCAACGATCCGGACCAGGTGGAGAAGGCAGAGCTCTGCGGCGCTGAGATTCTGAAGCTCTGCGTGGCGGTCGGCGGCTGCTTGACAGGCGAGCATGGCGTCGGCGTCGAGAAGCGCGACCTGATGCGCGTGCAGTTCTCACAGGACGAGCTCGTGATGCAAATGCGTATCAAGACCATCTTCGATCCGCATTGGCTGCTCAATCCCGCCAAAGTCTTTCCGCTCGACGGCCGCGAAGCGGCTGCAGCAGCCTGAGGAGTCGCCGCAGTGCAATCCTACCTGAAACCCGCCACCGAGTGGGAACTGCAGCGGACGTTGCTCGACGCGAGTGCGTCGAATACGCCGGTCGAGATCGTCGGCAACGGCACCAAGCGCGGTATCGGCCGTGAGATGCAGACCGCGGCCCAGATCACGACGGCATCTCTCACCGGCGTGCGCCTTTACGAACCGACCGAGCTCGTCATGTCGGCGCGGGCCGGCACGCCCTTGGCGCGTGTTGAATCCGACCTCGCGAGCCGGGGCCAGATGCTGGCCTTTGAGCCCATCGATATTGCGCCCTTGGTTGGGGGCGAGCGGGGCGCTGCGAGCATCGGCTCCGTTTTCGCCACCAACCTGTCGGGTTCGCGACGCATCTCGGCCGGGGCCGCACGAGACCACATCCTGGGTATCAAAGCCATTTCCGGAGGCGGGCAATCTTTCCATTCGGGTGGTCGCGTTATGAAGAACGTGACAGGCTACGATCTGTCCCGCGCGCTCTGCGGTAGCTGGGGGACGCTCGCCGTTCTGACTGAAGTGACGTTCAAGGTGCTGCCGATGGCGCAGGAGACGGCAACGCTGCTGCTTTTCAACATCGACGACGCTATTGCCGTCGAAGCGTTGGCGCAGGCCATGGGCTCGCCATACGAGGTTTCGGGGGCAGTCCATATCCAAGCGCCGTTAGCAGCGCGCCTCTGGCATCAAGGCCTTGCCGGCGAGCGGCAATCGATCACGGCCTTGCGGATCGAGAATTTCTCGACATCGATCGCCTATCGGACCGAACGCCTCAAGGCCGTGCTCAAAGCTTACGGCGAGGTGCATGTCCTCGACCATGACATGTCAATATCGTTCTGGGATGAAATGCGCCAGCTCTCGGTCTTGCAGGGCTCGAGCGCGCCGCTTTGGCGCATATCGACAGCGCCGCATGCCGGGCCGAAAGTCGTGGCGGGCATTACGCGCTTCATGGACTGCAACGCTTTCTACGACTGGTCTGGCGGTTTGATCTGGGCCGAAGTGCTGCCGACCGCCGACGCGGGGGCGGCCGACATCCGGCGCGTGATCGCGTCCGTTGGCGGTCATGCCACCCTGATACGGGGGCAGCCTGCCGTGCGTTCAGCGGTCGAAGTGTTCCAGCCGCTGGAACCGGCGCTTGCGGAGATCAGCCGGAACCTCAAGTCGGTATTCGACCCAGCCGGCATTCTCAATCCAGGGCGCATGTACGCGGCATTTTGATCCCGCCGCTCATTTTTTGGCTACAGACAAATGAAAAGGACAGACGCCTGCGTGGCGCCTGTCTTTTTTGTCGCGGGTTGCGAATAAGATTTCAGAAGGTGACCTTGGCCGTTGCAACGAAGCGCTCATCGCAGCGGAATGTGGCGCCCGTGCAGAAGTTCGCCGAACCGCCACCAACCGTATTGTTATCCTTTAGATTGGTGTCCCAATACCGGAGATCGAGCGAGAAGTTGTCGCCGAAACCGAGGGTCACGCCAGCGTTCCAGTACATATAGTTGTCAGACGCGAAGTTGGCGATCAGCTGACGATACCGCGTGCTGTCGCCGGTCTGATATCCGAGTGTGCCACCAAGCGTCGGAACCATCGGGCCGATTTTCCCGAGCGTCTGCGACATGGCGCCTTCGATGGTCGTCACGGCGCCAGTGCCGTTAGTGTAACCGGGCGAGTAGAAAGCGGTCAGTCCGGCTGTCGCATCCTTCCAAGGTGTGACGCTGGCGCCCAGCTTGAACTCGTAATAGTCGAGGTTCTTGAAGACCGTCGCGCCATTTCCGTCCAAGGCGCCCGGATACGTGTAGGCGATCATGCCGGCGTCGAACGTGACCGGACCCAGAACTGGCTTGATACCGAAGTAGTAGTCGACCTCGCGATGCGCGATATCGCGGCCTGCCGAATTCGGGGTGCCGCCATCGCGGCCGAAATCAATCGTCGATGCCCAGAGGCCGGCGTAGAAAAGCTTGTAGGTGACGTCGATCCCGCCTTGCACGGCCGGGTTCTGGGCGGACTGCGAGAAGCCACGGAACACGTAGTTGGTGGTGCCGGCGACGTTGCCTGTGATCTGTAGGTCCGGCTTGGCCGGCGCCGCTGCGGGTGCGGCCGCCTTTTCAACTCCATCAGCGAGCGCCGTTCCAGCCGTCAAGGCGAGCGTAGCCGCCAGAAGTCCAAACCGAACCGAAGTTTTGAAGTCCACGTTCACGGCATCCCCCAGTCAACGAAAGTCCAATTGAATGATTTGCTTGATGCCAAAATGGCAAAATAAATCATTTGGGCACAAGCGTATTTTGAACTGGGGTCGTGTAATCGGGCCAGGTGTTGCTGCGTCGTCACAAAGTATTGGATTTGCTTGAAGTTTAGTCGTCACGCCTCGCGAAAGTTGCAGGGTATTTGAGCAGAATTGGGACAATATGCTCAATTTAGCGCCACCTTGCGCCGGTTGGCGATTTGACCCACGATCGCCTTAACCAGACGATCGAATTGATGGCGCTTCAAACGGGGTGCTCGCGCGGCGCTTTGCGGGCGCCCGCCATGACGTCGGCGCGGGTGCCGATGTGCGCCGTGTGGCTACCGGCTTCGATGCCGAGCAGCTTGGCGATGTCTTGGGCGGCGGCGGCGATCTCGGACGTCTCGACGCCGGTCGAGATGCCCATCTCGTTCAGCATGTGGACGATGTCCTCGGTGGCGAGGTTGCCGACCGAGGCGATGGTTTTCGGCATGGCAATGCCGCCGCCGATGCCGCAGATGGCCCCTTCGACGAAGGTGGCGCCGGCATCGATGGCGGCCAGCACGTTCGCCATGCCGGTGCCGGCGAGATTATGGACGTGGAAGCCCAGCTCGACATCGGGATATTTGGCAAGGACCGTGCCGAAAAGCTCCGAAACCTGATGGGGATCTTCCATGCCGAGGCTGCCCGCCAGATAAAACCGCCGCATCCCCGCATTGCGGAATTGCCCCAGGATCGACAGCACCCGGTCGGCTGGGATTTTGCCTTCGTAGGCGCACCACATCGACATGCCCATCGCCATGACGAATTTCACGCCGGCCTTGTCGGCAAGCCGGAAGGTGCGGATGGCTTCCGTAACGCCTTCTTCCAGCGTCATATTCTGGTTTTTTTTCTGGTAGGCGGCGCTGCACGTGATGAGGCCTAGGAGTTCATCCAGTTGCGCCGCTTTCGGCATCGCGAGCGCCCGCTCGGCGCCGCGCGCATTGGGCACCTGGCCACGGTAGACAACGCCCGGTTTGCGCTTGAACCGGGCGCAAACGGCCTCGGCATCGGCGAGGTTTGGGATGACGCGCGGGTGCGCAAAGTTCGTCACCTCGATCACAGGCAAGCCCGTCTCCGAGAGCCGGTCGATCATTTTGACTTTGGTGTCTGTGTCGATTGCGCGCGGAAAGCTTTGCAGGCCGTCACGCGGCGAGACATCGACGACGGTCATGGACGACGGGAAGTGGAGGGGCATGGCGATCAGGCTTTCGCTTTGCTGGCGGGCTTCGAAGCCGGTTTCGCCTTCGCGACAGATGCCTTCGCTTTCGCAGGCTTCACCGTTGCCAACTCGATTCCAGCCGCCGCCACTTCTGCCTCGCTGAAGCCGAGTTGGCCGATCAGCACCTCGCGGTTGTGGGCGCCGAGCTTCGCGCCCGCCTGGCGAATGCGGCCGGGGGTGGCCGAAAATTTGCCGACCACGTTTTGCATGCGCACGGGGCCACCGAGCTCCTCGTCCTGCAACGTGATGACGTTTTCGCGCGCCTGGAATTGTGGGTCGGCGCAAATCTGGGCCACGTCGTTGACAGGCGCGATCGGCGCATCGACGGCCACGAAGCGCCGCATCAGCTCGTCAAGATCGAACTTGCCGATGGCGGCCTGCAGCACCTCGTCCAGCGCCTTGGCATTGGACAGGCGCACGCGGTTGTCGATGAAGCGCGGCTCCTTGATCGTCCCGGAGATCTCCAGCGCCTTGCAGATGTTCTCGAAGGTGGACTGCGCCGAACCCGCGATCGATACCCATTTGCCGTCGCGCGAGCGATAGGTGTTGCGCGGCGCCGTGAACGGCAGGCGGCTGCCCTGGCGCTGCTGGATTTCGCCCATCTGGTCGTAATCGATGACTTGGGGGCCGAGCAGCGAAAACAGAGTCTCATAAATCGCGAGGTCGACGACCTGGCCCTTGCCCGAGCGGCGCTGCTCATGCAACGCGGCCGATGCCAGGAACGCGGCCATCACGCCGGTGGTCGAATCGGCGAGTCCGAAGCCGGGCAGCAGCGGCGGCCGGTCGGGCTCGCCATTGATGTGCACGAACCCCGCGAAGGCTTCGGCCAGTGTGCCGAAGCCTGGCCGCTGCTTGTAGGGGCCGGTCTGCCCGAAGCCGGTAATTCGGATGATGATCAGGCGGGGGTTGATGGCCTGTAGCACGTCCGGGCCGATGCCCCATTTCTCCAGCGTACCGGTCCGATAATTCTCAATCAGGATGTCGGCGTCCTTGATCAGGCGCTTGACCACTTCGCGGCCAAACTCCGTCCGCAAATCCGCAGTGATGGATTTTTTGCCGCGCCCGAGGATCTTATAATAGAGGCCGACGCCGTTCTTGTTGCGGCCCCAGTAGCGCACCTCGTCGCCTGTGCCTGGGCGCTCGACCTTGATCACGTTGGCGCCGAAGTCGGCCAGGAACATGGCGCTCATGGGCGCCGCCAGGAAATTCGAGATATCGATGACCTTGACGCCGTCGAAGGGCGCCATGCGCGGGCTGGCTGCAGGAGCGGGCGATTTTGTCGGCACGGGATGTCCTCAAGGTCAGGAGCGGTCGGGGAAATTGGGCGCGAAACCAGCGTTGGGCCAATCGATAGGCCAATCGCGGTGGTCGATTGGGAGGTTAAGCACCACGCACTTGTCCGGACAAGGTGCTGGCGGTCGCAACGTTCATGAATTATCAGTGTGTGGTGAAACCAGCCAGCAGAACGAGCGCTATGACAACCTCGAGCCCGGCAAATCAACATATCAACCTCGGCCCGGCGGAGAGCTTTCCCGTGGGGCGCGTGCGCATCGTCATGGCCGGCCCCCGCGAGATCGGCGTCGTCCGGCGGGCTGACGGCCGCGTCGATGCGGTTCGCAACTGGTGCCCGCACAAGGGCGCGCCGATCTGCAAGGGGCCGCTGACCGGCACCATGCTCCCAGGCGAACCCGGCACGTTGACCTGGGGCCGCGACGGCGAGATCCTTCGCTGTCCGTGGCACGGCTTCGAATTCGAGATTGCAACCGGCGCTCGCTCCTACAGTGACAGCCGCATGCATCTGCGCGTTTATCCCGCCCGTATCGAGAACGGCGAGATCTGGGTCGATCTCAGCCCCCGTCGTGCCTGAAAGGCAAGAGGAGATTCCCTATGAATATCGAGGCTCCCCAAAGCAAGGCGATGCGCGCGGCCAGTGACGCCGGCACGACCATTGTCGATTGCGACGTGCATCCGGTCGTACCCGGCGGTCTCGTGCCGCTCTACCCGCTGATGCCGAAGGCCTGGGTGGAGCGCTTCCGCATGAAAACCGAGCGCGCGCCCAACATCCTTCCGCTGACGTTCCGGTTCGAGCATCCCTCGGGCTCGGCCGCCCGCCACGACGCGGCGACGCCGTCGGGTGGGCCCGCCGGTTCCGATCCCGAGTACATGCGCAAAGACCTGCTCGACGCCCACGACATCAGTCTCGCGGTGCTGACCTCGCTGCAGGCGGGGCAGATGGGGACGGTGATTTCGGGCCCTGACGAGAGTGCCGTCATTTGCGCCGCTTATAACGATCATTTCCTGGACGTGTGGCCGCTGAAAACCGAAAAGCGGCTGCGTCTCGCTATGACCGTGACCGCGCAGGACCCGCAGGCGGCAGCCGCCGAAATCCGCCGCATCGGCAAGCGGCCGGAAGTGTGCGCCGTCTACCTGCCGCTGATCAACATCCTGATGGGCAACCGCTACTACGAGCCGATCTACAAGGAAGCCGCCAACCACGGCCTGCCGATCCTGCTGCACGTGACGGGTACCGACAGCGTCCATTATGGCGCGCCGAACCAGGCCGGCGGCTTTCCCGAGAACTATCCGGAACGCTATGTTTCGCTGGCGCAGATCGGCGAGGCGAACCTGACCAGCCTCTGTTTTTCGGGCGTGTTCGAGAAATTCCCGACGCTGAAATTCCTGTTCGTCGAGTACAGCTTCGCCTGGGCGGTGCCCTTGATGTGGCGCATCAACCGCACGTGGGAAAGCTTGCGCTATGACGTGCCGTGGGTGAAACGGCCGCCGCGGGAGTACGTTTCCGAGCGCGTGCGCTTTTCGACCCAACCGCTCGATGAGCCTGACAATCCCGAGCACCTGAAACAACTGATCAATATGCTGGGACCTGAGCATCTCGTCTTCACGACCGATTACCCGCACTGGGATAACGATTTCCCCGCCATGAGTCTGCTGATGCTCGACAAAGCCGTCCGCCGCCAGATCCTCGGCGAGAACGCGCTTAAGGTGCTGCGGACTTGAAGACGGTGCGATAGGCGGCCCTGCACTTGGCCAGCCGTATTGCACCGAACCTTGGCTCGGCGGCGCAATATGGCAACGCCTATTGTGCCCTACAGGTGGAACCAATCCCCATGTCCAACTTCAAGCGCGTCATCGAAAAATGGCAAAGGGAAAAGGGACCGCTGCGCATCCTCTCCGCGTCGGGACAGCTCGGCTACGGGATTGCGGAAAAGGCGTTCCACGCTGGACTTGAGCGCGACTTGCACCTCATCGGCGCGGACATGGGATCGGTGGATCCCGGTCCCTATTATCTCGGCTCCGGCAAACTCGCTACGGCCTACCGGACGACCAAACGCGACTTGAAGCTGGCGCTGACCGGTGCGCTCGCGAAAAAAGTGCCGCTGATCATCGGCACCGCAGGAACGGCCGGCGGTAACGTGCATCTCGAACAGACGATCGCAATCGTTCGCGAAATTGCGCGCGAGGAGAAGCTGACGTTCAAGCTCGCGACCATCACGGCCGAAATGCCGCGCGACCTGCTCAAGGCAAAAGCAAAAGCCGGTAAGATCACCCCGATCGGGCCGATCGGTGATCTCGACGACGCGGAAATCGATGGTGCCGCCTGCATTGTCGGCCAGATGGGGACGGAAGCCGTCATTCGCGCCATCGACCTGGACCCGGATGTGATCATCACCGGCCGCGCCTGCGATACCGCGATTTATACCTCGCTGCCTGCCAAGCTCGGCTTTCCCATCGGTCCGGCCTTGCAGATGGCGAAGATCATCGAGTGCGCGTCGCTCTGCTGCGAAGGCGGCGGGCGCGATGCGATGCTCGGTACGCTCGAAGGCGAAAGTTTCGTGCTGGAAAGCATGAACCCCATCCGCCGGGCGACGCCGATGTCGGTGGCCGCCCACGGTCTCTACGAACAGGCCGATCCACTGTCGGTCGCCGAGCCCGAGGGCGTACTTTACCTGGAGGCCTCGAAGTTCGAAGCCGTCGACGAGCGCCGCTGCCGCGTATCGGGCGGCCGCTGGGTGCCGGCTACGCAGTTCTCCGTCAAGATCGAGGGTGCGACTCGGGTCGGTTCGCGCGCCATCATGGTGGCGGGCTCGACGGACCCCGTGTTCATCGAAAAGGCCGACGAGATCGCTGCCAGCGTCGAGGCCATGGTGCGGGAGCTGGTGCCGCCCAATCCGAAGAAGCCCTATCAGATGCTGTTCCGGTTCTATGGCCGCGGTGTCGTCGGCATGCAGCCGGTCTCGCAACTACCGGAAGAGGTCGGCGTCATCGTCGAGTGCATCGGCGAAGATGAGGAAGAGGCCCGGGCCGTGGCGGCGACGGCCAAGCAGTACCTGCTGCACGCGCCGTTCCCGGGGCGCATCTCGACGGCGGGCAACCTCGCGTTCCCGTTCACGCCGCCTGAACTGACCGCCGGCGATGCCTATCGGTTTTCAGTCTACCACATCATGGCTGTGGATGACCTGGTGTCGCTGTTCCCGGTTTCGCTGCACACGATTGGCGGCTAGCTGCGGCGGCAACGCCACAGGCCGAATTCGGGACGTAGCCCAGGCGTCGCGGCCGACGTGACATCATTCGGCCCGAGATGCGCGGCAGCATCTAAGCGGGGCGTCAAAGCAAGAGTTGGGGCACAATTCGAGGGCCCGAATCAGGGCCGGACTTGTGGCACTGACGGCCGACCGCTAAGTAGTGGGTGCGCGCGAGTCGTGCCTCGCAGGGCCCGCTCTTTGTGCGCTGAGGTTGAAAGGTATTCTGAGTTCGCTTCAAGAAGGCTATCCACCGGACCCGAATGATGCGCGCGCTCACCATACTTTTCCTAGCCGTCCTCCTGGTTTTGGGGGGGGTATCGGCCATGGCGCCGGTCGCCAGCGCCCAGTCTTCACCGCAAATGCCTCCGCAACCCGTGTCGCGGCCGCAATTGTCGGTTGCAGCCGCGGGGTCGGCGACTCAGGCCGCAGCACCGCAAACCGGCGAGACGGGCCTTGGCGGCAGCTTCATTACCCCGTTTCCGGATAACGACACCTACCGGCTCCAGGTTTATGGCGAGAACATCTCCGACGGCCTGCTGCCTGGATTGCTCGAGGCGATGGCCAAGGAACCGCGGCTGCAGATCGGGCGCAAAAACCGGCAATTAGCCAATCTGATCCGCGGCGGCGACGGCGATGACTTGAAAGCCGTCGAAAACGAATTGGCGGGCAACGAACCCCCGCATATCGCGATCGTGACGCTGAATATGATCTACAGGTTCCCCTGGCGCGACAATTTCGACCGGCGCTTTCCGGCTGGCTCCGACGCGCGTCAGGACGAGATTGACCGGCGGCGCGACGAATGGAAGACGCAATACGGGGCGCGCTTCGACCGGCTGATGCGCGCATTCCGGCGCAAGAACGTTGCCGTCTACTGGGTCGGCATGCCGACCATGCGGAACGCGACGACGACAGAGGACGCGCAGACGATCAATGACCTTATTCGCGAACGCGCCCTGCAAAACGGCGGCAAGTTCATCGATGTCTTCTCGAGTTTTTCCGACGAAAACGGTGCCTACAGCCAGCAAGGCCCAGACATCGATGGCAAGCCGCGCGTGTTGCGCGAGCAGGATCAATTCACGGTCTATGGCTACCGCAAGCTCGCGCACTTCGTGGAGCGCGTGCTGAAACGCGATCTGGCCTTGGCGCGAACGGAACGCACGATCCCTCTGGCTGGCGCCGAACCCGAGCAAAAACGGGTGCGGCCTGCGACGTTGATACCTGCAGGCGGGTTACCTGGGAGTGCCGGCAAGGGCCAGCCGGGCGCTGCTGGCACGAAAGCCGCCAATCTTTCGGGAGGGCTTCCCGGTGGTTCGGCCGGTCCGCTGGATCGGTCGATTGCACAGTCGCGCGGCGGTGACAGCGCTGGCGAAGTGCGCGCCGAAAACACCCGCATCCAAATGAGTGCCGTCAATCAGCAGGGCCGCGAAGAAGCAGTCACGATCGATATTCTCCGCCCGGCGATTCCAGCACCCGTCCTCGCAGCCGTGACGCGCCGGGAGTCGGCCGACAAGCCGAGCCAGCTGGGTGACGCTATTCTTTTGGAGATTCGCGGCGGCCAGACGTTGATTGCCTCCGTGACACCAGCCGTGGAGACGACCGGCGACCGGCGGCGCGCAGGGGGCAGCAATTCCCCCTACCTTCTCGTGTTGGAAAAGGGCGAGCGCCTGCAACCAAAACCCGGCCGCTCCGACGATATGCCCTGGCCACGGCTCGAGGAGCCACCCCCGCGACCGGTAAAGGCGCCCGAGCCGGCGGCCCGTCCCGGCCAGAAGACTGCGCCGAAGACTAGCGGATCGCGCGGCTAGAGCCGAGAGCCGACGGTCGCTGGATAACGGTCAGCGAACCGGCTGCCGGCGATAACCCGGCACCCGCCGCAAGAGGTCGCCCAGTGGCAGTTCCACCCAGGCCTTGGTGGCGAAGTCGGCATGTTCCACGGTTGAGGGCACTTCCAGCAGCGTCACGGAACCAGGATCGAGGTGCGGCGCAAGCGCCGTCGCTACAGGAATATCCCTCCGTTTCAAGAGCTGCGCTAGTTCAGCTGTTCCCTCCACCGACGATGGTCCGAAGGCTGCGAAGAAAAACGCAGATCGCCGCGCGCTGATCCAATCGGCGAACTTGGTCTGCTCGCCATAGAGCCCGTCGAGAATGATGACCCCGGCGATGCGCTCCGCCGAGCCACCATGCTCCAGCAGGGAGGCAAGGGGGAAATAGCCGCCGCTATAGGCAACCAGGACCACCGGCATAGCGTCGAACAGGGCCTTGGCGCGGGGGCCTCCAGCCAGTTTCGCCAACTGGACGGCCGCTTCGTCCAGGAAAGCAGTGAGCGCCCCGGCATCCCAGAATCGGCCCGCACTGGAGTCGGCCGCATCGCGCGCCAATTGCGGCGCGATCAATGCGCTGTTGAGCCCGGCGCCTGCGACCTGCTGCGGGATCTTCTGCCGGGTCACGACATCCCGCGCCAGGATCGCACCGTTGCCATGCAGATAAATCACCAGCACCGCTGGTCTGCTGGGGCTGAAACCTGGCGGCAGATCGATGAGAACGCGGTTGTCGCGATAGGTCTCATCAGCCCAATAGATTTGACCCGGAGCCCGTAGGGACTGGCGCCCGCGCCGGCCTGCGATCTCGACATCGAGAAAGGGTTTGCCGGTTGATGGAACGACACCATCGTAGGGAAACGGGGCGGACTTGAAGTTGGCAAAGATGCGCCGGCCCATCGGCAGTGGCGGGATCAGGCGTTGCGCTTTGACGGCCGGCGATCCACCTTGGCCTGGTTTCGACACGGCACGCTCCTGGCCCAAAACAGTTGCTGGCGGGAGGCATAGGGCGGTCCAGACCAAAACCATCGCCGCGAGCGCTGCCAAGCGTATCGGGAGCATCGCCAAAGCCCCGGCACGGCGCCGGACGCCCGGAATCGGCACTCGCGTTTCCTCGCTGGCAATGGTCATGGCACTGCAGAAAATGTCACGGTCTCGGGCTTCAAACAAGCGCCGGGCTCAGCGCGGAATTGACACCAGTCACTTCGGGGCGCCCCCTTTCGTTTTTCATCTTCTGCGCTATCGTGCGCCCTGGATCGACGAACTGGCGGGGGAAACCTGACGATGACAAAGCCGCTCGAGGGTCTCCTCGTCATTTCCGTGGAGCAGGCGGTTGCCGCCCCCATGTGTGGGCGCCGCTTGGCCGACGCGGGCGCGCGGGTTCTAAAAATCGAGCGTCCGGAGGGCGATTTCGCACGCGGCTACGATCGCTTGCTCGACGGCGAGAGCGTTTATTTTGTCTGGCTCAATCGCGGCAAGGAATCAGTCGTCATCGACCTCACCAAGGCTGACGACCGGACGCTCTTTGAAGCGCTGATCGCGAAGGCCGACGTGCTCGTCCAAAATCTGAAGCCAGGCGCGCTGGAAAAGCTCGGCCTTGGTGTCGCGGCCTTATGCAAGCAGCATCCGCGGCTCATCGCGTGCTCGATCTCGGGCTACGGCGACACGGGCCCTTATGCCGAGCGTAAAGCCTATGATCTTCTGATCCAGGCGGAGTCGGGCTTGGCCTCCGTGACCGGCGGTCCAGAGGAGCCGTCGCGCGTTGGCATTTCGATCGTTGATGTGGCGACGGGCCTGCACGCCTACGAGGCGATCCTGGAAGCATTGATCCGGCGCGGCGTGACGGGCGAGGGCGCCGATATCCGCGTCTCCATGTTCGATTGCATGGCCGAGTTCATGAGCGTGCCGTTGCTGCAAGGCATGTGGGGGGCGCCACCGAAACGCATCGGACTTTCGCACACATCTCTGGCTCCTTACGGCGTCTTCACGACGAAAGACGGCGTTCCGATCCTGATCTCCATCCAGAACGACCGGGAATGGCGGGCATTGACGGCGAAGGTTTTCGAGAAACCCGATCTTGGCACCGATAGTCGTTTCGCGACTAGCCCCGCCCGGCTCGCCAACCGCCCGGCAACGGACGCGCTGGTGCAGGATTGGTTCTCCGCCCACGACGCGGACGCAGCCGTCGCCAAGCTCGACAAGGCCGACATCGCCTTCGGCCGCGTCAATGACTGGGCGGGTCTGAAGGCGCATCCGCATCTGCGCATGATGACGGTGGCGAGCCCCAAAGGCCCCGTCGCAATGCCGGCAGCTCCCGCGCAATGGCCGGGAGCACTCGACACAGCAGCCCCCGGCGCCGTTCCGGCCCTCGGCACGCATACAACAGCCGTGCGGTGGGAGTTTATGGGCGCGGGCGGAGGTGGGTAGGCAGCGAGGGGAACGGGG
>JANXRM010000492.1 GCA_025353015.1 Hyphomicrobiales bacterium
CTACTTCCAGCAGGTCGGCGGCTTCGACTGCAACCCGGTCTCGGGCGAGATCACCTACGGCCTCGAGCGGCTGGCCATGTACGTACAGGGCGTCGATCGCGTCTGGGACCTGAATTTCAACGGCCGCACGGACGCGAGAAAGCTCACCTACAACGACGTCTTCCAGCAGGCCGAGCAGGAATACTCGCGCTACAACTTCGAGCACGCCAACACCGACGCGCTGCTCGCCCACTTCAAGGACGCCGAGGCCGAGTGCGTTTCCTTGCTGGAAAAAGGAAAGGGCGATGCGGGACGGCACCTGATGGCGCTGCCCGCCTACGACCAGTGCATCAAGGCTTCGCACCTGTTCAACCTGCTCGATGCGCGCGGCGTCATCTCGGTCACCGAACGGCAGAGCTACATCCTGCGCGTGCGCGAAATGGCCAAAGCCTGCTGCGCGGCGTGGCTTGCGACCGAAGGCGGCGGCATGGCGGCCGGCTGAACGAGGGCGCGTCCGACCCGAATGATCCGACACCGCACCTCACCGAAACCTTACGTCCCGCGCTTCATCTCGTCCCACCAGGCGCACGTGGTCGACGGGCCGACGTGGTAATTGCCCTCGGCCACCTGCACGGGTTGGCGCAGCCCCGCCTCGACGACGCGGGCTTTGGCGGCCCGGCGCACAGCGATCAGCTCGGGTGAGGCTGCCACGGGTTCGTGCCCCCAGAGGCTGCCGCCGTAGGTCATTTCCGAGGGCTGCCAGGTGTCCGGCTCGATGGTGCGGCCACCCCAACCGTACTCGATCAGGAAATCGTCGGGCGTGCGGGCATAAAACGACGTCATGAGGTCGTTGGTGTGGCGGCCGAGATTGACGGCGACGCGGCCCTCGGCGTTAGCGAGGTCGAGCGCCTGGCCGACGTCGTCGAGCTGGCCGGCTTCCATCATGATGTGATGGATGCCCTCGCGGCCGGTCTCCAGCAGGGCCAGGCTGTGCTGGCGCGGATTGAGGTGGAAGAAATAGGCCTTGAACGGCTTCACCATGAAGTCGCTGACCTTGAAGCCGAGGACGTCACGAGAGAAGGGCACCAAGGCTTCGACGCGCGTCACGTGCAGAACCGCGTGGCCCATCCCCATGGCGCCGGTGCGGAAGCCCGAGATCGGACGGCCCGGCTTAAAGGCCTCGATTGTTGTTTCGGGCCCATAGAACGCTTCGAGTGGGTTTCCAGCGGGATCGGCGAAACGGATGGCGCCGGCGACGCCGCGCAATGCTGCTGATGCCGGCGATACGGGCCGCACCAGGATCTGCTGGCCCTCAAGTCGCCCGGCCAGTGCATCGAGTGCCGCCCTGTCGGCAACCTCGAAGCCGAACGCCTGCACATCGGCCTCAGACGAGGAGACCAGGATGCGCTGCTTGCGGTCGTCCATGCGCAGCTTCAATGTGGTGGCCGTGCGCTCGACAATTTCGAGGCCGAGCAGCTTCGGGCCGTACTCCGCCCAGTCGTCGAGTTTCTGCGAGCGAACGCCGAAATAGCCGAAGGATTGGAGCGTCATGGGCCGATCTCCCTGATCATGCCGGGCTGCTCAGGCATGGCCAGCCCGAGCTTTGGCGAAAAACATCAACGTCATCGGCAGGATCAGACCACGCGGTGAGCCCGCCAGCACTGGATTTACCGTCTATACTGCACGAAGACGCTCTTGGTTGCCAACTGGTCGTAAAGCGAGCGTGCGCGATAGTTGAATTCCTGCGTCGTCCAGTAGGTGCGCGTGCATCGGCGCGCGTCGGCCTCATGGTAAACGGCGTCGATGAGGCAGCGGCCAGCCCCCTTGCCGCGCGCCTCAGGATCGACGAACAGGTCTTCCAGATAGCAATAGGTCGTCGGCGACCAGGTCGAGCGGTGGAACAGGACGTGCGCAATGCCGATGGGCGTGTCGCTCTCGTTGACGGCCACGAGGCCGATGTGGAAGTCCGATGCGCCATCCATCAGGCGCTGCCACGTCTGCGCAATGACCTCGTCGGCGACGCTTGCCTTGTAGAAGGTGATGTAGCCCATGAACAACGGCAGCCAGGCGGCTTTGTCCTTGGCTTCCAGCCGACGCACGCGGACGGACATCGAGACCTCTCCCTCAAAAGCAGAACTCACAGCAAAACCAGCGTGGCGAGCCCCAGGAATGCGAAAAAGCCGACCACATCGGTGACGGTGGTCACGAAGACGCCTGAGGCAACGGCTGGATCATAGCCGAAATGATGCAGCACGAGTGGGATCAGGATACCCGCGAGTGCTGCCGCGAACAGATTGCAGATCATGGCCGCGCCGATGACGAGCCCGAGTTTGCCGGTGCCGAACCAGAAGACGACCACCAGCGCCATGATAATGGCGAAGAGGATGCCGTTGATTAGGCCAACCGAAATTTCCCTGACGATGACGCGGCTGGCGTTGACCGGACCGAGATCATGCGTCGCCAATGCGCGGACAGCGACCGTCATGGTCTGCGTGCCGGCATTGCCGCCCATGGAGGCGACGATCGGCATCAGCACGGCCAGCGCCACCATCTCCTTGATCGAGGCGTCGAACAGCGCGATCACTGACGAGGCGAGAACAGCGGTGCCTAGGTTCACCAGCAACCAGAGGAATCGGCCTTTGAACGTCGGCAGCACGCTGTCTGTCATGCTTTCGTCGCCGACGCCGGCCAACAGCCTGAGATCCTCTTCCGTCTCCTCCTCGATCACTTCCACCACGTCGTCGACCGTGACGACGCCGACCAGCCGCTTGTTCTCGTCGACGACAGGCGCGGATTTCAAGTCGTAGCGCTCGAATTGCCGGGCCATCTGTTCTTGGTCGGCGGTGGCCAGAACAACGTGCCGCTCCCGATCCATGATGCTCTCGACGCCGATATGGCGCTTGGAGCGCAACAGCCGCGACAAATCCAGACTGCCGAGCACCCGGTAGCTTGGATCGACGACGATGATGTCGGAGAACGTGTCCGGCAGATCGACCGCCTCGCGCATGTGGTCGATGACTTGGCCGACCGTCCAAAAGGGCGGCACGGCCACGAAGTCCGTCTGCATGAGACGGCCGGCCGTTTCCTCGGGGTATTCGAGGTTGCGTTCGAGCGCCGCGCGGTCGCTGGTGGAAATTTGCGACAGAACGTCCTGTTTGTCGGATTCCTCGAGGTTTTCGATGACGTAGGCGGCGTCGTCAGTGTCGAGTTCGGAGACGGCCTTGGCCAGAACCGCGTTTGGCAGCGCCTCGGAAATCTGGTCGCGGACGCTCGGGTCAAGCTCGGAGAGCACTTCCGGATCGAAGTCGGCCCCAAGTTGCTGGATCAACGCCATGCGCTCGTCGGGCGCCAGCAGCTCGATCATGTCGGCGAGATCAGGCGCTTTGATTTCGCGACAGAAATTCTTGATTTCGGCCGCATTGCCCGAAGTCAGGGCCGCCCGCAAACTGGTGACGCGCGCCAAGCTCGGCGCGGCATCGCCGGGATCGATCGGCGGTGCGTCATCCATAGGAGGGACCGGCTCTTGCATCGTCAGGGCAGCTTTCCTGCTGGTGTGGCGGCTATCTCGCAATTGGCGAATGCGGTCGCGGCAATAACGTCGGCAATCGCACGATGGCATACGAGGGCGGGCGGAGCCTTGCGTGGCCGGGCTGTGCACAGGTCAATGTGGCTGTGGCAAGGGGCGCATTGCTTCTCGCCACAATCAGTTTCTATGGTCGGAGGATCAACAGATTCGTAAACGGCCGTTGGTCTGGGCTACGGGTACGCCCTGACTTGTGTCAAGTGGCCCGTGCGCTGGTGCCGAAATTCTGGGACGGGAAGTCCGGGACGGGAAGTCCGGGACGAGAAATTTCCTGAAGACGAACGAGAACCAAGGTTGCACGTGATGGGCGCCAGACAGTCTTTTGCGCTTTTGGGCCTGCTTGTCGCGGGCGGCTTAGCCGTCGAGCGCGCTCTGCTGCCGGCGTTGATGCCGATCCAGTTTCCCGGCGCGGCCGCGGCGACCCCTGGGGAATGCACACCGAACTCGATCGGTTTGGCAAGGACCATCGAAATCGACGCCACCGGCGGTCCGAAGTACGGCGAAAGCCAGTATCCCGGCAAAAACCCTCTGCAGGACCGCGAGGTCATTCTCACGTTCGACGATGGCCCGCATAAAACCCTGACGCCTGTCGTTCTCGATGCACTGGACTACCATTGTACCAAAGCCACGTTTTTCATGGTTGGCCAGCGTGCGTTGAGCTATCCGGAGATGGTGCGCGCCGTGGCCCGCCGAGGACACACCGTCGGCACACACACCTGGACGCACCAGGATCTCGCCAAGATCGAGCCAGATGCGGCAAAGACCGAGATCGAGCTTGGGATCAGTGCCGTTCAAAAAGCCTTGGGATCGCCCGCTGCACCATTTTTCCGCTTCCCCTATCTCAGCCATCCGAAGGAAATGACGGCGCATCTGCGGTCACGCAACACTGCGATTTTCTCGATTGACGTCGACTCGCTGGACTTCAAAACCCGCAGTTCGACCGCCGTCATTCGCAAGGTCATGAGCGGCCTCGAGAAGCACGGTCGCGGCATCATCCTTTTCCATGATATCCAGCCATCGACGGCCGGCGCCCTCAAGGCTCTACTCAGCGAATTGAAAGACAAGGGCTACAGGGTCGTGCATATGGTACCGAAACAGGCCCAGACGACGCTGGCCGAATACGACAAGAAGGTCGGGCAGAAGTCGACCGGCAGAATTGCATCCTTGCCGATCCCGGTCGCCCAGCGCGGCATCATATCGCCGGCCTGGGAAGTGCAGGTCTATCGCGGTGACCGGCGCCGGGCCGATCCGGACGATGGCGAGCGGCGGCCGCCTCCCCCACCACGGCCAGCACGGCGCGATCCCTTCGACGACTGGCAGACAAAGCTCTTCCGTGGCTGGTAGAAACCAGGCAGGAATCGCCAGGACTAGCCAGGGTTGAAAAGCATGCCAACCAGTCATGGAATGCCGCCGATGCGCGGCTTTTTCGGCATCGGCGCCGAACGTATCTCCAAGAGCCGCAACGTCGGCAACTTGATGCGGTCAGCGCATGGGTTCGGTGCGAGTTTCACGTTTACGGTCGGCTCGACGTACCACTCGACCGAGGCTTTCGCCGACACATCGAAGAGTTCACGCCACGTGCCCCATTACAACTGGGACAAGCTTGGCGACCTCGTTTTGCCGAAGGGTTGCCTGCTCGTCGGCGTCGAACTTCTGGATGAGGCTGTCGAACTGCCGAGCTTCGTGCATCCGCCTCAGGCTGCCTATGTCCTGGGGCCAGAACTCGGCTCGCTCTCGCCGGAACTGCTGGCGCGCTGCGACCACGTGGTGAAAATCCCGACGTTGTTTTGCGTCAACGTCGCCATGGCGGGTGCCATCGTTATGTATGACCGCTATCGCCAGTTCACACATAAGCCGCGCCTGCCCTGAGCCTCGGCCGATGCGCGACCGTGTTCAGGCGCGCGGCTTGTAGACGCCGGTCTGCTCATCGAGTTCGAGGGCGCCGAGGTCTTTCATGACGGCCTGTTGTCCGGCCTTGTCAGGGTCGTTTTGCACGCCGTCGCCATGACCGGTGGCACGGCCGCTCGCCCGTCCGATTGCACGTTGCAACGACTTGTATCCCGCGACGGCAGCAGCGCCGAACAGGACCAAACCCAGGAGTTGCGGCATGACTGCGATCTCCTCTTTGACGCACGACACAAAATCATAGGCCGAAACGCGACCAGAGCGCCCGGGCTTCCAAGGTCGAAAGGATATCGGCGGCTGATGTCAGAGAAAAGGCGTTGCCGGCCCCATAACCGGAACCCGTCTCGGGCAAGGGCACCGCCAAGCCGTCCGACATGCGCCGCAAGCGCGAAAGCATTCCGCCTGCCTGCATCGGCACGACTTTGAGGCGCACCTTGTCGCCATGCACCTCGCGCATCTTGCTGCGGAGATCACCGAGCCCGTCGATCAGGCCGAATTCGGCAGCCTTGGGTCCTGACCAGAAGGCGCCCGTGAATAACTCGGAGTCGGGGGCATTCAATTTGGCGCCCCGCCGTTCCTTGACGATACCGATGAAGACGTCATGGACGTCCCGTTGCAACGACTTCAAGCGCTCGACGTCCTCGGCTTTTTCCGGCAGGAATGGGTCGAGGGTCGCCTTGGAGATGCCCGCGGTGTAGACGCGCCGTTCGATGCCGAGTTTTTCGATTGCCTTGTCGAGGCCAAAGCCCGCCGAAATGACACCGATGGAGCCGACAATCGACGACGGATCGGCGTAGATCTCGTCGCCCGAGAGCGCCAGAAAATATCCGCCGGAAGCCGCCAGGTCTTCGCAGAACACGTAGACGCGCTTATTTTTTTCAACGGCGAGCTGGCGAATGCGCTTGTAGATCAGATGCGACTGCACCGGTGAACCACCCGGCGAATTGATCGAGATGGCGACAGCCGGCGTTTTCGACAGCGAGAAAGCTTTCTCGATGGCACCGGCCGCCGTCGCAATGGAGAGGCCCGGGCGAAGCGGCGTCGCCATACCGATCGGCCCCATAAAGCGGAGCACGGGAACCACCGGCTTGCGCGAAAAAAATGCCATCGAACGTGCCCAATCCTGATCAGCCGTGACGCAATCAATAACGTCGCCGCCAAGAAAATCCGTTGCGTCGACGGTAAGACACCACCGCTTATGCTGCACCGCGAGGGCCGTCAAGTTCCACGCACCTGATGCTGACCGGCAGATGATGCAGCGGTATCATCGCCAACTACAGCAGCAAAGGTGCCCCGTGCCGCAAGATCGCATCGATTTCGGACCGGAAGGCATGCGGACGGGCGTCATCGCTATCGTCGTGCAGGACCAGTCCCGGCAGGAGTTGCAGCGGCGCCTTGCTGCCTTTGATGCCTTGCACGATCAGGCGCCGGGCCGGTTCTCCTGCCCGGGGATAAACCGGAAGCACCTTGAGAGCGCCGAACCGCGGCGATAGTGTGGCCAAAATCTCAGGCAACGCGTCGGCCCGGTGGACGATCGTCGCCGTTCCACCCGCCTTGGTCGCGGCTGCGAGAAATCGTATCCAGGCCTCGAGCGAGCCTGCAGCCATGGCATGCGCTTTGGCTTTGATGGGGTCCGGCGAGCGGCTCCCCGTGCCATCGGTCTGGTAGGGTGGATTGGCGACCACGTGGGCGAACTGGCCTTGCGCAAAACCGGCGGCTGCCAAGCCCGCGCCGCCTTGGCCGACATCGGCTTCGACGACCACCACGCGGTCGGTGAGGCCGTTTCGGCGCACATTTTCCCGCGCGAGGTACACCAGCTGCGGTTCGATCTCGACCAGCGTGAGCCGGGCCGCAGGGCAGCGCCGGGCAATCGCGAGGCCGACCACTCCGACACCGGCGCCGGCATCCAGGATGCTCACGTCGTGATCCGGCCGGGCGCCGCGAGAGAGCACCGGGACCGCCGCCGCCAGCAGCACGGCGTCGAGCCCCGCGCGGTAGGCCGTCTTTGGCTGCAGGATCTGCAGCGCGCCGCCGAGAAAGGCGTCGTCCGTAAGGTCCGCGGAGTTGGGCTCGGTGGCTCGCATCAGCGGCCTTGATCGGGCAGTGGATCTGACACCGGATTGGAGGTGGCCGTTGCCGGTCGTGGCATTAGTTCGGCCGCCAACCCGGCGTCAATCAGCAGCTGCCGGGCCGCCACCACATCGTCGTCCGCCACCATCACGCGCCGCGGAAATGCTCCGATCGAGCCTTCCAGGATGCTGATATGACCGTCTGCGACATGAAAGCCGATCTCGGCCTCGCGCAGCAACGCGTCCACGAAGGACAATAGCACGGGGTCATTCGAGCGCAGGATGTTCTGCATAAGTCAAACCTCGCCGGTTGCGCCGGGTTGCGTCAATTCGACTCGACGGGCACCTGCCACCTCTTGAGTATAGTCGCGGGCCAGTATAGCAAACCCTCGTGACAATTAGCGTGAGGAAACCGAGCTTTGGGTGTCGTCGTTCCCCTGGATGAGGCGCGTGATCCGGCGGCTGGGCTGAAGCCCATCCTGGATCTGGTCGCGGCCGACATGGCCAGCGTCAACCGCATCATCCTCGACAAGGCCGTATCGGACGTCGAGCTTATTCCAAAGCTGGCGCACCATCTGATCGATTCTGGCGGCAAGCGGCTCCGGCCCATGCTGACGATCGCAGCGGCGAAGCTTTGCGGTTGCGAGGGCCAGGGCCACGTCCGCCTCGCCGCCGCCGTGGAGTTCCTGCACACGGCAACCCTGCTGCACGACGACGTGGTCGACGACAGCGACACGCGCCGCGGCCGCAAGACGGCGCGGCTTCTCTGGGGCAATCAGGCGAGCGTGCTGGTCGGCGATTTCCTGCTGGGCCAGGCCTTCCGCATGATGGTCGACGTCGGCTCGCTCGCCGCCCTGAAGATCCTTTCCAACGCCGCCGCTGTGATCGCGGAAGGCGAGGTGATGCAGCTCGCCGCCGCTAAGAACATGGCGACCACCGAGGACGAATATCTGGCGATCATCAACGCCAAGACGGCAGCGTTGTTTCTGGCTGCGGCCGAAGTTGGTCCGGCGCTGGCCGGCCGTCCGGCCGAAGAGCAGACGGCGCTCAAATCCTATGGCCGCAATCTCGGCCTCGCCTTCCAGCTGGTCGACGACGCGCTGGATTATGCCGGCGACAGCAAGCAACTCGGCAAGTCTGTCGGCGATGATTTCCGCGAGGGCAAGATCACGTTGCCGGTCATTCTGGCCTTCCGGCGCGGCTCGGACAGCGAGCGCCAGTTCTGGCGGGACTCCCTCGTCGAGGGCAAGACTTCCGACGAAAACCTGGCGCAGGCCATTCAATTGATCAAGCGGCACAAGGCCGTCGAAGCGACGCTCGAGCGCGCCCGCACCTACGGCGCTATGGCCCGCGACGCCCTCGCCATCTTCCCCGATAGCGTCCCGAAAACGGCGCTGGCCGAGGTGGTGGGCTTCTGCGTCAGGCGCGCGCATTGAAGGGGAAGCCCCTAGCGTAATAATCGCTCAGGCTCGGTCGCATCAGCAGCTAATTGTCGGCTTTCCGATCAGTGCCGTCATGGTGCGGTTCGGCGCCTGCTTTCTTTGGATGCGGACCACCCTGTCAACACACCAAACACGTGGGCTAAATGCGCAGCAACTGGGGACTATTTGTCCCTTCCCTCAAACAAACGCGCGTCTTTGCGAATGGCCGTTGCAAGGAAACGGATAAGGGCGCGAACGATTGTATTCTTACGCATGACGGAATGCGCGACCAGCCAGATATCCACAGGTTCTCCGATGACGATGGCGGGGACGCGAATGATGCCATCGAGACGGTCGCCCAAGAAGCGGGGCAGAACGCCAATGCCAGCCCCTCCGACGATCGCAGCAGCGAGCGCCGTTTCCGTGTTGGCGATGAACGACACTTTCGGGGTATCGGGAATTTCGAGTGCTGTCCACCATGTCGCCGCCGTGAAATGCGGGAGTGACGCTGTCAACAAACAAAGGCGATATCGGCTCAGATCCTGAGTCGAGGTCGGCATTCCCCCTTGCTCCAACAGCCGCCGCGAACCGTAAAGTGCGTGCACCAATTTTCCGGCACGTTGTCCGACGACGCCATCACCCGGTCGCTGATCGGGACGGATCGCGATATCGGCTTCACGGCGCACGAGATCGACGAACGTGTTGTCGACACTCAGCTCGATGAGAACGTCATGCTGCTGCTCCGCGAACGTGGCGAGGTGTGGGGCCAAATAGCTCGCAAATCCGTCAGAAGCCGAGATACGAAGAGGTGTGGGAAACCGCTGGTTGCGGCGCAGGAGCGCGAGTTCCGCCTCGCGGATGCGACTCTCGATGTGCTCGCTGAGCTGGACCAACTCGCGACCTGCCTTCGTCGGGCTCCAGCCCGAGGCGGCCCGCTGAAACAGTGGTGAGCCGACATCCAGCTCCAATCGTTCGATGGCACGGTAGACGCTTGATGGCGCGCGCCCGAGCGTCCGCGCGGCCGTGATCGGACTCCCCGAGCGCGCCGTCTCGAGGAGTGCGGCGAGGCTTTCGAAAGCTCTGAGTTCTTTCATTGAATTCGCATCATCGCAAAAGGTGATTGCGCAAGTGCAAATACCGCAATGGTTCCTCATTGTCTATGCTGCCTGAGGCAGGCGATTGAGGCGAGGGGAGAGCCAACGTGGGATGGAGCCATTGTCTCGGAATGATGCTGGCGTGCGTCGTCGCGATGCTGGGCGTCGCCTCGTCCGCGCAGTGCCAAATACCGCCGAGCCCATTCGAGGTTGCGGCCTATGAGGGCTTGCATGCCGCCGCCGCTCGAGGTCGCGCAGACGACATCCGCGCACTTCTCGCCAGAAAGGCCGATCCGAATCTTCGTGATCGCGCTGGCCGCACGCCGATGCACATTGCTGCCTTCGGATCACACTATGAGGCCGTTCATTCCCTCGCCGCAGGCGGTGGCGACATAAATGCCCAGGAAAACGATCGCTACGACGTGATCACCATTGCGGCTGTGAAGGACGATGTGCGCATGGTACGGCTGGCCCTGAAGCTCGGTGGCAATGTCAAGGCGACTACGAGCCGGTTTGACGGAACGGCCCTTATTGCTGCCGCGCATCTGGGCCATCACGAGGTCGTGCAAGCGCTCATCGAGGCCGGTGCGCCTCTCGATCATGTCAACAACCTCGGCTGGACAGCACTCATCGAGGCCGTCGTGCTCGGCGACGGGGGCATGAGGCATGTGGCGACCGCCAAGGCACTTGTGGCGGCAGGCGCTAACACGGCGATCGCCGACCGCGAGGGCACCACACCACTTCAGCACGCGCAGCGACGCCGTCTACATACGATGCTGGAGGTCTTCAAATGACCAGAGGAGAACGTAAAATGGCAGGCAAATTTGCGATCACATTGTGTGCAGCAGCGGCCGTCGCTGGGCTTGGAGTGATTGGTGTCGCGCGCGCGCAGCAATCGGGAATGACGTTTTTCGTCACGAGCGTCGGAAAAGGCGATGGCGCCAATCTCGGTGGCCTCGAGGGCGCGGACGCACATTGCGCGGCGTTGGCCAAGGCAGCGGGCACCATCAAGACCAACTGGCGTGCTTATCTCAGTACAACGGCACCTGGCGGTGATGCGGGCGTCAATGCGCGTGACCGGATCGGCAAGGGGCCATGGCAAAATGCCAAGGGCAGCGTCATAGCCAAGAGTGTCGACGAGTTGCACTCAGAATCGGCAAATCTTACCAAACAGACGGCATTGACCGAAAAGGGCGAGACCATCAGTGGCCGTGGCGACGCGGTCAACATGCACGATATTCTCACTGGATCCGACCCAGGGGGCCTCTACTCGACATCTGGCGGCGACACCACATGTGGCAACTGGACCAAGAACGGTGAGGGCTCGGCGATCGTTGGCCATCACGATCGCGCTGGCCTCAAAGAAACGCGTCACATGAAATCCTGGAACTCGTCGCACGGCTCGCGAGGCTGTAGCCAGGACGCCCTCAAGAGTAGTGGTGGCGCTGGCTTCCTCTACTGCTTCGCGGCAGATTGAGTGCAACAGCGCGGCCCATCCCAGTGGGTCGGTCGCGCTCGCACGAGGACCTCAGAAATGTGAGAGGATATTGCGCGGCCGGCGTACGATCAAAGTCGACGACCGCGCAACTTGAACAATACGAACTTCTGCCAAGGCAGCGCTGTCCAGCAGGCCCGCTGTCAACGTCGCGAGCGGCAGATCGTTTTCCGGAATGCCAGTTCCGAACGTGGCCGCCCAGGAACATTTGCGCCAACCCCACTCCGTCGTCTTTCGTCCCCTACCCCCGCACTCGGCTGCCGATGGCGCGGGCGGCGGTGTGGGCTTCGACCAGCGCGTTGGCGAGGCGCCTGGGCGCGAAGGCGTCGCCAATGACGCGGATCTGCGTTTTCTCAAGGCCCGCCGCGCGCAACTCCTCGGCCAAGTTCGTATTCGGTCGCGAGGGCCCGACCCAGACCACGGCCGCCACGTCGTCGATGATCTCCTCACGCTCGGTCAGATAATGGCGCAGCACGACGCTACCGTTCGACGCGCGGGCAACGTACGTCGAGGATTTCGTCGTACCGCCCTGGCGGTCCAACTCGCGCAAGAAAGCAATGCGTGAGACCGCGGGCACCTCGCGCGCCACCTCGAACACGCGCGTGACGATCACAGGTTCCCGGCCCTGTGCCATGACGCTTTCGGCGACCGCCGTCGTCCAGTAGTAGCCGTCCTCGTCGACGATGATGACGCGGCGGCCGGATTTGCCTTCGAGCGGCACCGGACCATCGGCGGTCAGCACGGGCACCGAACCGTCGCCGGCCACATCAGGCGCGAACGGTTGCGCGCCGGTGGCGACGATGACCTCGTCGGGCTTTTCCGCCAGGATCGACTCGGCCGTCGCAGTGAAGCCGGTCTTGATGGTGACGCCAGCTTTCTGCGTCTGCGGAATGAGGAAATCGAGGAGGTTCTTCATCTCCTCGTGATGGCGGATCTCGTGCACGGTCTTGAGGCGGCCGCCGAGTTCAGCCTCGCGCTCCAGCAGCGTCACCCGATGCCCGCGGGTGGCTGCAACGCGCGCGGCTTCGAGGCCCCCCGGACCGCCGCCGACGACAACGACGTGGCGCGGGATTTCAACCCGGTCGCGCTCCAGTTTCGGCCAGAGGTACTCGCGGCCGGTCATCGGATTGGTAGCGCAGGCGATGGGCTCGCCGGTCGAGATCCACGCCCAGCATTGGTTGCAGGCGATGCAGCGGCGGATATCACTCGCGCGGCCGGTGCGGGCTTTGACGGGCCATTCGGGATCAGCGAGCAACGCCCGGCACATGCCGATCATATCAGCCTCGCCGGCCGCCAGCACGCTTTCGGCCTGCTCGGGCGTCTGGATGCGCGTCGACAGAACGACCGGCACGCCGTTCGCCACTGGTTTGAAACGAGCATGCAGGTCGCGGAAGGCCAGGATCGGCCAGTGCCGGTCGGGCAAATGCGATTCGATCGAGTTGAAGTTGCCCTGCGCCAGCGACAGATAATCGACGAGGCCTTCGGCGCAGAATTGCCGCCCGATCTCAACCGTGTCGCCGATCGTCAAGCCGCCCTCGGTGAACTCCTCGACGCCAAGCCGGAAACCGATGATCGGCCTGGAGCCAATGCGTTGGCGCACGCCCGCCAGGATCTCGCGCGGAAACCTAAGCCGGTTCTCGACGCTGCCGCCGTAGTCGTCCGTGCGCTTGTTCGAGAAGGGCGACATGAACTGTTGGATGAGATGGCCCTGCGCACCGTGCACCTCGACACCGTCCATTCCGCCTTCGATGCAATGCACCGCGCACATGACGTAGGTCTCGATCACCTCGCGCACTTCCCGCGTCGAGAGCTCGTGCGGCACGCCACCGGAGCGCGGGCAGGCGATGGCCGACGGCGCAATGGTGAACGGAACGACGCGGGACGCCAGATGCTGACGCCCACCCATGTTGAGCTGCCCGATCAGCAGCGCGCCCTCAGCGTGGCAGATGTCGGACAATTGCTTCATGCCGTCGACGGCGCTGCGGTCGAAGACGATCAGTGCCCCGGGGCCGAAGGGGTCGTTGGCTTGCGCGCGTAAGGCCTCGGTGACGATGGTGCCGGCGCCACCCTTGGCCAGCGTGCGGTAGAACTCCAGGAGCCGTGGACCGACCTTGTTGCGGTCGGCGAGATTGGCCGTGGTTGCAACCCGCATGATGCGGTTCCGGGCTTCGGTCCGGCCAAGCTTGATCGGCTGAAAGAGGTGCGGAAAAAGTCCGGTCATGATGCGCGTTCCCTAAGGGAGCGGCACGTTCGGCTTTGTCGAGGCCGGGGCTGCTCACCAAGGGGCACGCTAACGTGGCTTACCGCCTCCGTCCAATGGCCTGTCGGAGGGGTAACCGCGTGGGCCACGTGGGCGTAGCGAGCTGCAATTCCGGGACGCAGACGCTGCGCCCCGCGTTTTAGAGATCACGACGCCTCGACCGAGGGCGTCCACCGGAAAGCCGCTGGCGCAACGATCGTGTCGATCTCGCGGATTGCGGCGGGCCGCATAAAAAGGAGCACGCTACCGGTCAGCGCGATGCCGCCAAAGACGTCCATCAGGAAATGTCCACCGACCGGTAGCGCCGTGAAGATGATGAAGGCATTGGCGACCAAGACCGGCCATCGCAGATACGGCGTCCGCCAGAGCGCCCAGGACGCGGTTAGCGCGCCGACGGTGTGGAACGATGGGAACTGCACGATGCCCTGCAGGTTCTCGTAGACGATGACGCGCAAGTTTCCCGCACGCACGGCATTGAAATCGACAATGTGCCAGGAGCCGGCACCCGTGCCGCGCAGGCTCGGCATGGCTTCGGTCGTTATGCCATAATAGGCGTAGGCGCCAGATACGGGGAACAGCGCCGCTATGACGAGCCCGATCGTCAACGTGACGATCGTCAGCAAGGCGAATTGCCGGATGCGCTCGAATTGCCCGGTTGCGATCAAGACGATCCAGGCGCCAAGGATCGGCCAGTGCGCGTGGGTATAGGCGAAGAACGACGCCTCGCGCAGCCAGTATTTGGCAAAGAGGGCCTTTTGCAACGCCACCCAGTCAAAGCCGAGCGATTGGTCGAGCCTCGCGACGAGCGCATCCTGCACCGGCATGTTGAAGGCAGCTGAAATGTAGCTCATCGGCAGCGCGATCGCTGGAAACATCAGCAGGAACGCGAAGACGCTGCACGCCGCGGCCAGCGTCGGGTCCGGCCGCTTGTGCGTGTAGTAGGTGGCAGTGACCAGCAACGCTGAAATGCCGGCCAACGCCTGCAGCACCTTCAGGGGATCGGTCGAGAACCCGAACCAAGCACCGAGTGCAAGGGTCACAGCGGCATTAGCCGCGAGGAAAGCCCAAGTCGTGCCATCGAGCACGTTCGGCAGCCGCAACGACATGGTACCACTCCTCGACGCCACCATTGTGAGCCAAGAGTAGCCAAGGCGCGTAAAGACGAGATTACTGGCCAACTTGTCTGGCACGGGTGAAGCTTGGCGCAGGTCACGCCAAACGCGCCTAAAACATCGACCACAGATCGCCCTTGGCGGCCAGTTCGGCCGAGGGGCCGTCGAAAATCATCCGGCCGGATTTCAGCACCAGGGCGCGCGAGGCGATCTTGAGGGTGGCTGGAATGTTCTGTTCCACGATCACGACCGTCGTGCCGGCCTTGTTGATATGCTCGAGGCTCGCCATCACGTCGCGAACGATGATCGGCGCGAGGCCGGTGGAGGGCTCGTCGAGCAGCAGGATCGAGGGCTTGGTCATCAGCGCCATGCCGAGGGCCAGGATCTGCTGCTGGCCGCCCGACAGCGAGCCCGCGATTTGGGCGCCGCGCTCGCGCAGGATCGGAAAGAGTTTGTAAACCTCTCGCAGCGTCTCGCCGGGATGATCGAGGCCGGCGATGCCGAGGTTCTGCGTCACATTGAGTTCGCGGAAGACATTGTGGCCCTGCGGCACGAAGCCGATGCCACGGCGCGCATTGAGGTAAAC
>JANXRM010000527.1 GCA_025353015.1 Hyphomicrobiales bacterium
GCCGGCGACTATTCGTCCGCTGGCGAATGGGTATGCCCAGAGGCGATGCCAGGTTATAGCCGGCACCCGCATCGCGCCAAATCCTGACCCCGCACCCCCTACTGCTTCTGAATCCCAAGCTTCGGCACCAGTTCGAGCCAGAACGCGGTGCCGTCCTTGAGGCGGCCTGCGAACTCCGCGGGTGTGCTGCCGACCGGCACGACGCCCATCTCCACGAGGCTGGCTTTCACATCCGATTTCGCAAGTTCGGCCGTCACCGCGTCGTGCAGCTTGGCGACAACGTCGGGGCTCAAGCCCCTCGGTCCCATCAGGCCGAACGCGGCGCCATCGACGATATCGAGCCCGAGTTCCCTGAGCGTCGGCAGATCGGGGAACAGCGCCACGCGCTCGGTCGCGGCGACGGCGATCGGGCGCATCTGGCCGGCTGAAATAAAGGTGCGTGTTGGGATCAAGGTCGAGAACGCAAGCTGCACCTCGCCGCGCAGCATGGCGTTGAAGACGGGCACGCCGCCTTGATAGGGGATGATTTCGGCCGCTGAGCCCGTCAGCTGATTGAAGCGGCGCGCCAGGATGTCGGGCTGGGTCGACACGCCATAGGTGCCGAAGCGCACCTTGGCCGGATTGGCCTTGATATAGGCGACCAACTCACTCAGCGTTTTCGCCGGCACACCTGTTGCCGCGAGCAGCGTGAACGGCGCGTGCGCTACGTAGGAAATGGGCGTCAGCCCGGTTAGCGCGTCGAACGGCAGCGATTGGAACAGCGCGGGTGCTGCCACCAGTTCTGCCGGATTGGCCATGTAGAGCGTGTGGCCATCAGGTTGGGCGGCGGCCACGAAGGCACTGGCGATTTGGGTCGAGGCGCCGGGCTTGTTGATGGCGACGATGGGCTGGCCCAGGCGCTCAGCCATGCCGATCATCAGTTTGCGCGGCACGATATCCGAGCCGCCGGCCGGATAGGGGATGACCAGCTGAATGGGCTTGCTGGGATAGGGTTGCTGGGCGATGGCCTGGGACTCCGCGATGGCCGACGCGGCCATCGCCAGGAGCGTCATTGCGGCGCGAGTGCCGCATGCCCGCCACGTGCATTTACTCGGCATGCGTGCTCTCCAAGGCTGCAGCGGACCGGTCGGGCCGGAACCTCCAACGCGCCAGCATGCCCGATTCCTCTCTCAAAACCCGTCGTCCGTGGATCAGACGCCGGCCTTGGTCAGGGCGGCGAGCGTATCCTTGTCGAGTTCGAGCCGAGCCGACTTCAGGATGTCGGCGAGCTGCGTGGGCGAAGTCGCGCTGGCGATGGGTGCCGCGATGGCGGGTTGCGCCAGGAGCCAGGCAAGCGCCACCTGCGCCTGCGTCGCGTTGTGTTTCTTGGCCGCGTCGTCGAGTGCCTTCAGCACGGCGAAGCCCTTGGGATTGAGGTACTTCTTGACGCCCGCGCCGCGCGCCGCGTTGCCGACATCGGCTTCCGAACGGTATTTGCCCGTGAGGAAGCCGCTCGCCAGCGAGTAATAAGGGATGACACCGATGCCCTCGGCGACGCAGAGCTTCTGCAGGTCGCCCTCGAACTCTGCGCGTTCGACGAGACTGTAGAGCGGCTGCAACGTTTCATAGCGGGGGATGCCGGCCTTGGCGCTGGCGTCGAGCGATTCCCGCATGCGAGCCGCGGAAAAATTCGAGGCGCCGACGACGCGGATCTTGCCCGCTTTCACGAGCTGCGCGTGCGCCTCCATGGTCTCGGCGGCGGGCGTGACGTTGTCGTCGCGGTGCGACTGGTAGAGGTCGATATAATCGGTCTGGAGGCGTTTCAACGAGTCTTCGACGGCGCGCAGGATATAGGCCTTCGACAGGCCCTTCTTGTCCGGCGCCATTTCCAGCCCGCACTTGCTGGCGAGGATCACCTTGGCGCGGTTGCCACGTGCCTTGAACCAGTTGCCGATGATGATTTCGCTCTCGCCGCCTTTGTTGCCGGGCTTCCATTTCGAATAGACATCGGCGGTGTCGACGCAGTTGAAGCCGGCATCGAGGAAACCGTCGAGCAGCGCGAACGACGCCTTCTCGTCGACCGTCCAGCCGAACACGTTGCCGCCGAACACGAGGGGGGCGATTTCCAGTCCGCTCTTGCCAAGTTTGCGCTTGTCCATGCCGGGCTCGCTTTCATGTTTGCTGTTGCCTGCCGCTGGTTCGAAGTTACGATCCAGGATCAGGTGTTGCAAGTCGGGAAGGGATCGTCATGATCGTCGATGTCAGGACGTATACACTGGTGCCGCGAAAAATGCCCGCATATCTCGAGCAATTCGAGACCAAGGCGCTGCCGGTCATGCAGCGGCATGGCTTCGTTCTGCTGGGCTACTACACCACCGTCATCGGCCCGCTCAATCAGGTGGTGCACCTCTGGCGCTACGACAGTCTCGCCGATATGGAGCAGAAGCGCACGAAGCGAGACGCCGATCCTGCGTGGGCGGCGTTCCTGACGGCAACCGAGGGCATGGTAATGCTGCAGGACGACAAGGCCATGGCGCCGGTGAGGTTTTCGCCCAAAACATGAACTGGGTGCATAAAAGCTGGCGGCTCAGCCGGCCCAGCGCGTCACGATCTTTGCGAGCGAAGGCCGGTCGCGGTCCGGCTGGCGCTCGCTGGGGGTGCCGACGTAGACGAAGCCTGCGACCCGCTCAGCCTCGCCAAGGCCCAAGGCGCGCCCTATGCCGGGGCTGTAGGCATACCATTCGGTAATCCAACACGTGCCGTAGCCAAGCGCGTTCGCGGCCAGGCAGAGGTTCATGCCGGCGGCACCCGCAGATAGGATCTGCTCCCACTCCGGCGCGCCGGGCACCGGCTTCACCTGACTGATGACCGCTACAACCAAAGGCGCGCGCAGGAACCGGCCACGTTCGGTCTCGAGGCGGGCTGGCGAGGGCGCCTCCTTGTCTTCGGTCTTGAGAACGCCGGCCAGAACATCGCCGAATTTCGCCCGTGCCTCGCCCTCGAACACGATAAAGCGCCAGGGCTCGACCTTCTTGTGGTCGGGAACGCGGGCCGCGCAGCCAAGAATTGTCTCGAGCTCCGGCGCACTAGGCCCGGGCGCGACCAGATGGGCGGCCTTGACCGAGCGGCGGGTCGTGAGCAGCGTCAAAGTCTCGTTCATGGCAAAGTCTCGTTCTTGGCGAAGTCTCGTTCTTGGCGAAGTCTCGTTCTTGGCGAAGTCTCGTTCATGGGTGGCACTCGAGGCGGGCGCACCTCTCGAGGCAGGCATTGCGCGGGCATGCGACGAAAAATATCGTGTGTGTCCTCGCTAACGCAATTCTGCGGGCTATACAATGGTGGCATGACAGATCGAGATTTCACATCCTGGGCCACGTTCTGGGCGGCCCTGACCGCCGTGTTGGCTTCGCTGCTGCTTGCCCTCGGGTTTGCCCCCGCGCGCGCCGCTGAAGCGCCTTTGGCCATCATCGTCTTCGATGGTTCGGCATCCATGTGGGGGCCGCTGGTCCCAGAGAAAAACGCGTCGGAAAAAAATGCGTCGGAAAAAAAATCCAAACTTGCCTTGGCGCGCGAGGGGGTCCGCGCCGGTCTGGACAAAGCCGGTCTGGACAAAGCGGGTTTCGACAAAACCGGACCGGACAATGCATCGGCCGCGCTGCGTCTCGGTCTGGTGTCGTTTGGGCATCGCCGTGGCGGCGACTGCAGCGACGTCGAGGTGCAAGTCAAACCTGCGTCCGGCACCGCGGCACGCATCACCGGCATTCTCGACGCTTACAATCCGCGCGGCCGTGGTCCGATCACCCAAGCGTTGCGGCTGGCGGCGAAGGAGCTGGCTGCCGACGCGCAGCCCGCCAGTATCATCCTGATCCACGACGATCCGGACAATTGCCAGGCCGATCCCTGTGCCGCGTTGCCGGACCTGCAAAAAGCCAACCCTCGGGTCGTCGTGCATGTCGTCTCCCTGGCGATGAAGCGGGAGGATGCACAGCGCATGTCCTGTCTGACGCGGCCAACGGGTGGCACACTGACGGAAGCAAACGATGCCCAGCAGACGAGCGCTGCGATCTTGGCCGCATTGAAGCGCGCCGGTGGCGGAGCGGCCGATGCCGTCCTCGCAGCGCCGGCGGCCCCGGGGCAGCTCCCGGTTGTGCCGGCCGGGAAAACCGGATTGCTGCTGCAGGCGAAACTCAGCGCCGATGGCGCAGCCATCACCTTGCCTCTGCGCTGGCGTGTCCGCGCGGCGGGACAGCCCGGTGCGTCCCCTTTGCATGAAAGCGATGCAGTGACGGCCACCGTGGAGTTGGCTGCCGGTCAATACGACGTCGAAGCGCAATATGGCTTCGTCGTTGCGCGGAGCACCGAGGAGGTCCGGGCCGGACAATTCAGCCCGGTCACAATCGCGCTGGCGGCGGGCAGCGTGCAATTGCTCGATGCCGCCATTCAGGGGACGCTCTTCCGCGATGCGATCATGACCTTCACGCGCACGGAGCCCTCGCCGGAAACCGTCTCGATGTTGCGCGGTCTCGTGTCCGAGATCGGTTTATCGCCTGGCAACTACCGGATGGGAATTACGGCTGGACCGCAGCGCATCGAACGGGCCATCAGTGTCAAGCTCGGCGAGCGGCAGGTGCTCGAACCACCATTGGCCATAGGCGAGTTGGACCTCGAATTGGTGGCGGCAGTATCCGGTGCCGCGTTAGAAGGCGCAACAACGACGATGTATGAGGACGATCCCGATGCACCGAAAGGGCGTCGCGAAATCGCCCGTTCGTCGGCGTCGCGTCCAATATTCGCGTTGCTGGCGGGAACATACTATGGGGTGGTACGGATCGGCAGTGCAGAAGTGCGCGAGCGCTTCGTGATCCGCGGCAATGAACGGACGGAACGCCGGCTGGTCCTCGATGTTGCCCGGGTCTCAGTCGTCGCGCGGCCAGCTGTACGGCTGGATGAGGCCGCGCCTGTGATCTTGAAGCTGCAGTCGGCGGACGACAGCAAACCGGCTCTGATATCGCGCCGCACCCAGGCAGTTTTCGATGTCCCGGCCGGTCGCTACAAGCTGGAAGCGCGAATCGGCGATGGCAACGCCAGTGTCGAGCGCGATCTGGACCTGAAGGCTGGAGCCCGCGAGCAGATCGCGCTCGAGGTGCCCGCAGGCACCCTCAAGTTGCGCTGGGTCGACGCCGCCGGCATGAGCCTGCCCGATGTCGCCTGGGAGATCCGCGACCGCGGTGGCCGAATCGTCTGGTCGGCTATTGCGAGTGACGCGGTCCCGCTGTTGTTGCAAGGGCGCTATACTGTGAAGGCCGAGTCGCGAAAACGCCGTCTGACCCGGGATATCGAGGTCCGTGCCGGCGAAGTTCGGAGCGTGGAGTTGAGTGGCCAGTGACTTGAGTGGCCAGTGACTTGAGTGGCCGTGACTTGAGTGGGCCGTGACGTCGGCTATTGAGGACTGAACACCATATTGGTGTTCACCCAAATGCTGCCGCAAGGCGCGTAGATGACGATGACTAGATGACGATGACTAGATGACGACGACGTAGATGACGACGACGTAGATGACGGGGCGCGGTCATGAAGCGTCATAACCGCAAGATGGCAACCGACGGTGCAATGCCTTGCTGATGAACGGTGTGCGCATAACTTCGAGGGGACGCCTGGGCAGGCCGTGCATGACCGCGCTTGCGGCGATCCCATTCGGCTGCAATCGCGTCCGTCGGTTGTTCTGCGCGTTTTGGGTTGCGGTGGGTTTCTGCATTGCTGCCAACATTCCGGCGAGTGTTCCGGCCCTTGCGCAATCGACCGCCCAATCGGCGCCGTCGGCGGGCGCCGTTCAGATACGGCCACCAGCCGACGCCCCCGCAAACGCGCCCACCAACGCCCCGGCCAGCGGTTGGAACGCACCAGGTAACCTGACTGTCGTTCCCAGGTCGGCGGGCGAGGCGAATGCGGTTGCAGCACTCGGCCAACTGTCGGTATCGGCCGTGCTTGTCGAGGATGGCGCACCGATCGAGGACGGTATTGTCTGGCGGGCCTTCGAGGCGAGTTCCGCACCGTCGAATGTGCCCGGGGCTAAACCGCGGCTGGTCGGCACCTGGCGCGAGGGCAATCCGACCCTGCAGTTGCCGCCTGGGGATTACCTCGTGAACGCCGCCTTTGGTCGGGCGCACTTGACCCGTAAACTGACATTGACCGCGGGCGCCAGTCGCAAAGAACAGTTCGTCCTCAACGCGGGCGGTGTTCGCATTACGGCTGTTCTGGCGGGAGGCGAGCCGGTCCCGGTCAACGCAATAGGGTATGATATTGTTGCAACCGACAGCGATCAGCAGGGTGCCCGCGCTAAGCTGGTGTCGTCAGGCAAGCCCGGCCTGATCGTGCGTCTCAATGCCGGCGTCTATCACGTGGTGAGCACGTATGGCGATACGAACTCGGTCGTGCATGCCGACGTGACCGTTGATGCCGGCAAGCTCAGCGAAGCGACGATTACGCATCAGGCCGCGAAAGTGACGTTCAAGCTGGTGACGCGACCGGGTGGTGAGGCCATTGCCGATACCCAGTGGACGATCCAGACGGCGACTGGCGAGCTTGTCCGCGAAACACAGGGCGCGCTGCCGTCGCACATCCTGGCAGCCGGGCAATATGCGGTGAGCGCCAAGAACGGCGGCCGCATCTTCAGGCGGACATTCACGCTGGAGGCCGGTGGCCCGGTGCAGATGGAAGTGGTGATGCAGTGACGCTAACGCCTGACCTGGCCGGCCCGCAGCCCGCCGATCAGTCGCCATCGTCTCAAACGCCAAGCTCGCGGCGCACCTCGAAGATCTCCATGATCTTTGCCCCTTTGTGCGGACCGTCGCAGACGAACTGCCATTTGCCGAGGCTATAGGTGTCGCAGAGCTTGACGCCCTTGATCAGGATCCAGTGGCCTTCTTTGCCTTTGTGGATCGCCAGGATGTAGTGCGCCCAGGCATTGCGCGGCTTTTGCATCCAGCTCCAGACCGAGGGGCGCTTCTTGCGCTCGAGGTGCATGAAGCTTTCCTTTAGGTCCATGCGGTAGCCGAAGTGGGCCAGCGCCCCGGCAACCTCGTCGCTGTAGGTGCCTCGTATTGGTTGCGCCTTCGGTCGCCCACCT
>JANXRM010000022.1 GCA_025353015.1 Hyphomicrobiales bacterium
ACCGGCGCCGTGGCCCCGCCGCCACGATGTTCCATTTCGCGGGCAAGGCTCTGGGTGACCGACGAGATCGAGCGGGGCACGTTGACGGGGGCTGCCTGTTGCGGCAGCGGCGCTGCGATGTCGCCGCGCACGGCTTCCCGCCCGCTCAAGGCCGAGAGCTGTTCGAGCGCCTTGAGCTGCTCCTGCAGTGAGGCCCGCATCGTTTCGGCGCTTGAACGGGTTGCTTCCGGCAGGCGGACAAGCTGCGCTTGGAGGCGCGCCTGTTCGGCTTCTATCTCCGCGATCGTGCTCTGCGCACGCCGGCGCATCTCGTCCGTCTGGTCCGAGAACCTTGAGGAGAGCGATCCCATTTCCTCCGAAACTTCACGCGCGACGTTGGAGAATTTCGAGCGCATGTCGTTCAGCGCTCGCTCGCTATCGCCGGAGCTATGCGTCTGCAACCGTTCAAATTCCGTCGTGGCGATACGGGCGCGTTCGCTGGCCTGACGTGTCATTTGATCGCTGACCGAGCGCGCGCGCTCTTCGGCAGCGGTGAACGAGCCTTCGAGTTTCTGCGAGTAGCCGATCAGCGCCTGGTCGATGTCGCTCGTCTTGGCGGCGAGTTGTTCCAGTGTATGCGTGAGGTCGGTCTGGCGGGCCTGGAGCGTCTGGTCGATGCGGTGGTTCGCCGTTTCCAGCGCGTTGGCCGCGCGCATGATGGTCTGGCCCTGCTGGTCGAAGCGCCCGGTGACGCTCGACATCTGGTTGACCAGGTTCTCCGAAACGTTGCGCAACAGATCGGCCTGCCCCGCCAGCCCTTCGATCGCTTTGAGCGATTGCTTTGTGACGTTCTGACTGGAAAGCCGCACAGCGTTGACGCCGTGCATGAGTTGCTCATCCAACTGGCTGGCCTGGCGGCCGAGGACCTGGCCGATTTCGGTGGCGTGCGTTTCGAGCGCGCTGCTCAAGGCGCGGGCCTTGTCGGCCACCATGCTGTCGATGGCGATCGTCGAGCGCAGGATCGAATCGTCGAAGAGCTTGAGGCGCTCCGAGAAGGCCTCGTCCAGCGCCTTGGTCCGCTCGACGAGCTGAGCATCCAGCGATTGCTGGCGGCCCTGCAGCGTGGAATCGAGGGCGCGCGTATATTCTTCCAGCACCGTTTGCAGGCCCTCCGTGCGGTCCGAGAGCGCGCCGTCCAGACCTTGCGCGAACATATCGAAGACGGTTTGCATGGTGTCGGTTTTCTCGCCGAGCACAGTCTGCAATTGTTCCGTGCGATCCGTCAGCAGGCTCTGCAACCGGTCGGTTTTGTCCGTGAGCACAGTTTGCAGTTCGGCGGTGCGCATGCCGACCGTATTGGCCAGTTGCGTTGTGCTGGTATTCAGCGTCGATTCCAGCGCGATGACATTGCGGCCCGCTTCCTCGATGAACCGCGCCAGCCGCACCTGCTGCTCGTTCAAGCGTTCCATCAGGATCGGGATTTCAGTTCCCATTTCCTTCAGGTTCAGGTTGACGCGCTCGCTGGTGCCGAGGAGCGCATTGCGTTCGCCCGACAACTCTTGCAGCAAGGCGCGAATCCGAAACTCGTTCTGATTGTAGGAACGTTCCAGGTTGACGACCTCGGACTGAACCATCGATTCCAGTTCGCCGGCGCGCCCCAGAGCCCTGCCGATGGCGTCGTTCATATGATTGACTTGGCGGCGCACGGCCTGGCCGACCGAGGCGATCTGCTGCTCGGCCATCCGGTCCGGCTCGGCCAGACGAATGGCGACCTCGGTCATGGCCGACGACATCAGTTTCAGTTCCTGAGCGCGCCAGGCAAGGATGGCCAGCAGCCAGAACAGCGCGACCGGAATGAGGATCGTCGCGACGAGCGTGATCGCCGTCGGCCGCGTCAGCATCTCGGCGAGGCTCGGTGCTCTCTGCAACTCTGGGGCCAGCATGGCATAGCCGAGAACCAGCCCGAGCAGAAGCCAGAGGGCACTCGCCGCAGCCGCGATCTGCATCGGCTGCTTCGACGGCTTTTGATGCAGCGCAAAGATCAGGCCGCCGATGGAGGGGACATCATCGTTGGCGGCATTGCCTGCCACGGTTCCGCGCGCTTGGCCGGCCGGCCGGCGGCGGGCTATGCGACGATTGGAATCAGCGGCTTCGTCGTCGCCGCCCGGCGCATTGCCGTCGGGTGCCTCGCGACGGTCGGCTGGGGCGGCCGGACCGTTCGTTCTTGGGCTATTCGTTCCTGGGCCACCGCTGTTTAGCGCCGCGGCCGATGGGCCTGCCGGCCGCACCCCTGCTGGCAGGGGCGGCGGTGGCGGCGATTTTGCTTTAAGAGCTGGCGGTGGGGGCGCACCCGGCAAAGGCGGTGGTCCGGCCACGACGGATTGCTTTGCGCGATCGCCATCGGGCCTAGTTGTGCCTTGGTCGTCCGTCAGAGATCTAGGACTTGTCGTCTCTTTCGCCATTACTGTGCCCGAACCTGCGATGCCGTGCCGCACCGCTCCCCCTAAACGCTCAACGTCTAGACCAGTTCGCCACGGTCTCCCAGGCTCGGATCGTAGATGTCCTCAAGAATCGTTTCTGCCCAAGGCTAACGCATTCGCCTCGCGACACCTAACAGACAGGGCTAAATGCGTTTTGGGGCGAAAACATGGTGCCATTGCAACACAAGCGCCCGTTTTCGACCGGTGTTCAACAGTAATGCGTTCGGCCGCGCCGGCCCGTCGATCGCGCCCGATGGGGGAACGTTAATGGGGGCTCTGCAAAGCCCGGGGCATTTGCCGGAGAAGCTTTACGCGGACTTATTCGGCTTATGGCAGTCTCGACGCCAGTCAGGCTTGGCGCAGGGGCGGTCGATATGGGTGTGGCGGCAGGAGTTTTGTCGAGCGAACGGGCAGCAAGCCGCACGCAAGCACGGGCGCCAATCGACCGGGTGCATTTGGCGCGCTTCACCCTGGGTAACCTGGACCTCGAGATCGAAATTCTCGGGCTCTTTGCGATGCAGGCGCCCGATACATTGCGCCAGCTCAAGGCCGCGCTGACGGAAAAGGCTTGGCGGGACGCGGCACATACGCTCAAGGGCTCTGCCCGGGCGGTCGGCGCCAAGAGCGTGGGCGATTGTGCGGAACGGGCGGAAGCGCTCGTGGGGCCCGAAAACGCCTGTGACCGGCCAGCGGCCATCGCGGCGTTGGCTGCCGAGCTGGACGATGCCATTGCCTATATCGAGCGTCTGTCGAGGCCAGAATAAATCGCGGACGCCTGTTGTTGCCGCACCACGAATTCGTCACCTTGAATTCTGGGGCCTTGCCAGTTAAAACCCTCGCGCCGTGAAACACCGGCAGCGCGATTGAGACAGGCGACCACCGGACAGGCGACATGGCAAAAATTATATTCATACAACCCGATGGCGCTCAGCAAGTGGTTCAGGCCGAGCCGGGTTGGACGGTCATGGAAGCTGCCAAGAAGGAACAGATCCGCGGCATCGAAGCGGAATGCGGCGGCGCCTGCGCCTGTGCCACGTGCCATGTTTACGTCGATGATGCCTGGCGCGAGAAGGTCGGAAAGCCTGCCGAAATGGAAGAGGACATGCTCGATTTTGCCTTCGAGGTGAAAGACTCGAGCCGCCTCTCCTGCCAAATCAAGGTCACCGCCGAGTTGGACGGCCTGGTGCTGCGGGTGCCGGATAAGCAGTTCTGAGGGCGTTGCGAGTGGCGGCTTTAGCGACCCAGTAAGACCACGGTCGCTACCACCTGCCATTGCCTTTGAATTCCTGGGGGATCAGCCCCTGCTGCAGATCGCGGGTAGCCCCTTCGCTCATGGGGCCACGACGGTACCAGCCAGCCAGATAGCGGCGCTTTTCCGAACATTCAGACAGGACTAGGTACTGTCCGAAGGCCAGTACCTTGTAGTGACATTCCGTTTTCAGCGTCTTGACGACGCCCGGACGTGGAAAACTCCATTCCAAATCCCGGGAAGCACCGTGTCCGCCTTCGAATTCGATATAGGTCAGTGTGGTCGGGTTGTCGAAACAGAGCGTGATCCGGGTCAGCCACAATGTGCTACCCGACAGATTGCGCGTCGCGTTCCAGCAGCCGTAAAGGGGATGCGTGGCGTGTTGTGGGGCTGCGGCAGTTTGTGCTGCAGCAGGTCTTGTCGGGAGGCCATGGAGGGGCCAGGCGGCGGTAAAGATTGTCAGAAAGCCTGCGCCTCGAATACGGACGTTCCAGATCCGACGGTGGCTGGCGAGCATGATTTTCTGTCCGGCGCGCATTGCATAGTTTTTTGAACGAGCGTTGTCGAATGAGCCATGCGGCCATGCGCTTTCAGGCGCACAGTTGCAACGCAGGTATATCGCGCCTTATAGACGGCGGAAAGCGGACTGCGAACAACACTTGGGGCCGTCGCCCCTTTGTCGCGCCGGAAAGCCGGGCAACCGGACAACTGAAGGTAGGATATGACCATGGCGCATGCGCATGCTGCGGACGTTTCGGTTGCTGGCGTTCCGATCGAGACCGATTGCGTCATCATCGGCGCCGGGCCGGTTGGGCTTTTTGCCGTGTTCCAGCTTGGCCTCCTGGATATCAAGGCGCATCTCATCGACATTCTCGACAAGCCGGGCGGCCAATGCGCCGAGCTTTATCCGGAAAAGCCGATCTACGATATTCCAGCCCTGCCGATCGTGACGGGCCAGGGGCTGACCGAGGCCCTGATGGCGCAGATCAAGCCGTTCGCTCCGACATTTCATCTGGGCGAACGGATCGACGAATTGGCGCGCCAGCCGGACGGGCGGTTCCGCCTCGCCACCGACGACGGCAAGGTTTTTTTGACCAAGGTCGTGGTGATCGCGGCTGGCGGCGGGTCGTTCACGCCGAAGCGCCCCCCCATGGAGGGCATCGAAGCCTATGAGGGCAAGAGCGTCTACTACGCCGTCCGGCGCATGGAGGATTTCCGCGGCCGCGACGTGCTGATTGTCGGTGGCGGCGACAGCGCGCTCGACTGGACACTCAATCTGGCGCCGATCGCAAAATCGCTGGCTTTGATGCACCGTCGTGACGAATTCCGCGGCGCGCCGCATTCGGTCGAGCAGATGCGCGGCCTCGTACGCGACGGCAAGGTTCAATTGTTGATCGGCCAACTCGGCAAAGTGCATGGCAGCAATGGCCAGCTCGAGGGCGTGACGGTGAAGCTCAAGGACGGCGAGAAGCAATTGCCCGTCAACCGTCTGCTGCCCTTCTTCGGCTTGACGATGAAGCTCGGTCCGGTGGCCAACTGGGGCCTCAATCTCCACGAGAACCTGATCACGGTCGACACCGAGAAATTCGAGACCAGCGAGAAGCGCATCTTCGCCGTCGGCGATATCAATACCTACCCGGGCAAGCTCAAGCTCATTCTGTCGGGCTTCCACGAAGTGGCGCTGATGGCGCAGGCCGCGCACCGCATCGTGCACCCGGACAAAAAATTGACGTTCCAGTACACGACGTCGTCGTCGAGCCTGCAAAAAAAGCTTGGCGTGAAGTGAGCGCGTGACGTGAGCTATTGCGCTGACGTCGTAGCAATCCCATATGCTGTCTGGGCGTCCGAGGTCTGCGGCAGGGATCGTTCATAATTCGTTGTTCTATCAGAGTTAATTCTGAGTGATATGCCGCACCTGGATGCCGGCGATGGCTTGGAGTTTTACCGATGAGCGATGACAAGAAAATTCCCGGCGGTGGATTGTTATCGCGTGGCATCTCCAACCCGGGTGAGGGCGGTGGCGCGACCAGCGGACTTCCCATCAAAACGATGGCCGGGCTCGGTGTTGGGGCGGTCCTTCTGATGGCTGCGATGCAGTCGGTATTCACAGTCAATCCGGCAGAACGCGCCATGGTGCGCATGCTCGGCAGCGTCACCAGCGAGAAACCGCTCGGGCCGGGCATGCATTTCCGCGTGCCCTTTATCACTCACGTCGACCGTGCCCAGGTCAGCCTGACGAACCTGCACATCCCCGTCTTCAGCGTCAATACGATCGATAACCAGAAGATCGATCTCGACATCAACGTTTCATACCTGATCCCGGAGACGGCCGTTTATCATCTGTTGTATGAGGTCGGGCGTAGCGGCGATTCGGATATCCGCGAGAATATCGTGCCGGTTGTCCAGGATCGCATCAGCCGGATCTTCTCGACCAAGAATACGAACAATATTTCCGAGCAGCGCGAGGGCATCCAGTCCGAGACCACCCGGGCCGTGCAGGGTGCCTTGAAGGATCTCTTCAAGATCGACCTGCAAAGCCTGCAGATCGCCAAGATCATCTATGGCAACGCCTTCATCCAGTCGAACGAGCGCTCGGTGCTCGCCAAAAACGAAGCGATCGCCGAGGAGAACCGGGTCAAGGTGGCGGAGTTCCAGGCCAAGCAGAAAGTGACGACCGCGGAAGGCGAAGCACAGCAGGCGCGCGCCAAAGCCGCCGGCGACGCCGATGCAACCCGGCTCAGGGCACGCGCGGACAAGGAAGCCGCCGAGTTGCAAGGCCAGGGTGCGGCGGCGAAGTACCGGTCGGAGATTGAGGGCGCCGGCAGTTTCGCCAATTACATCGCCTTGATCAACGCCCAGTCGCGGTTGCGCTGGAACGGCGTCGCGCCTCGCTTCATGATCGGCGGCGGTGACAAGGGCGGTGCGAACTTCCTGCTACCGTTGCCGGAGAGCGAGTTCCGCGATCCTGCAACCCAGCCGGCAGCAATACCTGCGACGACGGCACCGAAGCGCTAAGCCGTCACGAGACGGATTCGGGCCGAAGGATTAGGCCCGGATTTCCTGCCGTAATCCACGCGCGTCGAGGGGTGGCTCCGCGGGGAACGTCATCGCCTCGCCTCTGACGATCCGCAGCGCCGTCCAGGCGCAGGCGCAGGCGTCGAGTAGATCGTCAGCGCCTGCGTCGGTGCGGCGGAAATGCGTTCGTTCCAGGAATGCCGCCAGAAACCCTGCTCGGGTGAGAAGTTTCCGCCGCAACGCGAGACCCGCGGGAAATGGGCTCGATTTCACCTTCTTCGGTTCGTCGAGCGGTGCCCGTTCATTCATGGCCCAGAACGCTGTTTCCGGGTGGCACTCGAAAACGCGCGCCTGCAGGGCTGGCGTCATCAGCGCATCGACCTCGCGGATTTTCGGGAAGATGTTGAAGGTCTGCTTCGACACTTTACGCGGTGGCTCCGAATGCTTGAGCGCCGCGGCGCAGGCGGCCCGGTAGTCGGTTTCCATCACGGCGGCGCGAGCGGGAACGGCGAACAACGACGACTGCCGCGCCCCGAGATTGGCGCGGGCTGCGATATCGGCCGCGCGTCCGCCGATGCCGGAGCATTCCGGCAGGCCGATGGGAATGTCGATGGCGATGATGCTAGGCGCTTCCGCGAGCGACAGAACGTCGGCAAAGGCCGGCACGATGCGCGCGCGCGGCTCGGGATCGCCGTCGACGTTGGCCAGCACCACAAGCCATCCCCCGCGGCAGGCATCGACGCCGGCGACGCAGGGGCGCTGGGCGCGGCGGCTCAGGCGCGTTGGCGGGGGGGACGTTTTTGCCAAGGCGCGGAGATTGGCGACAATCTGAAGTTCTGGCTTGCCGGCACTCTTGCGAACGGCGAGTTCCACCCGGGAACACGCGAGGTTGAAGGCTGAAAGTGTGTCGTTGTTCGTAGTGAGAATGTGCCCGAGCAACAAAGCCGAGAACAGATCACCGGTTCCGTTGGGCACGGCGGGCAGACGTTCGGTCGCGACCGATGCGCTTATTTTTCCGGCCTCGAGGCACGCATTCACCAGCGTGCCCGGCACACCCGACAACGACGTCGCAACCGTTGTCGGCCATTGCATGGCGCCGACCGCTACAGCCGCCGCGGGCGCATCCGTGATGGTCCGGTCACTGAGCCAGCCCAACTCGAAACGGTTGAGCTTGATGATGGCTGCTTTCGGAATGAGGTCGCGTTCAATGGCGCGGGCAGCGCCGGTGTCGATGTAGAGGCCTTTGGGTTCGTCGCCGAGAACGGGATCGACCAGCACGGCAGCGTCAGGATTGAGGCGCCTGATCTGATCGATTGCGTCGACGGCAAACTGCACATGCTCGGCGCTCGGCAGATAGCCCGTCAGCACCGCGTCGATGTCGGTAAGCCACCCGTTCGCGGCGAGTGCCTCGAGCATGCGGCGCAATTGCTCCGGTGCAATGCGCTCGCCTGCCACATGCGCGTGTCCCGGATGATTGGAGAGCAGCACGGTTGGCAGCGCGACGACATCGTGGCCCATGGCCTGCAATACCGGTACGATGCCCGACAGTCCCACATGACCGCGGGCGACCTGCGATGAGAGGACGAGCACACGAGCCATGGCGGCCTTCCGGAGGATCGATGGGGAGCTGTTCGAGAGCGTTCAATAGACGTTGGATTCGCGCAGTGGCCGGTTCTCGGCGACGCGAGAATAGCCGAAACGCGCGAGGTCTATCGTGCGATACTGCCCGTGCGTCAACAGTTCCGCGATGGCGCGGCCGACGCCTGGCGATTGCTGCAGGCCGTGGCCTGAGAACCCGCACGCCAGGACGAAGCTCGGGACCTCGGGGTGGCAACCCAGGATCGCGTTGTGGTCGAACGTGTTGACGTCGTAGTGGCAGCACCAAGCGTTGTGCACCTTCAGCGTTTCCATCGCGGGCACACGCGCCGCCAGGAGGGGCCAGATTTTTTCATCGAAAAAGCTGTGATCAATGTCGAAATCTTCAGCGTCGGGATCGTCCGACTCCGGCGGCGCACTGCCGGCGAGAAAAAAGCGGCCTTCGGGGCGGAAATAGACACCCGTGGGGTCAATCATCAGGCCGGCGCCGACCAGGGGCGTTTTGCAATCGACAACGAAGACGAAGCGTTTCTTGGGCGCCACGGGAAGTACCAACCCCGCCATGGCCGTAACCTTGGCCGAATGCCAGCCGGCCGCACAGACGACCGTACCCGTCGCGATTGTTCCGCCATCGCGGAGGCGCACGCTCTCGATGCGTCCCTTCTGCATCTCGATGCCGATGGCTTCGGCTGCAACATAATCGACGCCCTGCGCGATGGCCCCCTTGCGAAAGAGCGCCAGCAACGACGACGGATCGACCCAGCCCTCGCCCGAGCGGCCCCAGCCGGCGGCGCCCAGATCATCGACAGCGAGCCAGCGGAATCGCTTGGCGATCTCGGCCGGCTCCAGCAACTCGATATCGGCGCCAAGGCTTCGTTGCAGGGCAACGTTGGCTGCGAGCGTGGCGCGGCCCTCAGGAGTAGCCATCACCATATAGCCGCGCTCGCGAAAGGCGATGTCGGCGTCCTGGCCGAACTCGGTTTTGATGCCGCGAAAAAAACCAGCACCGAATTGCGACAGGCGGATGTTTTCCGGCGTCGAGAACTGTTGGCGGATGGACGCGACGGACCGGCCGGTGGCGCACCACTGATAAGTCGGGTCCTTCTCGATGACGGCAACGCGGCCCCGGAACCCTTCGCGGCGCAGGAAATAGGCGATGGAACTGCCGATGACGGCGCCACCGATGATCACCACGTCTGCCGAGGTTGGATGCATTCAGGCTCCGCCTGCCGTGGGTCTTGTGCTGCCATAGACAATGCCGCAAGCGGGTAGGGTTGCCAACTGTGCGCGCGAATTTGCCGATGTTGCCGGAGATCGACTACGGTACGGCGCGCAATTGAAAAGGACATTCCATGACCATTCGCCCACGCCGCAGCGTGCTCTATATGCCGGGTTCCAACGTCCGCGCGCTGGAGAAGGCGCGGACTATTCCCGCCGACGTGCTGATCCTCGATCTCGAGGATGCGGTGGCACCCGACGCCAAGGACTTGGCGCGCAGCCAGGTGTGTGCAGCCGTTGCCTCCAAGGCCTATGGCCGCCGCGAGATGCTGATCCGCGTCAATGGTCTCGGCTCCACATGGTTCGCTGAGGACCTCAAGGCGGCAGTGGCGGCTCGGCCAGACGGAATCGTGCTGCCGAAAGCGTCGCGTGCTGCTGATATCGCAGAGGTGCGGGCGGCCTTGAGCGCGGCAGGGGCGTCGTCGAATTTGGCCGTATGGGCCATGATCGAGACGCCGCGCGGTGTCTTGAATGCAGCCGAAATCGCCGCTGCCGGGCCGGCATGCCTCGTCGTCGGGCTCAACGATCTCTTCAAGGAAACGCGCGCCGAGCCGGACACTCATCGCACGGCCGCGCAGTCCTGGATCTCGCACATCGTCACCGTGGCGCGCGCCTATGGTTTGGATGTGCTGGACAGCGCCTACAACAATTTCCGCGATGCCGAGGGTTTTCGCCGGGAATGCCAGCAAGGCCGCCTGTTCGGGTTCGACGGCAAAACGCTGATCCATCCCGATCAGGTGGCGATCGCCAACGAGGTGTTCGCACCACCCGCGTCCGAAATCGAGTGGGCGCGCAAGATCATCGCCGCGTTTGCGCTTCCCGAAAACAAGGGCAAGGGCGTTATCAATCTCGAGGGCCGCATGGTCGAATTGTTGCACGCCGACATGGCCCACCACACTGTCGCGATCGCCGAAGCCATCGCGGCGCGCGGGTGAGCCCCGATGCGACGCGTGCTCAACGCCCCTTGAACACGGGCTTGCGCTTCTCGACGAAGGCGCGGACGGCTTCCTTGTGATCGTCGGTGCCTTGCGAGCGGAGCATGCGCTCGGCCTCGCGGTCGACGGCGGCCGTGTAGGAGATGGAGAGTGCCTCGTCGAGGTTGTCCTTCATGTAGCGCAGCGCCACGCTTGGTCCTTTGGCGAGTGCGCGGGCTTGCGCGAAGGCTTCGGCCTGCAGTGCCTCGTCGGGAACGACCTTGTGGATGATGCCGAGTTCTGCCGCGCGGTTGGCTGAAATGCGTTCGTTGGTCAGCAATAATTGACGCGCGCGCGATGGCCCGACAGCATGCGTCAGCAGCCAGGCGATGCCGTAGTCGCCGCTGAGGCCGACGCCCGCGTAGCCGGTGGCGACGAACGTCGAGGCCGCGGCAATCCGGATATCGCAGGCGAGTGCCAGAGCGAGGCCGGCACCGGCCGCTGGTCCCGGCAGCGCTGCGACCGTCGGCTTGCGGATGGCGTAGAGCGCGCCGCCCATGCCCTGATGCCGCTGCTGCATGACCAGGAATTTATCGTCGGGCGTTTCGTCGGTGGCCGCGCGGCGGTCGCCCATGTTCTTGACGTCGCCGCCGGCGCAGAAAGCGGCCCCCGCACCCGTCAGCAGGATGGCGCGAACGCTGTCGTCGGCGCCCATCTGCGCGATCATGCGCCGCAACGCTGGGGACAACTCGGTCGAGAGCGCGTTGCGCGCCTCCGGCCGGTTCAAGGTGAGCACGGCAACGCCGTCCTCGATGCGGGCCAGAAGCTGGCCGGTGCCCGTTTCGACGGCGCGTGATGCTGACATGGCAGTGTGTCCTCGTGCGTTGGAAGTGGCGGGATGATTGTGGCGGACAGACTAGCATGGCGGACGGCGGCAGGTAGTCGTTCGAATATCGCCGCGGAACTATGTAGGCTGGGTTAGCTAACGCAGCCTGCGAAATTCGCGATTTTCCGCCTACCCCACCACGCCGCTCTTTACCTTCTGCACCAGCCGCCGCATGCCGGACAGCCAGCGCTCGGGGTCGCCGGCTTTGCGCTTCATGTACTCGGCGACTTCGGGATGCGGCAGGATCAGGAAGCTTTCCGCTTCCAGGCCGCGCACGACGCAATCGGCGACCGCTTCGGGCGTGGCGACGCCGTCGAGACCCGCCGCTTTCACGCCGGGAGTGCGGTACATCGGCGTGTCGACCGCTTGCGGGCAGAGCACCGAGAAGCGGATGCCGCGATCCCGATATTGGATCGCCATATGCTCCGAGAGTGCGACGGCTGCGTGCTTGGTGACGCCGTAGGGCGCCGAGCCGACCGAGGCCAGCAATCCCGCCGCCGAGGCGGTGCTCGCAAGGTAGCCTTCGCCGCGGGCCAGCATGTCGGGCAGCACCGCGCGGCAGGCGAAAACGTGCGCCATCACGTGCACGCGCCAGCTGATGTCCCAGTCGGCGTCGGAAGCGTCCTCGAAGCCGCGCACCGAAATGCCGGCGTTGGAGAAGAACAAGTCGATGGCGCCGTACTTGGCCTTGGCCGCGGCGACCAACGCCTGGATGTCGGCTTCCTTTCCCACATCGCAGACGACGGCAAGGCCGCCGGTTTCCCGCGCGAGGGCTTCCAGTGGTCCGCGCACGGCCGCCACGTCCGCCAGCACGAGGCCGCGGGCGCCCTCCGCCTGGAAGCGCCGGGCAAGAGCCGCGCCGATGCCGCCGGCAGCCCCGGTCAGTACGATGTGTTTGTCACGCAGGTGCATGTGAGGGTCCGTCCGGTGGGCAGGGGTTGCAATTGTTCGAGCGCTTGTATGATTTTACGGGTTCTCGCTGTCGAGCGTCCGCAGCAGTGCCGGCAACTCAGCAAGGCTTTCGATCTTGTGGCGCGCATGCACCGCCTCTGGCCAGCCCCATTGCGCGCGACCCCATGGCCCCCGGCGGATGAGGATCGGGTGCATCCCCGCAGCTTTGGCCGGCAGCAGATCGTTGTCGACGCGGTCGCCGACGTAGGCAATGCGGTGCGGATCGAGACCGGCAGCGTCCACCACCTTGGCGAAGAACAGCGGATCGGGCTTGGCGACGCCCCAGCCTTCCGAGGTCGCGATGAAATCGGCGGTAAGGCCACTTTCGCGCAGCATCGGCTCGGCGGAGGCCGGCTGATTGCCGACGATGCCGATGAAATAGCCCTTGGCCTTCAGCGCCGCGAGGCAGGGTGCGGCGTCGGCGTAGAAGTCCTGCGGGCCAATGACAAACTTGCGGCCCTCGGCGTCGCGCTGGGCGCGCGCGGCCTTGAAGTCGAAGCCTGGCTTGACGGCATCGAAGACGTTCTTCACGGGCAGGCGCTTGGCCATGGCCCCCTCGATTTTCTCCAGGAAAAAATCGTAGGTTACGTCCATGCGCATGGCGTAGTCGCGGTAAAGCCGGTGCTCGTCGACCAGCGTCTCGCCGACGTCGAAAAATACGGCGCGGATGGGCATTGCGGTCAAATCCTCTGTTCAAATCCTCTGCGGTGGCTTTGGACGCAACTTAGCACGAACTACGGCACCATTCGGCGGTTGACGCTGGGCGCGCAGGCCTGTCAACCTCGTGCCTGAATTTTTAAGGCCGAAAAGTCGTCATTCCACCCGCATTGCACCCGCGAGGATAACCATGGACGAAAGCCGCATTCCCATTCTCGTCGGCAGTGGCCAGATCACGCAACGCGAGAAAGATCCTGAAGTGGCGCTGAATGCCATGGATCTGACGGCGGCCGCTGCGCGCAAGGCCGCTGACAATGCTCAGGGTGGCGACGCCTTGCTGCGCGCCCTCGATACCATCGTCGTGCTGCGCGCGTTCTCAGAAACGAGTTGGCGCTTCAAGAGCCCGTTCGGCGACCCGAAGAACCCGCCGAAATCTATCGCCAACCGTATCGGCAACTCGACCGCGCGGCGGCTCATCTATACGCACGCCGGCGGGAACATGCCGCAATGGTCGGTCAACCGGCTGTTCGAGATGGTGACGCGCGGCGAAGTCGGTGCCGCCTTGATTTGCGGCGGCGAGGCGCTGGCAACACAAAAGGCCGCGGAACGTGCCAAGCTGGCGCTGGACTGGAACGAGGACGCGGGCGGAACCTACGAGGACTGGGGCGTTGCCACCCGTGGCTGGAACGACAACGAGGACCGCCACCGCATGGCCGGCGCCATCTACGCCTATCCGCTGTTCGAGAACGGTATCCGCGCGCATCTCGGACGAACGGTGCCGCAGCATCTGGCGCAGGTCGGCCAATTGTTTGCACACTTCTCGGCGGTGGCGAAAGCCAACCCGCTGGCCGACCGGCGGCAGGGTTTCACGGCGGCCGAGATCTCGACGGTTGGCCCCGATAACCCCTACATCGGTTTTCCCTACCCCAAACTGATGAACTCGAACGCATTCATCGATCAATCAGCGGCCATCATCCTGACGTCGGTGGCCAAGGCGCGCGAGCTCGGCATACCCCAGGACCGCTGGGTCTACCTGCATGGCTGCGCCGACGCCTACGATCATTGGTACATCTCGGACCGGCATAATTTCCATTCCTCGCCGGCCATGCGCACGGTCGGCCGCGAGACGTTGGAAATGGCAGGCCTCGATCTCGGCCGGATCGACAAGTTCGATATCTACAGCTGCTTCCCGTCAGCGGTGCAGATCGCCTGCAAGGAGAATGGCATCGCGCTCGATGACCCGCGAGGGCTGACGGTGACGGGCGGGCTCCCCTACTTCGGCGGGCCTGGCAACAACTACGTCACGCATTCGATCGCACAGATGATGGACGAAGTGCGCTTGAAGCCGGGCAGCTTCGGCATGGTGACAGCCAACGGCAACTACGTAACAAAGCAATCCGCCGGCATCTATTCGACGACGCCCACGGAAAAGGTATTCAAACCGAAAGACCCGGCGATCTATCAGGGCGCTATCAATGCCGACAAGGGACCAGTCGTCGCAGAAAACGCCGACGGCAAAGCCACGGTCGAAACCTACACCGTGATGCACGACCGCAAGGGCCCCTCCTACGCGATCCTGTTCGGCCGGCTTGGCGACGGCCGCCGCTTTATCGCCAATACGCCTGACGATCCCGGCTTATTGCAGGGCATGGTCGACCGCGACATGATCGGCGCCGCGGGGCGCGTCACAGCCAAGGACGGGATCAACGTTTTCGTGCCGGGGTAGGGCGGCGCGCTCTGGGGCGGCGAGCCGTTTCAGCCGCCGTCGGAAAAGCGAACGCCCACATAGACGTCGGCCATGGTCAAACGGCATTCGATGTCCGGCAACGGGATCACGGCCTCGCGGCCGTCGAAATCGTCGTGCGTCCACGTGGGCCCCTCGCGCCGGATGAGCGTCGCCTGTTCGGCGTCGGACGCGATCAGCAGCAGGTAACGAAGCTTGCCGTGCTGGCGGTATTCCTCGATCTTGCGCTGCCAGGGCATGCCCTTGTTCGAAGGCGACAGCACCTCGACCACCATTTTCGGCTCCAGCGCCTCGTAGATATCGGGGCGCGGTTCGTCGCGCGTGACCAACACGTCGGCGCGGCGCAGCGACCGGATTTTCGTGCGCAAGGCCAGATCGGCAGTCGCCGGCCAGCACGGCGAGCCGCGCAGTTGCCCATGCAGTGATGCGAGGACATTGCCGGTGATCCGGTCATGCAGGGAACTGGCCCCCGTCATCAGGGTGAGCGGATCGCGCAGGCAAACGGGAACGCCATCGACCAGCTCGTAGCGGTCGTCCTGCGCCTGCTGCCAGACGAAGAACTCCTCGACGGTCATGAGCTTGGTCGCCGTGCCGGCCATAGCATCAAGTCTCCAGTCGTCATTCGGCGACAACTATAGCACACTGCATGCTCAAAATCGAACGGGACCGAACCCGTTCGCGCTTCGTCCAGGGATGCAACCGCCATGACCACAGCCGCCAAGCCAGCCGCAGCGCCCCGCACGCTGCAGCTCAATCCGAAGGACAACGTCATCATCGCGGTCGATGCCGTACTGCCGGGCGTGACGGTTCGGGGTGCGACGGCTAGCCTGCGCATTCCCAAGGGCCACAAGATGGCGGCGGCAGCGATCGCCAAGGGGCACCCGATCCTCAAGTTCGGCCAGATCATCGGCTTTGCCAGCGAAGACATCGCGCCTGGCCAACACGTGCACACGCACAACTGCGGGTTTGCTGCGTTCGAGCGCGATTACGCTTTCGCCGAGGGCGCCCGCAACGAGGAAATCCTCCCCGTATCCCAGCAGGCAACGTTCCAGGGCTTTCGCCGCGCCAACGGCCGGGCTGGAACGCGCAACTATATCGGCGTGCTCACGTCGGTGAACTGCTCAGCGACGGTCGCCCGCTTCATCGCCGAGGCCGTCAATCGCTCGGGTCTGCTGAACGACCATCCCGAAATCGACGGTGTCATCCCGCTGGTGCACGCGACCGGCTGCGGCATCGACAGCGACGGCGAGACGTTCGAAGTTTTGAAACGCACCACCTGGGGTTATGCCTGCAACCCGAACATGGCCGGCGTCCTGGTGGTCGGGCTCGGCTGCGAGGGCTTCCAGATCCAGCGCATGAAGGAGGCCTATGGTCTCTCCGAAAGCGATACGTTCCGGACCATGACCATCCAGGAAACCGGCGGCACCCGGAAAACGATCGCAGCCGGCGTCGAGGCCGTGCGCAATATGCTGCCCATCGCCGGCAAGGCGCGGCGCGAAACGCTGCCGGCGTCGGAACTGATGCTGGCGCTGCAATGCGGCGGCTCGGATGGTTATTCCGGCATCACCGCCAACGTGGCGCTGGGCGTGGCGGCCGATATCCTTGTGCGCAACGGCGGCACGGCGGTCCTTGCCGAAACGCCTGAGATCTATGGCGCCGAGCATCTGTTGACGCGCCGGGCCCGCACGCGCGAGGTCGGCGAGAAACTGGTCTCCATCATCAAGTGGTGGGAGGACTATACCAAACGCGCGCGCATGAGCATGGACAACAACCCCTCGCCCGGCAACAAGCTTGGCGGGCTCACCACCATTCTCGAGAAGTCGCTGGGGGCTGCGGCCAAGGGTGGCTCGACCACGCTCAACGCGGTTTACCATTATGCCGAGCCGATTACCGAAAAGGGCTTCGTCTACATGGACACGCCGGGGTTCGATCCCGTCTCGGCAACGGGGCAGGTGGCGGGTGGCTGCAACGTCCTGGCATTCACGACTGGGCGTGGCTCGGCTTATGGCTGCAAGCCGACGCCGTCGTTCAAGCTCGCGACCAATTCCGACATTTATCGGCACATGATCGACGACATGGATATCAACTGCGGCGATATCGTCGATGGCGTGCCGATCGAGCAGAAGGGCGAGGAGATCTTCCAGTTCATGTTGCGGACGGCATCGGGCGAGAAGACCAAATCGGAGTTGCTCGGCTACGGCGACACCGAATACGTGCCCTGGGTGATCGGCGCGACGATGTAAGGCGATGTCAGGCCCGGTAACGCTGGCGGGCCATTGCGCGCCACTCTTGCCTACGGCCACTGTTCCCGGCAATAAGGCGTCCAACACGCATCACGCACTGGCCAACACGCCATCACGCACTGGAAGGAGTCCGCCGTGACCAAGTCGAAAATCGTGCTGATCGACCGCCATCCTGGCCGTTCGACCCAGACCATCGGTGTCGCCCGCCAACTCGGCACCGATCCGGACCTGATCCACGAGCCCTCGGTCGGCGTCGTCGGCACAAAGGGCGACAGCCAGTGCTACATGGGCGTCATGTCCAAGGTGGACGCGATCCATGCGCAACTGAAGAGCCGCATCGGCCAGGGCGCGGGGCAGTTGAAGCTGCGGCTCGTGCAGCCCGAGTACACGATCGCGACGTCGGACGGCATCCGCAACGGCACGCGCGAGATGCGCTATTCGCTGATCGGCCGAGAGGTCACGCACGACGCCCTGTGCGAGCATCTGGAGGCGACGGGCCTTGCTGGCACCATCGCCGTCGTTGCCTGCGACAAGCCGCCGGTCGGCGTGTTGGCAGCTTTGCTCGAACACAACCAGCCGTCCCTCATCATGTCGGATGGAGCGATCCATCCGGGCACAGATCCCAAGACCGGCGAGACCATTGACCTCGTGACCGCCTATCAGGTGGCCGGCCATCCGGATGCCGCCTACCGGCACCACATCGCCTGCCATGCCTGCCCCGGCTACGGCAGCTGTGGCGGCATGTTCACCTACAATACGATGCAGACGTTCATCGGCGTCGCCGGCATGCAGCCGCTGCATATGGTGTCGCCGCCCTCCGATGATCCACGCCGGGTCAATGCGTTTGCAGCCGAACTGGTCGATCATCTGGCGAACTTGATGAAAAAGGACATCAAGCCGCGCGACATCGTCAGCCGGGATTCGCTGCGCAATGCGATGATCGTCGCCATGGCCATCGGCGGCTCGACCAACGTGGTGCTGCACGCGCCGGAAATTGCTCGCGCCGCTGGTTTCAACGACTTCTGGAAGGAGGTCATGACGCCGGAGGAATTCAATCATCTCTCGCAGCATGTTGTGCCTGTTGTGACCGACGCGCGCCCTTACGGCAAGTATTCGATGGTCGACATCGACAAAGCCGGCGGCGTGCAGGTGATCGTTCGCGATTTCCTGGACGCGGGCCTCCTCAACGGTAACGTTATGACCTGCACCGGCGAGACCTTGGCCCAGCAGGTCAAGCGTCTGGCGCCGAAGAAGCCGGATGGCCGCGTGGTGTATTCCATCGAGAAGCCCTACAAGCCGACCGGTGGCCTGCGCGTTCTCGGCGGCAACCTGTCGCCGGATTTTTCGGCGATCCTGAAGCTTGCCGGCGTCGAGGGCGGTCTCAAGAACAACCTGTTTCACGGCAAGGCGCGCGTGTTCACGGGCGAGCAGGGGCTGCTTGAGGCCCTCGACAAGGCACCGGGCCAGTTCCAGAACAACGATATCGTCGTCGTGCGCTACGAGGGGCCGAGCGGCGCCCCCGGCATGCCGGAAATGCTCGATTCCACCTCGCGTATCACCACGCTCTGCCGCGAACGTGGCATCACGATCGCGCTGATGACGGATGGACGGTTTTCCGGCGGCTCGGTCGGCCTTGTCATCGGCCATGTTGGGCCGGAAGCAGCCCTCGGCGGTCCTATTGCCTTCATCGAGGACGGAGACGAGATCGTGGTCGATCTCAACAAAAGCGAACTCAACTG
>JANXRM010000027.1 GCA_025353015.1 Hyphomicrobiales bacterium
CTTGCCGCGATAGGCGGGATCGCCCGGCAGATAGGTCTCGTTGCGTTTGAAGTAGGGGAGAACGTCCTCGTAACTCCAGTTGCGGGCACCCATGGCTGCCCAGTCGTCATAGTCCTCGCGCTGGCCCCGCACCTGCATGACGCCATTGATCGACGAGGAGCCACCGAGCACGCGACCGCGCGGATAGAGAATGCGCCGATCTTTCGTCGCCGCTTTGGGTTCCGTGTAATAGACCCAGTTGACCGCCTTGTTGTCCAAGAGCTTGAAGAAGCCGGCCGGGAAATGGATGTACGGGTTCGTGTAGTCGCTGGGTCCCGCCTCCAACACGATGACGCTGTAGCGGCCATTGGCCGTCAGACGGTCGGCGAGCACCGATCCTGCCGAGCCCGAGCCGACGATGACGTAATCAGATTCCATACGAGCTTCTCCCCCAAGTCAGATAATTCCCGAGGCGCAACCCTTAGCGCTGCAATCTTCACGCGCGGCATCCTTTGAGCGCAAGTTTCATGCGCAACCTTCAAGCGCGGCGGCCCAAAAACCGCTCCAAGCTCCGCGCCAGCGCGATCATAAGACCCGCAACTGCGCCAAAACCCACGGCAATAGCGATGAACGGCACCAGGACTGGTACAAAGGCCCAAATCAGTCCAGCGGCTAGTCCGAGCGCCGTCAACAGAAACCAGATCGCCAGCACGCGCATCAGGCATTAAACTCCCTGCTTCAAGAACGCCGCGCAGAATCGCCTAGATTGGCTCTGCACCACCGCCACGCTGTCTCAATACTCAATCGCATCAAGCAAGCACATCTCGCAACGCGAAGGATCGACCGATGCCGAACAAACTGCAAGGAAAAGCCGCGATCGTCACAGGCGGCGGCAATGGCATAGGCGGTGCGATCGCCGACCGCCTTGCAGCCGACGGCGTCCATGTTCTCGTCGTCGATATCCGGCGCGAACGGGCCGAAGCCAAAGCGGCTGAAATCACCGCCAAGGGTGGCAAGGCGTTGGGCACCGCTGCCGATGTGCGTGTGCGAACCGACGTCGACGCTGCCGTCAAACGCGCCGTTGCCAGCTTCGGCAAACTCGACATTCTCGTCAATGCGGCTGGCCTGATGGACCGGGCGCCGTTCCTTACGACCGATGACGACCTTTGGCGCCGCGTCATCGATACCAATCTCTACGGCACCTTCATTTTCTGCCAGATCGCCGCCCGTCAGCTCGTCGCCCAGAAAAGCGGCGGCGCCATCGTCAACATCGCGTCGGGCTCCGGCATCTTTGGTGGCCAGGGCCGCGGGGCCTACGGCGCGAGCAAAGCGGGCGTGATCAATCTCACGCAAACGATGGCCATCGAGCTGGCGCCGCACAATATCCGCGTCAATGCGGTGGCGCCGGGCCCGGTCAAAACCCGCCCGGAGCAGGGTTCGGCGATTGGTCCGAGCGTGGCCGCACGCATGCCGATGAAACGGTTCGGCCGGCCTGAGGAAATCGCAGCCATGACCGCTTTTCTGGCGTCAGACGAGGCGAGCTTCACGACCGGCCACACCATGGCGGCCGATGGTGGGTTCACGGCGGTAGGAATTTTGGACGGCTAAAGGGCTGCGCGGCGTTTGCGGGCCGTTACTCAGCAGGCGTAACTTTGTAGCCGGCCTCGCGCAGAAGTGCGACGAGGCCGCTCTCTCCCGGCAGATGCAGGGCACCGACCGCCACGAAGGCACCGCCTTCCGCAAGCAACGGCACGGCGGCGTCGCGCATGCGCACGTTGCGTTTGGTCACGAGTTGTTTGAGGAACGCCGCGAAGGCCTTGGGTTCGAAGCCTGCCTGCCGCCACAGGAGTTCGTGCATCGGCAGGATCAGTCCGATTTCGCGCGCGAGATAGCTACGCACCATCGTTTCCAACACGTCGTCGGAACGTTCGGTGAGTTTGAGGCCGGCGCGCAGCACCGTCAACTGGTCGGTGTCGGGTACGGCCGCCAGGGCCTGCAACTGATCTTCGAGCGTCTCCAGCCCCGCGACTGGAACGCCACGGCCGCGCGCATTATCGGCAAGCCTGAGATCCAACGGTTGCAAACCAGCCGCGGACCGGCGCCGCTCACAGTCCGAGAGCGAAAGCATCATGTTGACCACCCATGGCTTGAAAGCGGCCAAAGCTGCAGCCGGAATGCCAGCCTTAGTGAGGGCCTCCCGTGCAATCGCTTTTTCTTCTGGGGTCAACAGTGTTTCCAGGGACCGGCCATCCGCGAAGACAAGGATGCCTTGTGATTTCGCAAAGGCGGCCGCCAGTGCCTTCGGGGAAAGATCGGCAACCTCGAGGACTACTTTGCCAGCAGATTGCAACGCCAGCTGCACGCCGACCGGCAGGGCGTTGATCCGGTCGTCGCTGAGGTGGATCGTGCCAAACAGATAGCTTGGCGGGCCCTTCGGCCCATCGATCCGCCAGAAGATGTGGCGGCCATTGAGCGTCCGGTCTGCCGCTTCCTTAATCCTGGCCCACTCGGCGGGTTGCTGTTCGCGGAGCTCAGCCAGAATGTCGCGACCGGTGCATCGCGGCGCCGCGACAGCCTCTTTCGGGACCTGAAGCGGCGCCAATTGTGCTGCAGCCAAGCTTGAAACAGTCAGCAGCGCAGCGAACGCGAGAGCCAGTTGAGTAAGGTAACGACGCATCGGAACTCCGGTCTTCGCGTGGCAGGGTCGGAACCAACTCTACCATGCCAGGTAACATTCGTGCGCGATGCGCCGTCCTTACTTCGAAATCCGCAGCGCTGAAAGCTGGTTTGCAACGTTATGGAAGGCAGCTTTCAGGTCGGCCTCGTTGGCTGCCGAGAAAAAGTGTGCGGAGTCGGTCGCACAGTTCCTGAGGAACGCCTCCGATTTAGTTGACGACTGAAACGCCACGGTCCAGACCTGGATGCCCTGCGCCTTCATGTTGTTGCAGAGCTGCATGGCTTGATAGGACGAGCTGCCAGTGACTGCCGGGTCCGTCGAATTCTGGCCTGGTGTCAGATAGCTGGTGTTGTACTCGCCGTCGGTCATGATCAGCACCGACTTGATCGTGCTCAGATCGGTGTACTTGCGCGGCCGGCTTGCCTTCGGAAACATCGACGCCCAGTTTGGCGAAACGAGATACCAGCCCCAAGCGGTTCCCAGATGGCCAGCGGTTCCGCCATTGGCCGTCATACCGGCAATTTGCGATTTCAAAGTCGGATTGTCTTCAGACAGGGGAAGCACACTTTCGTTCGGGCACGAATAATTCGAGTTTGCGGGCATATTCGACTGGACATTGAGGCGCGCGCCGCCTGACGCCTGATCATCAGTAAATGCACTGCCACCGCTGCGCTCGACGACACAGCCGTCGGTGCTGGAACCGCCGCTGACGGCGGATGCGTATGGGCCTGCGTTCACGGACGCAGCAAACGGTGCGATCGCAATTTTCATCGTACCCGGCGGATGCGTTCCATCGAGCATCGAGTCGACGACGTCGTTGGCTGCGGCTTTCACGGCGTCCAGCTTGCTGCACGGCATGCACATCGAGCCTGTGGTATCGAGAACCAGCGCCAATTCGATTTTCTTGGTGCGGTATGAAACGGTTGAAACCCGGCTCATATCGAATTGATTGATGCCGGCAATCTGACCGAATGTCGTTTGCAGGTTGGCGTTGAGCGCCACGCTGACCTCGAATTTGGCGCGGTCGACCGTGGTCACGGGCGATGCCATCGCAAGGCCGGATTGCGCCGCTTGCGGCCAATGGGCGTTGAAATAGCCAGCTGCCCTGGCTTGAATATCGGCGTCCGTATAGCTCTCGTCATCCAGCATTTGACCGGCTGCGAGCGCCGCTGCATCGAGTGTCGCCTTGACCCTGTTCGAGGTACTATAGTAGCGGGCGCCGTCGATGGCGAGACCGACGGTCATCGTCATGGCGAACGCTGTCAATCCGAACAGGATCGCAATGGTTCCCTGGTCGTCGCGCACCAAGTTCCGGAATAGACGTTTTCCACGATAGAGCATTGCTTTCTGGCCCCCCGACCATGCGTTTCATTCTCAACGGCAACCAGCCTGTTTGCGCAGGATGGTCGCCCTGTCACCCCAATGCGTCCTATTTCTTGATGCGTAGATTGACGAGCTGCTGACCAATTGAATCGAAGGACGCGATCAGCTGGCTGCTGTCTGCGGCGTCATAGAAAAATCCGCCACTCGACGCGCACGTTTGCAGCACGTTCTTGATCGTCGTGTCCGTCACCTGGAAGGCAACAGCCATGATCGTGATGCCGTCGGCCTTGGCATTGTTGCAGGCATCGAGCGTGAGCTGGTTTGCAGCCGTCGTGTCGTTACCATCATGCCCGGTCGGCGTCGGCGATACGGAGTTGACGCCGTCAGTCATCAGCACCAGATAACGCCCGACCCTTTGGCTGCCGCCGGAACGGCTTTCATCGAAGGGCGCTTGCGGTGACAGCAGCCGCCATCCCCACATGACGCCTTCCGGAATGTAGGTGTCGCCTGATGGCGTCATCGCTTCGATGGCGTCACGGACCTTCTCACGATCGGTCGTCAGCGGTGTCAGCGGCTGCGAGCACCACTCGTCCATCATGCCGGGAATACGCGAGGAATAGCTGCCATCGGTGACATTCAGTGGTGAAGAGCGAGAATAGACACAGCCATTCCACGTGTGCTGCGCCTGATAGGACTGGCACTGGTAGACGGCCGGCCCGGGAATGTAATCACAGGATTGCGACGTGCAGCTGCTCGGCACCCCATCGATGGTGCAAGCCTGCGTGACGTTGCGGCAGTTTGTGTACCGTTCATTCGGGTAGGTATTACCGCACCAGTTGATCGTCTCGGTCCAGTCGTTGGCGACGTCCAGCCAGGACGCTGAACGATTGGACAGCCCGACGTTGACGTACTTCGAGAACGGCACGATCCCAACTCTGAGTTTGTCCGGTGTTGTGGCGGCCCGGGAGAGTGTGTCGACGAGCGACTTCGCCGCACTCTTCAATGTGTCGATTTTGCTGCCGGCCATGGACGCGGTGTTGTCGAGTGCCAAGACCAGTTCGAGGTCGCCGGTGCCGAATTCTGCCGACGAGCTCGCCGGGATCGCTACGGAGCTGGTGCCGAACAACTGCATGAACGTCGTCGGCAAATCGGCTCTGACGGAGGCATCGATCAGGTTGCCTCGCTTGGTCACGGAGATTGAGCCGATAACGGAGCTGTGCTCGGCCGGCGTCGATGCGTTGAAGAACGACGTGAAGACGTTTGTCAGATCGGCAGATGGATCGATAGCGGCGCGCCGGGCTGTCGCCAGAACCGCGGCGTCGACGGAGTTCTGGAGATGCGACTTCAACGAGTACATTCGGGCGCCGTCCACGACCAGGCCCACCGCTCCCGCCATGGCGAGAATGGACAGGGCAAACAGCGGCGCAATCGCGCCACTGCGTGTGGCCAGGAATTCTTTCAATATGGCGTGCTTGCGAAAAAACATCGAACCACCGAGATTGCCACCTGTGACGAATTGGCAGTCTAGGGTGTGCCATTTGCCAATTCGTAAAACTGCTCTCGTTACTGAGAATGAATTACGGACTTGGTGAATATTTCCTCAAGCCTCGACCCAACGGGATGCACGAGGCGGTTCGCGGCGGACGCTCATTTGCAGGCTGAATAAAGACCCCGGTCGTAATGGAAATGATCGCGATGCGCCGCATTGTAGGCGGGGCCGATCGCGACCCGGAAGTAGCGACAGGCCCTGGTATGGACGGCGGTCAGGAATTCGGCCTCTTTTCCAGTCCGTCCCCAGTGCTGGAGGACGTTAACCTGACGGCCGCTCGCGAGGATAAACGCCTGGATATCCAGGGCATTGGCGCGGGCGTGTTCACTAATGACGTGGGCATGGGCGGGATTGCCGCGAATGGTGCGGCAGGCATAGGAGCCGAGATGCCGTATGGCCCGAACGCGTTCCCCGAAGATCGCTTCCGCTGCTGGCTGCACGTCGTGGGCCACCCACAGTGCCATGGCTGCCGTCATCTCGCAGGTGAGCTTGTCGACGGATATCCTGGCATCGCCAAGTCCGCTCAAACGGACACTGTTGAACCAACCGCAGCCGTTGTTGTTGCTTGGGGCATCTGCCGTTTCGATGGCGTCGGCCGCAGGCGCCTGCAGCACGAGCCGGCAAAGTGGCCGGTCCGACCGCAAGGCGCGCAACCGCCAGTTGGCGAAATGCTCGAGCGGTTGGCCAAGATCGATCGGCCAGCGCGCGGCGAGCCAAGCGGGCTGCGGCCTCGTCACCAGATAGGCGCCGCCAATGGCCAGCAGGCCTGCTACAGTGAGCGCGATGGCCGCAGCACGCCGTCGCTTCCGAGTGCCTGTCATGATGGCGAAATTCGTTCTGCTATTCGGCGGCCTTGCCAGGCGTCGGCGTTGCCTCTCGCGCGTCGCGCGTTTCGGATGCCTGCGTGTCACGCGCTTCTGCGGCTGTCGGCGGAGCCTTGGCTGGCTCGGTCGATGACTGGGGGGCACCGAGGCCGTGGATTTTTAACGTTTTCACGCGCCTCGGATCGGCCTCGAGCACTTCGAATTCCAATCCTGAGGGGTGGCGCACGACTTCGCCGCGGGCCGGCACCCGGCCGACAATAGAAAAGACAAGCCCGCCCAACGTATCGATTTCCTGCGTCTCTTCGGGCGTCAGCAGCTTGAGACCGAGCCGCGCCTCGAGTTCGGCGACCGGGGTCCGCGCCTGCGCGACCAGCCCATTCTTGACGTCCTCGGAAATGTTGGCGGCTTCCGCGACGTCGTGCTCGTCCTCGATCTCGCCGACCACCTGCTCGACCAGATCCTCGATCGTCACCAGTCCGTCGGTACCGCCGTACTCGTCGACGATCAGTGCCATGTGGATCCGCGTCGACTGCATGCGGATCAGCAGATTCATGACAGGCATCGAGGGCGGCACATAGAGCATCGGCCGCCGCAACCGCGCGCCCGTGATCGGACGCGTGACGTCGGCGCGGGTCAGATCGATCAGGCCAAGCTCGGCGGCCCCGTCGTCGCGCGGCGACGCATCACCCATGAGAAAACGCATGAGGTCCTTGATGTGCACCATGCCGCGCGGATCATCGAGCGTCTCATGATAGATCGGAATGCGCGAGACGCCGGCCTCGCGGAAGCGCTGCAGCAGATCAATGATCGGAGCGGTCTCGTCGATGGCGATAATATCGGCGCGCGGGACCATGACGTCATCGATACGGAGTGCGCCGAAACGTAAGAGGCGCAACAGCATATCGCGCTCGGCGGCGCTGAACGCGGTCTCGGCGTGATCCTCGGTCTTCAAGGCGTCTTCGAGTGTGCGGCGCAGCGTTTGTGGCCCGGCAAGGCCGAGCCTCGCGCGCAAGCTTTGCAGCCAGCGTTGCCCGCTGCCCTGGCCACTTCCTTGGCCGCTTCCTGGGCGCGGTGGTTCCGGCCCACTCTCGTCGTCATGCCGCATCGTCGCGATCCTGTCTTTCAATCGTTCGAGCATTCAATCGTTGGCGGCGTAGGGATCGGCAACGCCGATCGTGGCCAGAATTTCGGTTTCGAGCGCCTCCATGGCCGTCGCTTCGGCATCCTGCTCATGATCGAAGCCGAGCAGATGCAGAAGCCCGTGCACGACGAGATGCTGCAGATGATGATGTGCGGAAATACCCATCTCACGCGCCTCGCGCGCGACGGTTTCGGCGGCGAGCACGATATCACCAAGAAACCGCGGCTCCGATGTCGCGGCATCGCCCGGCACGGGACGTCCGGCGGGCTGAGGTGGCGCTGGAAACGACAGGACGTTGGTCGGGCTGTCCTTGGCCCGCCACTGGCGGTTGAGAGCGCGGACCGACGCGTCGCTGGAGAGCGCAATGCAGACGCAGGCCGGCAGCTCAGATAGAATTCTGTAATGACGTGCGGCCGCATTCAACGCCCGGGCGACGCAGAGTTCGACCGGCTCAAAAGTTGTCCAATCACCGGTGTCGCGCACGATATCGAACTCGAGGGCTGCCCCGAGTTCTGACGGAGGTTCCGTATCGATTGCCCCCACTGCTAACGGGGGCCCACTTATGTCGCCGCTTTGGTCCATAATCCTGTTCTTGCCTGGTCCGCCCTGCGGCCGCACGGCATTTTAGCCAGGAGTGCCGCTGGCGTCGGCCCGCTCATAGGCTTCGACGATCCGCGCCACGAGATCGCGCCGCACGACATCGCCGGATGTGAAGCGCACGGCTTCAATGCCCTTCACGCCGACGAGCAAGCGCGCGGCCTCTTCGAGCCCCGAGACCTGCCCGCGCGGCAGATCGATGTGGCTTGGATCGCCCGTAATCGCCATCTTAGAGCCTTCGCCGAGGCGCGTCAGAAACATCTTCATTTGCATGCTGGTCGAATTCTGCGCTTCGTCGAGAATGACGCAAGCGTTGGCAAGCGTGCGCCCGCGCATGAAGGCCAGCGGCGCAATTTCGATGACCCCGGTTTCCAGGTCTTTCTCGACCTTTTCCGGCGGCAGCACGTCGTAAAGCGCGTCGTAGAGCGGCCTGAGGTAGGGATCGACCTTCTCGCGCATGTCGCCAGGAAGGAAGCCAAGCCGCTCGCCCGCCTCGACGGCTGGACGCGACAGGATGATGCGCTCGACCAGCCCGCGCTCGAGACAAGCGGCTGCAAAGGCCACGGCGAGGTAGGTCTTACCGGTGCCCGCGGGACCGATGCCGAACACGAGATCGTGCCGCTCCAACGCCCTGAGATAGTTGCCTTGCATGGGGGTGCGCGCGGTGACGATGCGCCGCCGCGTGCGGACCTGCGCCATGCCCTCCTGCTTTACCGCACCAGACCGGGCGTGCCGGATGAGCCCATCGACGTCGCCGGGTGTAATGCCCTCGCCATTGCCGATCCGGTCGTACAGCGTGTTCAAGACGGTGCGGCCGATATCGCAGTTCTCCTGCGAGCCCGTCAGCGTGACGATGTTGCCGTTGGCATGGGCGTCGATGCCAAGACGCTCTTCGATGAGAGCCAGGTGCGCGTCGTGCTCGCCGAGCAGATGCGGCAGATGCCGATTATCCTCGAAGGGCACCACGACGCGAACCGCACCGTCCCGCCCCCCATCGCGCCCTCGATCGGTCTTCAGCTTGTCTGGCTTCGATCGGTCTGGCTTGGACTTGTCTCCCCGGTCTGCTCCTGCCGTGGCTGGTCCGCGCGTCCCTGTCAAATGCGGCTCTCCTCTTTGGGCCTGTCCCATTTCACACTTTAGCTTGCCCCCGGGATCTGGCTTGGGATGTCCCGGGATCGGCTACGTGTCGTCGCGGCGCTTCATTGGTACGTTAGCATGCAACGTTAGCAAGCATGCAACGTTAGCACGGTCCGAACCATCAAGGGGAGAAACGAATCCCAACGACGGAGCGCCATTGCACCTAATCGCGGTCTCATGCCGCCTTTATGACGCCGCGCAGGCTGGTCTGGCCGGAACCCCGGATTTCTACGGAGATGATGCGTCCCAGCAACAAAGGGGTGGCTTCGGCGTGTACGAGCTGCAAATGCGGCGTCCGGCCGACCAGTTGCCCATCGCCACGGCCGATCCGTTCGAACAATACGGGTATGGTCTGGCCGATGGACGCGGCATTGAACGCTGTCTGCTGTTCGTCGAGCAAGGCTTGCAAGCGCGCCAGACGCTCGGTTTTCACCACGTCCGGGATCTGCTCGCCGATGGTTGCAGCAGGTGTGCCCGGCCGCGGGCTGTATTTGAACGAGTAGGCCTGGGCAAAGCCGATTTGCCGGATAACAGCCAGCGTCGCGTCGAATTCTGCCTCGGTTTCACCGGGAAAGCCGACGATCACGTCCGTGGACAGGGCTAGGTCGGGTCGCACGGCCCGGATGCGCTCGATCAGCGCCAGATAGTCGCGCGCGGTATGTTTCCGGTTCATGGCGGCGAGAATGCGGTCGGATCCGGCTTGGAACGGCAGATGCAGGAATGGCATCAGCTTGCTGCAATCCCGGTGCGCCGCGATGAGATCGTCGCCAATGTCGCGGGGATGGCTGGTCATGTAGCGCAGGCGCTCCAGGGCCGGGATGTCGGCGAGCGCGTGCATGAGTCGGGCCAGTGTCCAATGGCTGCCATCGGGGCCTTCGCCATGATAGGCATTGACGTTCTGGCCGAGCAGCGTGATCTCGCGCACACCCTCGTCGACGAGGCGATGGGCCTCATCGACCAGTTTTTCCACGGGGCGCGAATATTCGGCGCCGCGCGTATACGGCACGACACAGAACGTGCAAAACTTATCGCAACCTTCCTGCACCGTGAGGAAGGCGGAGGCCGGGCGACGCGCCGCTTGACCATCGCTGGCAGGCCCCAACGTGCGAACCGGCAGTTGATTGAATTTTTCGTCCTCGGGAAAGCTGGTCTCGATTTGGGCGCGGCCTTGCTGGCGGGCCTTGTCGGCCAGTTCTGGCAGGCGGTGATAGCTTTGCGGTCCGATGACGACGTCGACGGCCGGCGCCCGGCGCGCGATTTCGGCGCCTTCGGCCTGCGCCACGCACCCAGCGACGGCGATGATCGTCTCCCGGCCTTGAGCCTGGCGTTCGATTTTAAGGTCACGTAGGCGGCCGAGGTCGGAATAGACCTTTTCGACCGCCTTCTCGCGGATGTGGCATGTGTTCAAAATGACGAGATCGGCGTCTGCCGGATCAGCGGTATTGGCGTAGCCCTCAGCGGACAGCATCTCGCTCATGCGCTCGCTGTCATAGACGTTCATCTGGCATCCGAACGTCTTCAGATAAACTCTGCGCAACAAGGGCTTCGGGTGCGCGATCACGGGGCCATCCGCCGGCGCGTCTACGGCCACGTCTGGCATCGTCCCGATGAGCTTGGTCATGTGCCGCCTGCCTGGGTTACCGTCGGTTTCCACGTCGCGAATCGGCGCGCTGCCGAAGAAACGTGGGCCTGAAGATACGCACTACTGAGGTAACCCAGCTATGGTGCACCGCAACAAAGCGGGCGTCAATCCACAAATATCACGGTTTGAACAGCAACTCTCCGGCACCGTGAAAGGCACATATTGGCGGTACGAGCTTAGCGGCCATTGCGCTTCAGAGGTACACCGTAAAGTTGCAGGCGATGG
>JANXRM010000077.1 GCA_025353015.1 Hyphomicrobiales bacterium
TATCATTGACGACGATCGCGTCGCCGGGGCGCAGCAGGGACGCGAGGTCGCCCACATGCCGGTCCTCGAACACGGCGGGAGAGACAAAGGTTTGCGACATGATGCGCTGCGGCGGCCGCACCACCAGTAAGCGGGCGCTGTTGCGCGGCTCCACCGGGCGGAGCGCGATGAGGTGCTCGGGCATGTCAAAGTCGAAGAGGTAGGTGCGCATGGGTCCGGTTGCCGGTCGCGATAGGGTTGGCGTTGTAAGCCTACATGATTTGGGCGGGCAATGGATTGGGTCTAAGATATGTGGCCACCGCATCCGTTTCCCCGCGAAGGCGGGATACACGGCGACGTGCGAGGAAACTCTGAGAATAACGAAAGCCGTCGTGGGTGCCGGGCTGCGCCAGCATGACGAAACGTATTTTTTCTTGTGCGGGTTCGCGTTTCAGTAACGCAGATATTTTTCGCGCTGTTGGCGGAAGGCCGCCACCTCGGCCCCCCAGGCCGCGATAATTGCGGGCGCGCTGGCACCTTGGTCGAGGAAGTCGAGCAAACGTTTGGTGCCGGCGATGCGGTTGAACTCGTCGGCGTTGTCGACGAGGCCGACGGTGCCGTTGGCTCGAAGCGCCTTGTCGAAGGCCACCAGCAGATGCACCGCTGTTTCGACCGGCTGATAGGTTGTCTGGTCCGTGATCGTCAACCGTACGCCCGGAACCTGCATATTCGCGAAACGGGGGCTCGAGGCCACGCCCTTGATGCGCTTCGGCGCGAACGTCGTGGCCTCGATTCGGACGCCCGGCAAACGTGCGCCATTCACTTGCGCGGCAACTTGCTGCGCATCAATGGCGGGATGGCCGAGCAGTAGGAACGGCGCCGTCGTGCCGCGACCTTCGCTCGCCGCCGTTGCCTCGAAGAGGCCGGTGCCCGCGTAGGCGAGCGCGGTTTCGAACGTCGGGATGTTGGGGCTGGTCGCCACCCAGGGGAGCCCGGTGTCCGGCCAGAGCATGTCGCGTTTCCAGCCTTCGAGCGGGATCACCGTCAGTTCAAGCTTGTCGAGACCGCGCAGCAGCTTTTCGCCCTTGATCATCGCCGCGAGCTCGCCGATCGTCAGGCCGTGGACCTGGGGGATCGGCAGGAGACCAACGAACGACGACAATCCCCGCTCGCGGACGAAACCTGAGACGTGCGTTCCACCAAGCGGATTGGGGCGATCAAGAACGACGAACGGAATTCCACCGGCTCGATTGGATGGTGCGGCAGCCTGCATGCAGAGCGCCATGGTCGAGATGTAAGTGTAATAGCGGACGCCAATGTCCTGCATGTCGAAGACGAGTGCCTCGACATCAAACAACATGGCAATGGTCGGCTTCAGGTTGCTGCCATAGAGGCTATAGACGGGCAGGCCTGTCGCGCGATCGCGCGCGGCATCAAATTTTGAACCGGCCTCGATCAAGCCGGCCAGCCCGTGCTCCGGCGTGAATATCGAGACGAGCTTGACGCCAGGCGCGCGAGCCAGAACATCGATCAACCGCTCGCCGCCAACCAACCCCGTGTGGTTGGTTATCAATCCAACGCGTTTGCCGGCGAGCGCCGCGAACTTGTCGCGCACGAGGGCTTCGGCGCCGGTGGTGACTTTGGGAGATGCCGTTTGGGCGTGCACGATTTTGGAGTTCATAAGGCTGCTAAGCGGAATTGCCGCAAGACATTTCAAACTTTGCCGGCGATTCGGAAACTGCCCCATTCAGGTTCCCTGACCACGTATTTTGTCAGCCGTACCCACCGATCTCGCTTTTCGCGACGGATCTCGACGGCTGAAATTGTGAGCAGTGAAGGCGAGGGGACTTATCCCCTCAACCTCATTGTTTTGCGCCAGCGGCTCCGCATCCGCCCAAAATGCGGGGTCCAGGGGACTGGTCCCCTGGCCTTCTCCCCACGTTTCTCGTTGCCAGCGATTGTTACTTCACGTCCGCTGCCACCCGCATCGACGTGATCTTGTCTGGGTTCTGGACGGGCTCGCCGCGCTTGATCTTGTCGACGTTGTCCATGCCTTCGATGACTTTGCCCCAGACCGTGTACTGGCGATCGAGGAAGCCTGAGTCATCGAAGCAGATGAAGAACTGGCTGTTGGCCGAATTAGGGCTCGACGAGCGCGCCATGGAGCAGATGCCGCGAACGTGCGGCTCGGCGTTGAACTCGGCCTTCAGGTTCGGGTACTTCGAGCCGCCGGTGCCGGTGCCCTGCGGGCAGCCGGTCTGCGCCATGAAGCCGTCGATGACGCGATGGAAGACGATCCCGTCGTAGAACTTCTCGCGCGCCAGCTTCTTGATGTGCTCGACGTGGCCGGGCGCCAGATCGGGCCGCAGTTCGATGACGACCTTGCCTTGCGTCGTCTCCAGGATGAGGGCGTTCTCGGGATCTTTGATTTTTGCCATGGGGGGAGGCCTGTGAGTTGGGTTGGGGATAACGAGTAGGGAAACGGGAGCTGGTGATGAGCAGGGTGGCTGGCGCATTCTTATGCGCTACTCCTTACTCACGACTGCCTCACTTCGCATCGCTTTGCAGATAAACCTTCAGCATCTTGTCGGGGTTGGCCGGGGGCTCGCCCTTGGCGATCTGGTCGACGTGTTGCATGCCCTCGATGACGCGGCCCCAGGTGGTGTACTGGCCGTTGAGGTGCGGGGCTTGCGTGAAGCAGATGAAGAACTG
>JANXRM010000087.1 GCA_025353015.1 Hyphomicrobiales bacterium
CGGCCAGAACGGCGACGACGCCGAGACCCGGCGACGGTGGAGTTCGCGGGGCGAGCGGGCTTGCGCTGGGCCAGACCGCGGCGGCATCTTCTTGATAGCTACGGGCACCTTGGCTTGCCCGGGTCGCATGGCGAAAGTTCAGCATAGCACCCCAATCCGGCGTATCCGGTCGTCCTGGAGACGAGATCATCGACGCGGGCATCTTAGCCGTCTTCGCAGGCCGCGACCGCAGGAAATTAGGGCCGAAAATCAGTTACCCGTGTGAGCTACCCGGTGGGTGCGCCGCCACGCGCCTGACAGCCCGGTGAAATGTCACGGTCGTATGCCCTAGCTCGATCCTGTCGCCGTCCTGCAGCTGGCTCGATCGCAGCCGCCGCCCATTCACGGCGATCCCCGAGCCGCCGATGCCGGTGACATCGACAACGATGAACTCAGCCTCAGGTGTGCGCCTGATCAGCGCGTGGAATTGTTGCAGGCCGCACTCGGTCAATGCCAGTTCATTGTCCGCGTCCTGGCCGATCCGCAACATCTCGCCTGAGAGTTCATGATCCCGCATCCCCGCCGGCCCGTCGACTTCGAGCCATGCCTTGGCCTTTGAGGACGGGCATCGATCAACCAGAGATATGATCTGGCTGGCGCGCGCTTCGCGCCGGCCGTCCCGCCGCCGCCGCGACGCCCAGCGAATGGTGAAGCTGCCCAATGCAACGAGTGGGAACGAAAGTGCGGTTCCAAGTCCGATGATCATTTCGGGTGCATGATTGTAACTGGCAGCAATGACGGCCGGAAGCCGCGTGCCAAACCTGACAGTTGCATCGGCCGCTGATCCGGCCAGCCTGAGCGCGGTCGCAAACCCGGTCGTGGCCGCGACCACTGCGTCTCGAACCATTTCATGCCGCGCATCCGGCCGGACAACGTCAGCCATTGCGGCCAGGCCGCAAACGGCAATCAATGATAGGATCGCGATAGGACGGCGCATGCTGCTCCTCCCGGCATCGCAGGCTGCCCGTTCATGAGGGCAGCAACAAGGCCAACCCCGCAACGGGAACTGCATCATCGCTGGCGCCATCCCGGTCCAACCTGCCCCAGCCCCACTTACCCGAGGTGCACTTACCCGAGGCCCATGTATCCCAGGTGGATTCGTCCGGTTAAATGCGGCTATGTTTCCAGATCTCAATCCCTTGCTCTGACGGGAGACCTCGAATGCCGACCATTGGGCTAATTGGCGTCGGCCTCATCGGCCGCGCTTGGGCGAATGTTTTTTCTCGCGCCGGCTGGGATGTCAAAGCGTGGGATGCCAACCCGGACGCCACAGCCGCGGCGCCGAAGCTCATCGCCGACAGCCTGCATGATCTCGCACGACACGGACTCGTCAAAGATCCTGCGGCTGCAGCCAAGCGAGTCAAAGCCGTCGCCACGCTGGAGGAGGCCGTCGCCGGCGTCGATTTTGTGCAGGAATCGGGTCCGGAAACAATCGAGGCCAAACTCGCCATCTGGCAACGTCTCGATGCGGCCGCCGCACCTGAAACCATCCTGGTCTCGTCGAGCTCGGCCATCGTCGCGTCCCGCTTCACCGAGGGCTTGAAGGGCCGTGCCCGCTGCCTGATCGCGCATCCCGTCAACCCGCCGCATGTCGTCCCGATCGTCGAGCTGTCGCCGGCGCTTTGGACGTCGCCCGATGTCGTCAAACGCGCCCGCGCCATCTACGAGAGCGTCGGCCAGGTGCCGATGGAGCTGAAAAAGGAAATCGACGGCTTCATTCTCAACCGCATGCAGGCCGTACTGCTATCGGAGGCTTTCCGGCTGGTCGGGGAGGGCTATTGCACGGCGGAGGATCTGGACAAGACGATCGCGCACGGTCTCGGTCTGCGCTGGAGTTTCATGGGCCCGTTCGAAACCATCGAAATGAACGCGCCCGGCGGCATTCCCGATTACTGCGCAAGGTTCTCAAAGACCATGGCGGGACTGGCGTCACGGCCCTATTCGGGCGATCAGTTCGAGCCCGAGAACGTCGCTCGCGTGATGGCGAGCTGGGGCAAGACACCGACCGCGGAAGCCGTCGCGCAGAAAAGCCGCTGGCGCGACGACCGGCTGGCAGCCCTTGTCGCGCACAAGCAGGCGCAAAAGGGGTATAGGGGTTGAGGAAGGGTAGTGTAACCCCGCAAATCGTGAGCGCTTGCTTCGTTCGATATCGAACGCGGATCGGAAGATTTACGCAAAAGAACTGACAATCGATGATCCCGATCGGTTGATTCGAGCCAGCAAATGAGGATCGCCTTCACGCCCAGGGTGATTCAAAGAACCGCACCTGCCCGGAGCTGACACGGATCGCAAATCGGATTCTTTAGCTGAGCCACCGGCAACGGAGGTGGCTCGATGACACACACGCTTTGGCAGGTTCTGGGCGCAATCGCGGATCGACGGGG
>JANXRM010000197.1 GCA_025353015.1 Hyphomicrobiales bacterium
ACCTCACCGTCTTCCAGCGCACGCCCAATTGGTGCAAGCCGCTCAACAACGGCCCGATCGCGCCGTCAGCCCAGCCGGAGCTCAAGGCGCGCTACCCGGAGATCTTCAAGCAGTGTCAGGAGAGCATCGCTTGCTTCCTGCATTCACCCGATCCGCGCGGCGCGCTGGAAGTCACGCCAGAGGAGCGCGAGGCGTTTCTCGAGAAGCAGTATGCCTCGCCAGGCTTCGGTATGTGGCAGGGCAATTTCCGCGACATGCTGACCAACCGCGACGCCAACGCCGTCGTCAGCGATTTCGTGGCGCGGAAAATCCGGCAGCGCGTCAAGGACCCGAAGGTTGCCGAAAAGCTCATTCCGAAAGACCACGGCTTCGGCACGCGCCGGGTGCCCATGGAGACCCGATATTACGAGGTCTACAATCAGCCGAACGTCGAATTGGTAGACATCAAGGAAACGCCGATCGAGTGCATCACCGCGACGGGCATCAAGACCAGCGCCCGGGAGTTCGCGTTCGACATCATCGTCTACGCGACGGGCTTCGACGCGATCACCGGCAGCTTCGACCGGATCGATATTCAGGGGCTCGGCGGCCAGAAACTGAAAGACAAATGGCGCCAGAACCTCGAGACCTTTCTCGGCGTGCAGGTCGAGCGCTTCCCCAACATGATGATGCTGATTGGCCCGCATACCGCACTCGGCAACATCCCGCGCAGCATCGAATACAACGTCGACTGGGTGACGGGCCTCATCAATCACATGGTCGAGAACGACCTGAACTCGGTGGACGCCAGGTCCGAGGCCGTCAAGGGCTGGACGGACTTCGTGCACGAGAAGGGTCAGGGGCTTCTGTCGAACGAGGTCGATTCCTGGATGACGGGCATCAATAGCAACGTCGAGGGCAAGCAGACCCGGATCATTGCGCGCTATAGCGGTACCGCTCCCGACTACCGCGAGCGATGCAACGAGGTGGCGGCGAAGGGCTACCCGGAATTGGCATTCGATTGAGGGCCAACTGGCCGGCAGCCATCTTTTATTTCTTCTCGTTCGCGGGCGGTTTCAGTCCGAGGCTTGTTTCGAGCGTCGCGATGCGATCGCGGAGCGTACGCATCTCCTGGACGCGCCGGCCGATCTGCATCTGAATGGCGCCGATCTCCATTGAGATATTGGCTCTGCCCTGAGCGTCGCCGCCCGACCGGCTGCTGTTGTACTGGGCATCAAAAATGCGCTTCTGGTCGGCCTTGTTGGCTTCCTCCAGCGTCCGCAAGCGCTCGCGGGATTGCGCCAACTCGACCATGTCGGCGGTCTGCTGTGGGCTCGATTTCTGCTTCAGTGCATCCTCGAGCTGGCGCAGCCGTTCCTGGGTAGTGTCGGCAGCACCCGGCGTCGCTTGCCGCACGGCACCAGGCGCCGAGGTCGTTTGAAAATAGAAATCACCCGTCAGCGCTGAATGGTCCCACGGCACTTGCCGGCCGCCCGTCGTCGCCAGCACGTCCCGGCGGACGTCGATCATGACGGACGTAATCGTGCGATCCGGCGTCAGGAGCGCCTTGGTCAGCGCCGCTGTGAAAGGCGAGTTGCGTCCCTGGCCGTCGAGCGCGACGTTGCCCGGTTGCGTCGAGTAGGCGATGAAAGTGCCCACACCGGTCTGCACTTGGGCGAGCCCCTGGCCGACGCTCGCCGACCGCGTTCCCATGTTGCGGGCGAGATTGCGGGCCAGCGGATTGTCGCGGCAGGCATCGAGCAGCACGATGTTGGTCTTGCCCTCGCGCTCGAGTTCCATCTGCTTCAAGACGAAATCCAGCGCCACGCCCTCGAAGTCGAGGTCGCGCTCGCCCTGCAATTGGGCGTCTATCGGCATCAGGTAGTTGCGCCCGCCAACCTGCAGTCCGTGACCCGCGTAGTAAAACAGCGCCACGTCGGCTGACGGCAGCGCGCGAGCAAAATCGCGGACCTTGGCGTCGAACGCGCGCTTGTCGAGGTCGGCGCCGAGCAGCACCTCGAAGCCAATGTTTTTCAGGGCTGCCGCCATGTCGGCGGCGTCGTTCGCGGGATTGGCGAGGCGGCTGGCGCTGGTGTAGGCGCTGTTGCCGATGATCAACGCCAGCCGTTTCTCGGCAGACGCTGGAGCCGCGAAAGCGCCGCAAGCGGCGACGACGGCGAAACAATATCGGATGCGAAACATGGGGTGCCCCGTGGGATGTCAATACACATCATGAGGACAGGCAATTGCGACGCTTCGAAGACATGGAGACCTGTGAGCGCGCGGCTATTCTGGTGCGACCGACATTCCTCGTGCTCGGTACTGGCGCCCGCGCCGTTGGCAAACTAACATCTGTCCCTGACCATGCGATCGTGCCGGCTACGATGTGTGGCTTGCGTTGTTCCAGCTTCGAGTGGAGGACCTCCAATGACCTACCGCGGCCTGACTGCAGAGATGATCACGATCAACGGCGACAAAGGTACACCGATCCAGGCCTATACCGCCAAGCCCACGGGCAAGGGCCCGTTCCCCGGCGTGGTCTTGATTCATCATCTTCCCGGCTGGAGCGAACTCTACATCGAGATGACGCGCAAATTTGCGCATAACGGCTACATGGCCATCTGCGCCAACCTTTATGAGCGGTCTGGCCAGGGTTCGCCCGACGACATTGGCGCCAAGGTCCGCGCCGAGGGCGGCGTTCCCGATGCGCAAGTGATCGGCGATACCGAGGCAGCCGTGAAGTGGATGCGGGCGCAGCCCGGCCACAACGGCAAGGTCGGCTTGTTCGGCTCGTGCTCGGGCGGACGGCATGCGTTCCTCTATGCCTGCACCAAGAAGGACGTCGACGCCTGCGTCGAACTTTGGGGCGGCGGCGTCGTGATGAGCAAGGACGAGCTCAACGCCAAGAAGCCGACATCGCCGATCGACCTGACCGCGAACCTGTGCTGCCCAATCCTCGGCCTCTTCGGCAACGATGACCGCGCACCGAGCCCCGAGCAGGTGAACGAGCACGAAGCTGCGTTGAAGAAGGCGGGCAAGGCGCACGAGTTCCATCGCTATGATGGCGCCGGCCACGGCTTCTTCTACAATCACCGGCCGCTCTACCGCGTCGAGCAGGCCATGGACGGCTGGAACAAGGTGTTCGCCTTCTACGGCAAGACGTTGGCGAAGTAAGTCGGCGAGGTCAGTACCATGTGCACATCAATCGTCGAGATCGTCGCCGCGAACGGCATGGCCAAGGCCGGGGACACGTGGTTCCCGCTCACTCAAGCGGTCGTCGCCTACGATCACGCACGCCACGCGTCGATGGATGACGTGATCACGCTCGATTTCTTCCATCAGGACCTGCCGGCCAGCAATCGGGCGGCGGTGGAACTGTCGCTCGATGCCGCCAAGGCGCTGCAGGCGGCGTTGACCAAGGCGATCGCTGAGGCCGAGATCGAGGAAGCCGAGCGGGCCGAGAGCATGGCAAAGGCACGGGTCGCCAAGCTGGCGACTGTGCAACGGGCGCCCGCCCGGGCACTCGAGGCCGCCTGAGACGGCCGAAGGACAGCCGGACCTGCGCGGGCTTGTCGTTTGGGCCCGCGCTGGGCCGCGCTCGGACAATGCTGCCCGCGTTAACGTGGGCCGGCTGCGCCCTTGGCCGCGGCATACCCCGTCGACAAACGGGTGCACTTCGGCTATTGAACCGAGTTCTCCCCCTTTGTGGGTTGCCCGTTAGCGGGTCGCACGAGCTGTCCCAGCCCTTTCAGCCTTATTCTGTCAGGGCCGCGGCACGGCTCCTCTGCATTCCATGATGTCGAACGAAGGACAAAAATAGATGAACATCATTCAAGAGCTCGAGCACGAGCAGATCCGCAACGTTCTGGCCAAGCGCGGCGTGCCGGAATTCTCGCCAGGCGATACGCTGAAAGTCATGGTCAAGGTGATCGAGGACGTGGTTGATCCCAAGGCGAAGGCCAAGGGCGGCGCCAAGGGCAAAAAGGAAGTGGCCAAGGAAGCGGTCCGCCTGCAGGCCTATGAAGGTGTGTGCATCGCGCGTTCCGGCCACGGCATCAACGAGAGCTTCACCGTCCGCAAGATTTCATACGGCGAAGGCGTCGAACGCGTATTCCCGGTCTATTCGCCGTTCATCGCCGAGATCGAAGTAGTGCGCCGTGGCAAGGTGCGCCGTGCAAAGCTCTATTATCTGCGTGGCCGCCGCGGCAAGGCTGCCCGTATCGTCGAGCGGACGGACGCCCGCGCCAAGAAGCTGGCAGCTGCCTGGAAAGGCTTCAAGAAGCCGAAGGGCGATGCTGATGCATTGACCAAAATCAACGGCATCTCGGTCGACGTCGCGGCCCGCCTGCTGCAGATCGGTTGCATCAAGTTCGAGCAGATCGCCAACTTCTCCGACGATGACATCGCCAACGTCGACGAGTTGCTCTCGCTCGAGGGCGCCATCGAAAAGGGCGACTGGGTCGGCCAGGCCCAGAAGCTGGTGGCCGAAGCCGCCGCCGCCGAAGTGCCGGCCGAAGTTAAAGCCTGACGATCGGCCGCCCAGCGCGAGCGGGGCATTTGCAACAACCAAAAATGCCCGGCGCACCAGCGCCGGGCATTTCTGATTGAGCAGGACGCGCATGAAGCGTACCCAAGACGGCGCGCGACCTGACAATTCATAACGCCTCGGCCGTTGCCCCGTTCGCCCAAACCTGCCAATAATTTCCCACAGATCCGCGTCGTCACCGGACGTCAATTCCACACTGGAAGTTTTGGCCGCATGTCCAACCTCGACTACAGCCGCACGCTGCAGCAGCGCGAAGGCAAGATCACGCTGCATGGTCCGGAGGCGTTCGCCGGCATGCGCAAGGCGGGGCAACTCGCGGCGGCCGCCCTCGATCTGCTGGTGCCCTTCGTCAAGGCGGGCGTGACCACGGAGCGGCTAGACGACCTGATCTTTGACTTCGCCATGGACCATAAGGCCATTCCGGCACCCTTGAATTACCGCGGGTTCCCGCGTTCAATCTGTACCTCCGTCAACCATGTGGTCTGTCACGGCATCCCCGGACCGAAACCGTTGCGCGAAGGCGATATCCTCAATATCGACGTGACGCTGATCGTCGATGGCTGGCATGGCGATACCAGCCGCATGTACACCGTCGGTGCCATCTCCCGGCGGGCGGAGCGGCTGATCGACGTCACCTACGAGGCGCTCCGGCGCGGCATCGCGGCCGTCAAGCCCGGCCACACGACCGGCCATATCGGCCAAGCCATCCAGGCCTTCGCCGAGCGCGAGCGGTGCAGTGTCGTCCGCGATTTCTGCGGTCATGGCCTCGGCCGTCTGTTCCATGACCGCCCGAACATTCTGCACTATGGCGAGGCAGGCGATGGGCCCGTACTCGAACCAGGCATGCTGTTCACGATCGAGCCCATGATCAACCTCGGCAAGTCCACGGTGAAGGTGCTGCCGGATGGCTGGACCGCCGTCACGCGCGATCGTGAGCTTTCGGCGCAGTTCGAGCACACGGTCGGCGTAACCGAGGCGGGGTGCGAGGTGTTCACGTTCTCGCCGGCGGGTTACCACCGCCCGCCGTTCGATGTGAAAGTGCCTTCGACGTGAAAGTGACCTGAGGGTCAGCGGCGGGTCAGTAATCCAGGGACGGCGCGATGGCCCGGCAGCGGCAAGATCGATCGCAGGGGTTCTTGGAAACCGGTCCAGGCACTGGCAAAGGGACGGCGTCGCAGCCGGAACCTGATGTATTGCCGGGGCAGCTCAATTTCTTCGAGCAGCGTGTCGATACCCAGCCGCAGCCGGCGGCGAGGGCCAAGCGGCCCACCGCGAAAACAATCGGTGGTGGCACGACAGGCAGTGACGCTGACGATGACAAGCTCGGCCACCGGAACCGCCTCAGGGCCCGCTTCAAGAGCGGTGGCGACGAGGCCATGCCCGACTACGAACTCCTGGAGATGATCCTGTTCCGCGTGTTTCCTCGCGGCGACACCAAGCCGATTGCCAAGCGCCTGATGGCGAAATTCGGTTCATTCGCCGAGGTCATCAACGCAGCCCCGGGCCGGCTGGCGGAGGTCGAAGGGATTGGCGACCGGGCGGTGGAGGAGATCAAGCTCATTCGTGCCGCCGCCTTGCGCCTGATGCGCGGTGAGATCATGGGCCGCAAGGTGCTGGGTTCCTGGAACGCCGTGCTCGACTACTGCAAAGCGGCACAGGGCTTCGATGGCCGCGAGATATTCCGCATCCTGTTTCTCGACAAGAAGAACCAACTTATCGCCGACGAGGTGCAGGGCGAAGGCACGGTGGACCACACCCCGGTCTATGTGCGCGAGGTCGTGAAGCGCGCCCTGGAGCTGGGCGCGACGGCCATCGTCCTGGTGCACAATCATCCCTCGGGCGATCCAGCCCCTTCGCGCGCCGACATCGACATGACCAAGCTGATTGTCGATGCCGGAAAACCGCTGGGCGTCATGGTGCACGATCACATCATCGTCGGCCGCATGGGACACGTGAGTTTCCGCGCTCAGCGGCTGATTTGAGGGTGGGCACGGGCGGGGCACGGCACGTTGGCGCGGAACGGGAAAAATTGAGCCTTTGCCCGATCCCGGGCCATGGTAAATGGGCACACTGCTTCCTCCGGCGTCCGGAACCCAACCCGCGCCCGCCAATGACTTGACTGGTGCAGATGCTCTTCAATTCGCAAGCGTTCATCCTGCTGTTCCTGCCGGTCGTGCTGGTGGCCTACTACGCGGCGGCCAGCCAGCCGCTTTGGCGGCAGGCGGCACTGATCCTGGCCTCACTGGTGTTCTATGCTTGGTGGGATCCGCGTTTCCTGCCGCTGCTGATCGGCCAGGCCGGCGTTACATGGCTGCTGGCGGAAGCCTATTTCCGTTGGGGTGGGCTGGGCTGGATCACGCTCGGCATTGTCTGGAACATCGCGCTGTTGGCGTTTTTCAAGTATGCGGCGTTTCTGGCTGGCGTTTTGGTGGGATTGGCGGGGCTCTCGGTTCCCGAATTTTCGATCCCGCTGCCGATTGCCATCAGCTTCTGCACGTTCCAGCTGATTTCCTATCTGGTCGATGTCCAGCGCGGCGATGGTCGCCACTACGACCCTCGCCAGTTCTTCCTGTTCGTGTTCCTGTTCCCGCACCTGATCGCCGGGCCCATCGTGCGCCACAGCGAGATCATGCCGCAACTGGAGCAGTCGCCGCTCCGGCCCGGGCTCGACCTCAGGCTGGCACAGGGCTTCACGTTTTTCATCATCGGCTTCGCGAAAAAGGCGATCCTGACCGACCCGCTGGCGCAGGTGAGCGATCCCGTGTTCGCCGCCGCCGCCATCGGTACGCCATCGCTGCTGGATGCCTGGCACGCGGCGCTCGCCTTCTCGATGCAGTTATTCCTCGATTTTTCGGCCTATTCCGAGATGGCCATCGGCTTGGGGTTGATGCTGGGGCTGCGCTTCCCCGATAATTTCGATGCGCCCTATCGCGCACTCGATCTCAGGGATTTCTGGCGCCGCTGGCACATGACACTGTCGCGGTTCATCCGCGATTATCTCTACATTCCGCTCGGCGGCTCGCGGCACGGGATGACGCGTTACGTGATGGCCTCGTTGCTGGCGATGGGGCTCTGCGGGCTCTGGCACGGGGCGGGATGGACGTTCGTCGCCTGGGGGCTGATGCACGGAGCCGGGCTTATTGCGCACCGGTTCTGGTCGGAGAGCGGACGCCAGCTTCCGGATGTGGTCGCGTGGCTGCTGACGATGCTGTTCGTGCTGGTCGGCTGGGTGCTGTTCCGGGCGCCGGAATTCGCGACCGCAGGGCACATGTTTCAGGGCATGCTGGGTGCCGGAGGCTTCAAGAGCACGGTGGCGCTTTCCTGGGCCTTGCCGGCTGCGATTGCGGTGGCGCTGATCGGGCCGACGACCAAGTCCTTCGTCGAAACTCAACTCACCCCCCGTCCGTGGATGGCCGCGGGTATGGCGGGGCTCGCCGTTTACAGCCTGCTGCTGGCGGGCGGCGGCTCCACCGAATTCATCTACTTCCGCTTCTGAGGACATCGCATGTGGTGGCGCTATCTGAAGATCCTCGGCTGCTGCGTGGTGACGGCACTCGCGGGCCTCTACGCGTTCATTCTCCTTGTCGATCCCTTCGGCGTCTCGCCGCTCAGTCTCATCCGCGACGATATTCTGCCGAATGCGAACAGGCGTTTCGTCGTGCCCCAGATCGTGCGCAGCGGCCGTTTCGACAGTTTCCAGGTCGGTACGTCGACCATGGACCGCATCACGCCGGGAACGCCGGAGCGTGTGTTCGGCGGGCGTTTCGCCAACGTCTCGCTGCAGGCCGCCACCCCCTTCGAAACCGAGCTGGTTCTCGCGTCAATCGGGGGGAATGTGCCGAAGCTCCGGCACGTGCTCATCGGCATCGATTACACGTGGTGCTCGAGGCGTCCGCCCCCGCAGTACCATCAGGTGATCCGAATCCCTGAGCATCTCTATCGCGGCAACAAGCTCTCGATTTACGCCAATCTGTTGAGCCTCGCGACGCTGCGCTTGGCGCGGCAGAAACTCGCCGTTAAGCTCGGTTGGGACAAGCAGCGGTTCACGTTGGACGGCAACCGCCCGAACCTCGAGCCGGACCGGCCGTTCGGGCCGGAGGTGCTGGGCCGCATCTACCGGGGGCAAACACGCCCGGCCTGGCTCGCGCAGCCTGAGCTGGGGCCACCCGACGTCAAACTCACGGACAAAGATTTGCCCGCCGCGGCTTTTCCGGCGTTGGTGCATCTGGCGGCGGGGCTCGATGCCGTGCCGCCGGCCGCGTCCGTGATCGTCATCCTGATGGCGCCGCATGCGGTGTCACTGCCGGAGCCGCGCTCGGTCGCCGCGCACGATCTCGAAGTGTGCAAACTCCGGATCGCCGAAATCGCAGCGGCGCGAAAGGCGCAGACCGTCGACATGATGTACGTGTCGCGTTGGACCGCCGACGACAAGGCATTCCAGGATTACATCCACTACAACTATGCGATCGGTGACTTGGTCTTGGATCGCGTCCGGGAGGCCATCGACACGAAGGGCGTTACAGCGGATGGCGTCGCCCGCTATCTCGCGGGTGCAGCAGGACCCCGGGCAACCAAATGAGACGTCACCGCCAGCGGCCATAGCGCCAGGGCGCCAGCGCGTGCCGTTCGCCGCGGATATCGGGCGCGGGATCGAAGCCGTGCGTGCCCCAGGGATGGCAGCGGCAGATGCGCGAGAGGCCAAGCCAGCTACCACGCCAGGCACCGTTGAGGTCGATGGCATCCAGCGCATAGGCCGAGCAGGTCGGCAGATGCCGGCACTCCCAGCCGATCAGAGGTTTGAGGGTCCAGCGATAGAGATGCACCGGCGCCTTCGCCAAGGTTCTGGCGAGCGTGTGCGCCAAGGTATGGATGCGGCTCTGCACCTCGAAGGCCATGCTGAAAAGCTCACGCGTTGGCCGGATCGGCGGCCTTCGATTTCGCCTGTGCGGCTGCATCCAGCGCTCGCTCCACCGCCTCGAACACCAGGAGCGTCGACGTGTGCCGGGCCTTGACGGCGCGGACCGGTTCCAGCACGGCGAGATCGGCCCAGCGGCCACCGGGGGGCGTGCCGTTCTCCTTGAGCATGCGGCGCATGTCGGCGGCGACCCGGCGCAACTCCGCCTCGTCGGACCCGACGATGTTCTTCGCCATGACGGCGGCCGAGGCCTGGCCGAGGAGGCAGGCCTTCACCGTCTGGCCGAAGTCGGCAACCTTGCCGCCGCGCAGCTTGAGGTCGACAATGATGGTGGAGCCGCAGAGCTTGGAATGGGCCTGTGCCGTGCCGTCGGGCTCGGCAAGCCGCTTGGCGGGCGGGATACCGGCCGCCAGCGCCAGAATGCGGTCGTTGTAGAGTTCGCTCAGATCCGTCATGGCAGCGCCCATCTCCTGTCCGCCAAGCCCGCTCAGTGGCGGGATAAGGGGTTTGCGATTAGACATATCGTGCGCCGGGCCCCTCGTTCAAGGATTGCATGGCGCCGAAGCAAGGATGCCGACGATGACAACGCCTGTTTCAAGTCACCCGACCCGCATGGTTTTCGCGCCTCGCGGCAGCACGGCCGAGGTCGAAACGGGGGCGGCGCTTGCCCCGAAATTCGATGCGGCGGGCACGTTGGCGGCGGTCGCGACCGATGCTGATACCGGCGAAGTCCTGATGCTCGCCTGGATGAACGCTAAGTCTCTGGCGCTGACCATCGCGACCGGCGAGGCGCATTTCTACAGCCGCTCACGGGGGAAAATCTGGAAGAAGGGCGAGGACAGCGGCAACATCCTCAACGTCGTCGAGATGCGCACCGATTGCGACCAGGACGCGATCTGGATGCGCGTGCGCATGAACGGGCTCAAAGCCGCCTGTCACACGGGCCATCGCACCTGTTTTTACCGCCGCATTCCCGTGGGGAACAAGGGGGGCGATACCGCGCCCGCATTGGAGCCAGCCGGCACGCCGCTCGTGTTCGATCCCAAGGACGTTTACGGCCAAAAGGGTTGAGCAACGCGGAGGGTGCAAAAGGCAAAGCCGTATTGCACCGATGAAGGATCTCATTGACGCCCGATCGGTGCAATACGCCGCCGAAGTGGCGGCTCTTGCACCCTACGTCACTCCGCTTCGATGCGCGCCAAGGCCGCCTTGAGGCGTTGGCCCCTCTGCTCCCAATCGACTTGGCGTTCGCGCCACTCCTCGACCACCTCGTCGGGCGTCTTGGCGAGAACCTGCGGGTTGGCGAGGCGGGCGGCACCCTTCTTGATCTCGGCGTCGACCTTCTCGATTTCCTTGGCCATGCGCTTTTTCTCGGCGGCCATGTCGATGATACCGGCGAGTGGCAGCGCCACCGTCGTCTCGCCGACGATAACCTGTGCCGAGCCTTTCGGGGCTTGATCGCCATGCGCGATTGTCTCGATGCGTGCGAGCCGCTGGATCGTCTCGGCGTGGCGCTGCGTGCGCGCCTTGGTTTCAGTCGAACTGCCCGCCAGCACCAGCGGCACTTTCGCACCCGCCGGCACATTCATTTCCGAGCGCACGGAGCGGATCTCGGAGATGAGCCGGATCAGCCAACGGATTTCGTCGTCGGCCTCGGCATTGGCAAGGCCGTTGAGCGCCGGCCATTCCGACAACGCGAGTAGATGCTCACCATTTGGTCCGCTGGCGCCGGTTTTCGCCCAGAGTTCTTCCGTGATGAACGGCATGAACGGAT
>JANXRM010000205.1 GCA_025353015.1 Hyphomicrobiales bacterium
TTACATGGCCGTATTTTTCGACCGATGAGCCGCTCGGTCGGCATTCCCGTAAGCTATTGATTTGAAAGGGTGGTGGAGAGGGCTGGTTTCGAACCAGCGTAGGCGTAAGCCAACGGATTTACAGTCCGTCCCCTTTAGCCACTCGGGCACCTCTCCAGTCCAGCATTGCTTGATTTTGCCCGTTCCAGGAGTGTGCCCAGGCGGGAATAGCCAACGCTCGCTGCTCCGCCGGGGAGGCGAAGCGAGACGCTCGGTTTATGGTGACACGGGCTGCAGGTGTCAACCCAAAACGCCGAACTGAACGCTGGCATGAAACAACGGCAACGAGCGGGCGACGGGGGTAGCGAGCTGGATTGCCGGGCATCCGGCGCGTGGTCGGGGTATTCGAAATTGGGGCATTCGAAACGAAATCGGGGCCAGCGCTTTGTGATGCTGGCCCCGGAGGTGCTGTGGCTGGGGCGCGGTTAAGTCGTTTGCCCCTCAGCTCACTTTACAGTGCGGTCGGAGGTGAACACCGTGCCCTTCGTTTCCGGGCTGACGATGAGTGCGGCAACCACCACCACGGCGCCGAGGATGGTGCCGTAGAGCATTGGTCCGGGGAAGCCGAAGCCGCGGTCGACAGCGAGGTAAGTGATCGCCGGGGGTACAAGTCCGCCAAGGATGGTGCCGAAGTGGTAGGTGAAGGCACTGGCCGTGCCGCGCACTTCCGTCGGGAAGCGCTCGGTCAGATAGGCCGGTTGCAGGCCGTAGATGGCGCCAGCGAAGGCCCCCTGCAGCGCGAAGCCGATCGTGATCAGGGTCAGGTCCGTCGTATTGAGGTACATGGGCGCGATCAGGCAGCCGATGATGGCTGGGATGATGATCGCAAGACGGCGGCCGATCTTGTCGCCGATGAAGCCCCAGAACCCCATGGCGAAGAACACCACGGCGTTGTGCATGATGTTTGGCAAGGCCACCTCGCCCGGCGACATCTTGAGATCCTTCTGCAGCCAAGATGCAAACATGGCGATCATCGAGTAGTAGACCAAGAATTGCCCGGTCATCCAGATCGAAGCTGTGAAGGTGTTCCAGAGATAGGGCGGCCGGAAGATTTTTAACTGTGTCGGGGTCTCGGCGCCGAACAGTGCAGCTATATTTGGCAGCAGGAAGGGCGTGAAACCAGCCGCCATGACGCCGACCAGCTTGTCGTCGAACAACAGCGCCAGCAGCTTGGCGTCGACGAAACCGCCGAGAGCCGCCGGCCCGACCGCCCGGAGGATGTAGAAGAGGCCGATTGCGACGAGCGAATAGCCTGATAGCCATGCGAACGTCGAGGTCGCCTCTCTCGGAGCCGCGATCAGCGACAAGAGATAGAACGCGATCGGCATCAGCGCCGCCAGCAAGAACGGCGGAACGGGGATCGGGTAGGATCCCATGTAGAACAACGCGATCGGCGCGATGATGGCTGCCGTGAGTGCCGCGAGCCAAGCCGTCATGACGGCGTTGCTGGCACCGGCGGCACCGCCGCTGGCGACATGGGCGGCATCGGCAACGCGCTCAGCTTCCAGCCGGTGCTTGTTGCTTTCCTCCCAGACCTCCGACTCCTTCACGAACATTCGGATATAGATACACAGAAACGCCGGCAGGATGCCGACCCAGAGCATGCCGCGCCAGCCAATCTTGGCGTAGAGCAGCCAGTAGACGAGGCTCGCCAGCAGGAAACCGAGGCCCCAGGCGCCCTGCAGGAGGCCGCTCATGAGGCCACGCGAACGTGCGGGCCATGACTCCATGGCGAGCGCGGCGCCGGCCGGCCATTCCGCTCCCATGCCGATACCGAGGATGACGCGCCAGAACGCGAGTACGGCAAACGACGGCGAGAAGCCGGCGGCGAAGTTACAGATCGAGTACCAGAGAATGGAAATCATCAGCGGCGTCTTGCGGCCGATACGATCACAGAGCCAGCCGGAGCCAAAAGCGCCGAGAAGTCTCAGCCACAGTGTGAACGTCACGGTGCCTGCGACCCAGGTCAGCGGAACGTTGAACTCCTGGCTGATCGGCACCATGATCAGGAAGAAGATCGTGAAGTCGAAGGCATCGAGCATCCAGCCGAGCCAGCCGGCAACCCAGGCGAGCCATTGTTCTTTGGTCGGCTCCCTCCACCAGGCCAGCCCAGTACGGTCCGTGTCCACGGCGATCGTCATAATTGTGTCCTTCCCTAGACCTTTGCAAAGTCAGATGGCGCGGCCCTGCTTGAGTTGCAGCTTTAATGGCCGCTTCAACAACCGGTAACGCGCCTCCGGTGAGGGAGGCTTGGTCAGGTTAGGACGACATTGCGGCGATCCGCCACAGAAATAACAGCATTGAAAAAATTGAATAGGAGTTGCGCTGCAAATGTCGATTGTGCGGCGCTATGCATTCCGCTGTCCGCTGTGCGCTATCCGCTGTGGGATTGGCGTGGCGCCTATCCGGGGCGGGCAGAACATGCCGCGCCCTGCCGTTGCGAGAACGCCAACAGTTCGGGTCAAATCGAGATTTGCGCGTCTACGGCAGGGGTAGCGTTTCGTGCTCGCGCAACTTCTTGTTGGTCACCGAGTCTACCTCCACTAGTCGCACCCGGTAGCCCCACAGCCGTGCGACGTGCATCAAGGTGCGATCACACTCGTCCTTGTCGAGCAGCACGCCATCGCGAACAAAGTGGGTGAGCACCAGGCGGCGGCTGCCCGAGAGATCGGCATCGGTGACTTGAATGTCGGGATCCTGGGCTGAGACATCGTATTGCCGCGCGAGCGTTCTGCGCACCTGACGATAGCCGCTCGCGTCGTGAATGGCCTCGACCCGGATCGCCGGGTTGTCGCCTTTGTCTTTGAGGTGAAACAGCCGGAAATCGCGCATGACCTGCGGCGAGAGGTACTGCAGGATGAAGCTCTCGTCGCGATAATCCGCCCAAGCCTGACGTAGCACGGTCATGTAATCCTGGGTGCCCGCAATCTCGGGGAACCACGCCTTGTCCTCCTCGGTCGGCTCAAGGCAGATGCGCTTGATATCGCGCATCATGGCATAGCCGAGTGCATAGGGGTTGATGCCGCCGTAGTTGCGATCGGAAAACGCTGGCTGATTGACGACGGCTGCGTGCATGTGCGCGAATTCGAGCATCGAGCCTTCGGTCACGAGGCCTTTCTCGTAGAGCCGGTTCATGATCTCGTAGTGGCAGAACGTGGCACAGCCCTCGTTCATCACCTTCGTCTGGCGCTGCGGGTAGAAGTACTGCGACAGCAGGCGCACGATCCGCAGCAGCTCGGCTTTCCAACCTTCGAGCTTCGGCGCGTTTTTCTCGAGAAAATAGAGGATGTTTTCTTCCGGCAAGCGCAGTGCCACCTGCTCGGCCGTTTCCTCGGGCCGGTCGCGCTCCTTCTTGGCGCCCGGCGCCGGCAGTGTCCGATAGATCTCGTTGTAGATCTCCAGTTCGTAGTCGCGACGGGCTTGTTCCCGCACGCGCTCCTTTGCTGGATCGAACCTGCGGCGCGGGCCGGCAGTCTTGCTGACGCCCTGGTTCATCAGGGCATGCGCGGCATCGAGCGTGGCTTCGACAGCGGCAACGCCGAAGCGTTCCTCACAATCGGCAACGAAGCGCTTGGCGAACGCCAGATATTCGAGGATTGCGTCCGCCTGCGTCCACTGGCGAAACAGGTAGTTGTTCTTGAAAAAATGATTGTGCCCCATGGCGGCATGGGCCAGCACCAGGCACTGCATCGTCATGGAGTTCTCCTCCATGATGTAGTTGATGCAGGGATCTGAATTGATGACGATCTCGAAGGCGAGGGAACGCGCGCCCTTGCGGTACATCATCTCGTCTTTGGCGAAGCGCTTGCCGAACGACCAATGGCGGTACATCAACGGCATGCCGATCGACGAATAGGCGTCGAGCATCTGCTCGGCTGTGATGACCTCGATCTGGTTCTTGTAAATGTTGAGGCCCATCTCGCCGACGCCGATTTCCTCGATGGCGTGATAGGTGCGGCCGAGCAGCTCGAAATCCCATTCCGGACCGTCGAAGAGCGGCTTGTTCGCAAGTTCGGACATCGGAGGCTCCTTCGAACTCGATTGCTGCGCTCTGGTCATTGGCCCGCGACTGAGGTTCAGGCGTCGGCCTTGGCAGAAAACAACTCGTGAAAGACGGGGAAGATTTCGCCGGGATTGGTGACGCGGCGCATCGCAAAGCGGGAGTTGCGCTCGGCGACGTCTTTGTAGCTGTGCCAGACGATAGTTTCGCCGGGACCCGACCGCTCCGAGACCTCGATGTAGGCGAAGTACTGACAGGCCGGTAGCAGGTGCTGCTCCACGAATTCCATGCAGCGGCCCATATCGTCGGGGATATTGTCACCGTCGGACGCTTGCGCGGCGTAGATGTTCCAGTCCGTGGGCGAGTAGCGATCCTTGAGGATTTTGTCCATTTCCTCGAGCGCGGTTGAAATGACAGTACCGCCGGTTTCGACACCCTTGAAAAACGTCTCCTCGTCAACCTCTGCGGCCGTCGAGGTGTGCCGAATGAACACGACATCAACCTCGCGGTAATGCCGCGTCAGGAACACATGCAGCAGCATGAAGAAGCGCTTGGCCAAATCTTTCAGCGGCTCCGTCATGGAGGCCGACGCGTCCATCATGCAGAACATGACGGCCTGCGTGGTGGGCCTCGGGACGCGGTCGAAGCGATTATACTGAAGGTCCATGGGATCGACGTAGGCGATGGTCTGGCGCAGGCGCGTGAACCGTGCGAGGCGCGCGCGCAGTTCCGCGATCAGCACGTCGTTTTTCGGGCTCTCGGCTTCGAGCCGCGCAATCTCTTCCTCGAGGATGCGGACATCTTCGTTCTTCGGGCGCTTCAAGGCGATGCGGCGTGCCAGCGAGCGGCGCATGGTGCGCACGCGGTTCATCTTGGCTGGTGGCCCATCCGTCGTATAGCCGGCGCGCTGTGGCACGGGCGATTTCATATCCTTGAGTTGCGTCTTGACCAGGTTTGGCAGCTTCAGGTCCTCGAAGAAGACGTCGAGGAATTCTTCCTTGGACAGCGTGAATACGAAATCGTCTTGGCCCTCGCCGTCGGCGCTGGCTTTGCCACCGCCACCGCCTCCACCGCCACCTTGTGGCTTCGGGATCCGGTCGCCAGTGCGGTATTCCTTGTTGCCCGGTAGGACAAAGTCCCGGTTGCCACCGTCGCGACTATGCTGGAACGACGGTTCGCGGACGCTTTTCGAGCGAATGGTGATCTTTTCCGAACCCTCGACCTCAGACACCTTGCGCTTCTTCAAGGCATCCTTCACGGCGTCGCGAATATCGGCCTTAGCGCGGCGAACGAAGCGCTGGCGATTGCCGAGCGACTTCGACTTGGGATTGAGGCGGCGATCGACAATGTTCATGAAGGCCCCGTGAGTGGTCAGATGGTGAGATGGTGAGTGGTGAGGGAACGGAGGTGGCGGCGGAACCGATCGCCACCCACCTCGGACCACTCACCACCTCACGCCTGCACTTATCCCGCCTTCTTCACGCGCATGTACCATTCGACGAGGCGCCGCACTTGCCGTTTCGTGTAACCGCGCGAGACCATGCGATCCACGAACTCGTGGTGCTTCTTCTCGGCGTGGCTGTCCTTCTTGGCGCCGAACGAAATCACCGGCAAGAGATCCTCGACCTGGGAGAACATGCGGCGCTCGATGACGTCGCGGATCTTCTCGTAGCTCGTCCAGTCCGGGTTTTTACCGCCGTTGCGGGCGCGGGCACGCAGCGAGAACTTGACGACCTCGTAACGGAAGTCCTTCGGGTTTGCGATGCCGGCCGGCTTCTCGATCTTCGAAAGTTCCTGATCGAGCAACTCGCGGCTCATCAACTGGCCCGTGTCGGGATCCTTGAAGTCGTGGTCCTCGATCCAGCTATCGGCATAGGCCACGTACCGGTCGAACAGGTTCTGGCCGTAGTCGTTATAGGACTCGAGGTAGGCCTTCTGGATCTCGTTGCCGACGAACTCTGCGTACTTCGGCGCCAATTCCTCCTTGATGAATTCGACGTAACGCGTCTCGGTCTCCTCCGGCATCTGCTCGCGCTTGATGGCCTGCTCGAGCACGAACATCAGATGCACCGGGTCGGCTCCGATTTCGTGGCTGTCGTAGTTGAAGGTCTCCGAAAGGATCTTGTAGGCGAAGCGGGTCGAGGCGCCGTCCATGCCTTCTGTGACGCCGGCGGCGTCTTTGTACTCTTGCATGGTGCGTGCCTGCGGATCGGTGTCCTTCAAGCTCTCACCGTCATAGACCCGCATCTTCGAATAGAGCGCCGAGTTTTCGTGCTCCTTCAGCCGCGACAGGACCGAGAACTGGGCCAGCATGTCGAGCGTGCCCGGTGCGCAGGGCGCGGCCGACAACTCACTCGACTTGAGCAGCTTCTCGTAGATCTTCCGCTCCTCCGTGATGCGCAGGCAGTAGGGCACCTTGATCACGCAGATACGATCGAGGAATGCCTCGTTCGTGCGGTTGGCGCGGAAGCTCTGCCACTCGCTTTCGTTCGAGTGAGCGACGATGATTCCCTGATACGGCATCGCGCCGACGTTTTCCGTGCCGACATAGGTGCGATCCTGCGTCGCCGTCAGCAAGGGATGCAGCATTTTCAGCGGCGCCTTGAACATTTCGACGAATTCGAGCAGGCCCTGCGTCGTGCGGTTGAGCCCGCCCGAGTAGGAATATGCGTCGGCGTCGTTCTGGCCGTAATGCTCGAGCTTGCGGATGTCGACCTTGCCCACGAGGGCCGAGATATCTTGATTGTTCTCGTCGCCGGGTTCCGTCTTGGCGACGCAGATCTGGCGCAGCTTCGAGGGAAAGAGCTTGACGACCGTGAATTTTGAGATGTCGCCGCCGAATTCGTCCAACCGCTTGACGGCCCAGGGCGAAATGAATCCCGTCAGCACGCGCTTCGGGATGCCGTACTTCTCTTCCAGGGCCTGGCCCATCGTGTCCGGATTGAAGAGACCCATCGGGCTCTCAAAGATGGGGCTCGTCTCGTCGCCCGCGCGGAGCACATAGATCGCGCGTTGCTCCATCAGGTCCTTCAGGCGCTCGGCGAGCGACGACTTGCCGCCGCCGACGGGGCCGAGCAGATAGAGGATCTGCTTGCGTTCCTCGAGACCTTGGGCCGCATGCCGGAAGTAACCGACAATGCGTTCGATGGTTTCCTCAAGCCCGTAGAAGTCTGCGAAGGCCGGATAGACCTTGATCGTGCGGTTCATGAAAATCCGACCGAGACGCTGGTCGTCGGCCGTGTTGATCAACCTGGACTCGCCGATCGCGGAGAGCATCCGCTCGGCCGGAGTCGCGTACATCGACGGGTCCTTCTGGCACCCCTCGAGGTACTCCCGGATGCTCATGACAGTCTGCTTCTGGCGGTCATAAGCCTGCGTGTAGATATCGAAGATCTCGCTGCGCGTCGCCATGTGATTGCCCTGCCGTGGTTGTCTTGGTTGTTCCGTCCTTGGGTCTCGTCCCTCTAGCTCTCTCGTCCGGTCTCGTGTCCCGTCTGTGGTACCGTCGACGTGTCGTACCGTCGCAATGCCGTCCCGTAGATCTCTTTAGATCCCTGCCGCCCACTCGGGGCTATGTTGTCCTATACATCTTACGCCAGGATCAGGTCGCGGTGGTGGCAATCCCAAGGATTTATTGCGGTCATTCCTATCGATTGCGTGGACATGCGTGTCGACGGGCCACACCTTCCGGGGACATTCCCCTACCAGGCTTCAGAGTTGCCTCCCGCCTCGCCTGCATATTTCGGCGACCGAGTGCTCGCTGCGTCCTCCTTCCGGCTTGGGCCTTTAACGGGGCTTGTTGTCCCATCGAAGCCGTTTGCCGTTTCCTCGATCCCGTTATTACCGGCGCCTGCGGCATCATTTGCCAAGCAGGCCACCCGTGCCTTGAGTACGGTAACTCAAGCAATCTCAACGGGGATAAATCGATTGGACCACGCCGCCGACCTGACGCCAGAAATGCCAACTGGTTGGCATGTTGCCGCGATTCGTGCGTCGCCCGGCCTGAAATTTTACCGTCAATAGCTAAAAGTGGATCTCACGTGTCATGAAGGTGACAGGCTGCCGGATTTCAAGTCAGGCCGACGCAAAAACATGCTGAGCCGAAATGCGCCAAGCATTGACTGTTCAATTTCACCGTGAACGTTCGACAGTCAGTATTTTAGTTCATTTCCGTCAGCGTGGCCCAGAGGTTTTCGCCACCTTTCGCAGCCATGTGTTGGCCGATCTTTGACTGCCAGATCACTTCGCTGCCGAAGTCGTCGCGCCAGGCCCAAAGCCGGCGCGTCGAATAGTGCAGGGGGTGCTCCCGCGTGAAGCCCATGGCGCCAAACGCCGCGTGGGCGGCGGCGGCGGTTTTTCCGGCCGCTTCGCCCGCGCGCGACTTGGCGACGGCGACCGCGAACCAGTCAGCCTGTTTTTCGGAGGCCTCGACCGCCATGTCGGCGGCAGCGCGGGCAGCGGCGGCTTCGCTCGCCATGATGGCCATGGCGTGCTGAATGGCCTGGAAGCGGGCAATCGGTTTGCCGAACTGAACACGGTCGTTGACCCAGGTCAGGCAGTGCTCGAGCGTGCGGCTGAGTGCCCCGGCCAATTGCACGGATCGCAGCAAGGCGCCCTCGGCGATGAGCACGTCGGTGGCGTGTGCCAATGGCTTGCGATCGATGGTTTTGGCCTTGCCGAGGTCGATCGTATCGCGCGGTTCGCCAGCCTGATTGTAAGCGTTATGCACCACAGCGTTCGTTACTTGGAGCAAATGCAAGCTGTCGCCGTCGGCGACGACAACATGCGCCGCTGTCCCGCCGTAGGCGACGCCAACGAGGTTCGCCTGGCCACCAGCGCGTGCCGCAAGCGTGATCGAACCCTCGGGCAACGCGATGTCCGCGCGGGAAAGGAGCCGGCGCGCCATGATCGTTTCAGCCAGGGGCACGGGGACGGCGTGATAGCCGGACCGGGCTACCAGGGCCATGGCGTCGGCGAAGGGGATTTCGCTGTCGGTTTCCCCGAGCGCGGTCATGCCCTGTTCCGTGAGCGCCGCCCAAAGTTTTGCCGACGGGCCGTTGCCATCGGCCTTTTCCCGTTCGGCGATGGTCAAGTTTGCTTCGACGATGCGGTCCAACGTACGCAGCATTTCGTCGCGAATATCGCTCATTTTGCGTTGGCCTCCGGTTGTCCACTGGCGCAACCGGCCTGTGGATACGGCGATGTCGGTGTCATGGATCCTTGGTAGCGTATATGCGCCGCTATCGGAGGCCGAGGCCACGGGCGATCATGCCGCGCAGGATTTCGCGGGTACCTCCGCGGAGTGAGTAGGACACGCATTCCAGCTGTGATTTGTGCAGGAGCGCTGTGTAGCGGTCGTCGGGAAGCGCGGCGCGGGGTTCGGACGGCAGGATGCGCCGGGCGACCTCAGGGATCTCCTGCTCGAATGCGGTGCCGAGGTCCTTCACGAGGGCTGCTTCCGTCGCCGGATTGAGGCCTGCCTGCAGCATGCCGGCGATCGATCCGGACATGCGCCGCAGTGTGGCCAGATTGGCGACGAGGCGGCCGAGATCGGCGGCAGCGGCGTCCGACGGCGTTTTGCCGGCCGCGTTGAAAGCTTCGACCAGCAGCGGATATGACGACATGAACCGGTCGGGCCCCGACCGTTCGAAGGCGAGTTCGCTCGTCACCATTTCCCAGCCGCGGCCTTCACCGGCGACGATCATGTCGTCGGTGACGAAAACGTCGTCGAAGGTGACCTCGTTGAAGTCGTGGCCGCCATAGAGATTGTAAATCGGGCGGATCGTGATGCCAGGGGATTTGAGGTCGACGATGAACTGGGTGAGGCCCTGGTGGCGCTGATCGGCCGTGCCTGACGTGCGCACGAGGGCGATGAGATAGTGTGCCTTGTGGGCGTAGCTCGTCCATATCTTGCGGCCGGTGATCTTCCAGCCGGCGTCGGTCTTGTGGGCACGGGTGCGCACGCTCGCGAGATCGGAGCCGGTGTCGGGCTCGCTCATGCCGATGGCGAAGTAGCAGCGGCCAGCGGCGATCTCAGGGATAATTGTCCTTTTCGCGCGCTCGCTGCCGTGGCGCAGAATTTGCGGGCCGCTCTGCCGGTCGGCGATCCAGTGCGCAAGGCAGGGCGCGCCGGCGGCCAGCATCTCCTCGACGACGACGTAGCGCTCGAGCGCCGTCCGTTCGTGGCCGCCGTACTGCTTCGGCCAGGTCATGCCGAGCCAACCGCGGGCGCCCATCTTTTCGGAAAACGAGGGGTTGGCCTCGACCATGCTGCCGAGGGCCGGGGTGAACGTGCCGGCGGCCCGCTCGGCGGCACAGAAGGCACGCACCTCGGCGCGCAGCGTAGCCGCTTCGGGCGGCATGGTCACGGGCTCGAATTTGAATTCCGGCATGGCGTGGGCCTTGGTGTTGTGGTGCTCAGGGTCCGGTGAAGGAGTATGCCCCCGAGGCCGAAAGTGGCAACCGGGAAAGTGAAGCGCAGGAGCCGTCGGATTTGGTGGCACGTTGCAGGGATATAGTAGCACATTTTAGTTTTTGTGCTACTATGGCGTATGAAGCACATCCCGCTCAACTTGCTCACGCTCTACGCGGATCTGGTGCAGAATGTGACCGCTGACACCCTGGACAGGGCAACGATCTCGCGCCGACATGTCGGTGGGCAACGCCGGCTCTACGCCGACATCCGAAGAGGCGATAGCCGGGAACAGATTTATCTCGGTACCGTCGGTGACGCAGAGGCGGAACGCAAGGCTGAACTTTACAAGCGAGGCTCCGCCGACGCAAAAATCAGGCGCAAGACTGTCGCGATCCTCAAGAGTGCCGGCATAGGCGCGCCTGATATCGCGACTGGGCAAGTCATCGAGGCATTGGCCAGAGGCAGTCTATTCGACCGTGGCGCCGTACTGATCGGCACTGTCGCATTCCAGACGTTCGCGCCTGTTGTCGGAGCCTATCTACCGGTTGCGGCGCAGATGACACAAGATGCCGATCTGGCGGCGACGCGGTTTGCGATTCCGCATCTCGCGCAGGGCACTCTCGTCGACGTGATGCTGAAGAATGCGGACGAGACGTTTGCGCCGCGCTTTTCGCAGACCGACAAGCTGCCGGGACGTTTCCAGTCCGCCAAGACCGGCCTTGTCGTGGAACTGTTGACGACGCGTGGGCGGAGTGATGACCCGGTGCAGGTTCCCTCGCTCGGCTGTGCCGCAATCCCGCTCCGTTACATGGAATACCTGCTCGAAGACCCTATCGAAGCGGTGGTGCTCTACGGCGCGGGCGTGCGTATCAAGGTACCGGACCCGGCACGCTATGCGGTGCACAAGTTGATCGTGCATCAGGTGCGCAACAACCCGATCAAGGCGCAGAAGGACCTGCTGCAGGCGAGGGAGCTAATCGAGGTCTATCGGGCACGCGATCCGGCGCATCTCGACGATATGATCGAGGATGCGCTCCGGCGCGGACGGACCTGGGCAAAGCTCGTCCGCGATGGCTTGAAGCTTGTCGGACGGTAGGGGCGCCGGCACTGTTGCGCGGATACGTGGAACATTTTTGCTTCGCGCTGGACTGGCGACACGTGGCGAAACTGGAAAATGGTTTCGCGCGATGAGCCCGATTGGGAAAAATTCCGCGCTGGTGGGTGTTTTAGGAATGAAATTGCAATTTTATTTGGTGCACGGCCGTAAAAAAGCAAAAATTTCCGCTATATTGACTTTCGCACCCTGAGGCTCGTGCCGCCGCGGGATCGTGCGAACGCTGGAGAGTGCCCGTGCAATACCGTTTGATCCCTGCCGTGCCCGCTGAGGCCGACGACGACCGCCTTCTCCGGCTCGATGTCCGGTTGGCCGATGGTGGCCGCTTCCAGCCAGAGGCGGCATCCGGATTTCACATCATGGAACTCATCCGGGCTTATGGGCTGCCGATCCGTGCGGAATGCGGCGGCGCCTGTGTCTGCTCCACGTGCCACGTGCGCATCCCGAAAGTCTGGCATTCGATACTGCCGCCGCCCTCGGACGAGGAACTGGCCAAGCTCGACGAGATCCCAGGCGCCGATGATACCTCGCGACTCGCCTGCCAGATCCTCATGACCGAGCCCATGGATGGCATGGAGATCGAGGTGCAGCCCGACAGTCTCTTGCCACAGACCTCGTGGGTGGCCGGCTGAGCCGTGTGCCACATAGCGCAGATCGCACGATGGAGATACGATCGTGACATGGCTAGTTTTCCGATCTTCGTTGACCTCGGTTCTGCCGCCCCGCTGGTGGTCGGCGGAGGCGATTTGGCTTTGATCAAAGCGCGGCTGCTTCTGAAACGGACAGATCGCGTGGTTTTCGCTACCGATACCGTTGTGCCCGGAATTCGTGATCTCGTGAATGATGGTCGCGCCGAGGTTGTGGCGCCGCGTCCCGACCAAGCAGCTATCCGGGGGCGACCGCTGGTCATTGCCGCCACGGGCGACGATGCGGAGGATGCGCGCGTTTCGGCGTTGGCCCGCGATCTCGGCGTCCCCGTCAACGTGCCGGACCGTCCGCAGCACTGCACGTTTTCCCTGGGCGCTATCGTCGACCGCGGCACAGTCACTGTCGCCATCGGGACGGACGGCGCCTCACCCATTCTGGCGACGCAGCTTCGCGCCAAGCTGGAGCAGGATCTGCATCCAAGGTTGGGTACACTGGCCGATATCGCGCGCGATTACCGCCCAGCCGTAGCCAAGGCCTTGCCGCCGGGCACTGCGCGCCGTCAGTTCTGGGATCGGATTTTTGCCGGTCCAGCCGCTGATGCCATTCTGGCGGGCGACGAGGCTAAGGGGCGGGCACTGATCGAGGGTTTGCTTGCAGGCGCCGCGGAAAACAAGACAACCGCGCCGAAGCTCGGGCGGGTGCTACTCGTCGGTGCCGGCCCGGGCGATCCCGAACTGCTGACATTGAAAGCGGTGCGCGCGCTGAAAAGCGCCGACGTCATTCTGCATGACGGCCTGATGGGGGCTGGTGTGCTCGATCATGCGCGGCGGGAGGCGGAACTGGTGTCCGTCGCCAAGGCCCGCGGCCGGCATTCGAAGACCCAGGCTGAAATCAATGCCTTGATCGTCGCTTATGCGCGCGCCGGCAAGACGGTGGTGCGGCTGAAGGGCGGCGATCCCTTGGTGTTCGGGCGCGGCGGCGAGGAGATAGATACTCTGCGCGCGTCCGGTATCGAGGTGGTGGTCATTCCCGGGGTCACGGCGGCGACGGCGGCCGCGGCGTCGCTTCAGATCCCGCTGACGCATCGCGATATCTCCCGCTCGGTGACGTTCATCTCAGGCCATGCAGCCGGCGATGGCCGGGCCGAATTCGATCAGGCCGATTTCGCGGCCCTGGCCGATCACAAGGCGACGCTGGTCGTTTACATGGGGCTCGCCACGTCGGCGGTGCTGGCGCAGAAGCTGGTGGCATCAGGCTGGTCGCCAGCGACGCCCGTCATGGCCGTGGCCCGCGTTTCGCAACCCGACGAACGCCGCGTCGCGACGACACTCGATCAGTTGGCCGGCCGCACGGAGGGCCTCGGCATCGGCGGCCCGGCGCTGCTGGTGATCGGCGAGGTGGCAAGCCTTGATGCTGCCGGCCTCGTTGAGCGGCTAGCCGAGCGCGCGCCGGACGCCGGGGCGCTTCAATCCTCGCAACAGGGGCAGACCGAAGGTCGGGTCGAGGTACGAGACCCGACACCTCAAACGCCGAGGCCAGTCCTGTCGGGTCTCGCGAAGGGCTCTACCCGATCTACGGCGGGTGACATGAATGGCCCGACGCCGGCGCCAACAGACCTGTTTTCGAAATCCTGAAAGAGCAAGCGAATGTCACGTGTCGTCACTGCCAATGAATTGCGCTCGGGCGCTGTCGTCTATCTCGCTCAGGGCGGGCGATGGGTGGCCGGCATCCAGGATGCTGCCGTTGCCCCCGATGCGGAGAGTATGAAGCTGCTTGAAGCGCTTGCGCTGGCGGCTGTCGAGACGACCGAGGTCACGGCCGTCTATGCCATGGACGTGGGGTTGGCAGACGGCCGGCCGGTGCCTATATCCGTCCGCGAGAAAATACGAGCGGCACACGCGCCGTCAATCTGATTCGATCGCTCGAGATCGTTCGCCCAAACGTCCCCAAAAGGACGCTGCACTAGGGACCCCCCAATGTATCAATACGACGCTTTCGATCACGGTTTTGTCCGTGAGCGCGCCAGCCAGTTCCGCGGGCAGGTGAACCGCCGCTTGGCCGGCGACCTGACGGAAGAGCAATTCAAGCCGCTCAGGTTGCAGAACGGGCTCTATCTGCAGCTCCACGCCTACATGCTGCGCATCGCCATTCCCTACGGTGTCCTCTCGGCGCGCCAGATGCGCCAATTGGCGTTGATCGCGCGCAAATGGGACCGCGGCTTTGGTCATTTCACGACGCGGCAGAACATCCAGTTCAACTGGACAAAACTCGCCGAGGCGCCTGACATCATCGACGCCCTGGCCGACGTCGAGATGCACGCCATCCAGACCAGCGGCAACTGCATCCGCAACGTCACGGCCGACCCCTACGCCGGTGTTGCCGGCGACGAGATCGAAGATCCGCGCATCTGGGCCGAGGCTTTGCGTCAGTGGTCGTCGATCCATCCCGAGTTCACGTTCCTGCCGCGCAAGTTCAAGATCGCCATCACGGGGGCTGCCGAGGATCGGGCTGCGATCCTTTTCCACGACATCGGCCTGAAGATGGTGAAAGGCCTGAAGGGCGACACCGGCTTCCGCGTGTTCGCAGGCGGCGGCCAGGGGCGCACGCCTTATGTGGCGCAGGAGATCGCGCCGTTCGTGCCGCGCGGCCATCTGCTGTCGCATCTCGAAGCGATCATGCGCGTCTACAACCTGCATGGCCGTCGCGACAACATCTACAAGGCGCGCATCAAGATCCTCGTCAACGCACTGGGCATCGACGAATTCCGCCGCCAGGTCGAGGCCGAATGGGCGAAGCTCGACAAGCCGTCGATCGATCTGCCGGCGGGTGAATTCCAGCGCATCGCGGCTGCATTCAAGCAGGTCGCGCTAAAACCCGCATCGCTGAGGGATGCCGGCACTGACGCGCGCCGGCGCACGGACGCGGGCTTCGATCGGTGGGTTCGCCTCAACGTCGCGACGCACCGGGTGCCCGGCCACGCCATCGTCAACATTTCGCTGAAGGAGCCGGGCAAGGTGCCGGGCGACGCGACGGCCGAGCAGATGGAGGCCGTCGCCGCGCTCGCCGAAAAGTTCGGGCATGACGAGATCCGCGTGACGTACCAGCAGAACCTGGTGTTGCCGAACGTGGCGCGTCGCGATTTGGCCAATGTCTACGACGGCCTGATCGTGGCTGGACTCGCCACGGCCAACACGGAG
>JANXRM010000232.1 GCA_025353015.1 Hyphomicrobiales bacterium
CTGATGCCGACCGTCTGATGCCGACCGTCTGATGCCGACCGTCTGATGCCGACCGTCTGATGCCGACCGTCTGATGCCGACCGTCTGATGCCGACCGTCTGGTAGAGCTGCCCTAGGCGCTTGCCCGCCGCATCAGTGCGGGCGCGAGGCACAATCGAACGAGCGACACGAGTTCGGCCGCAGCAACGGCGAGGCTCCTCATAATTATTCGGCGCCCGAGATGTCGGCAGGTCGGATAGGACGTTGTTGCGAGGTGCGGCTGACCTATAAAAATCGCCAGCAAGGCCAGGCTGCAAATCGCAGGCCACACTGCACTTCACTGAAGCCGATTAATGCGATGGCCGCATCCGTTAAAGCTTGCGCACCACATTTTTTCGGTGGTTCCGCCGTGCGGGGGGCGACGCCAGCATCATGGCCTGTCAGGTTACGGAAGCTAGTTTAATCTCCGTGGACAACCAATGCGTGTCTGCAAAGGAATATACTACCTCCGTGCAGTAATCCATTGTCTCAAGCGCTCGTCGTAAAACCTACGAATAACGCCACTTCCCAACATCTCGACGTCAGACTTTCTTCCCATGAAACACTTTGTACATCGATCGTGCCGCAACGGGATTGAGTCATGCAATACATGAACCCACGCGAGCTTCGTGCTCAGCTTCTGTCGTCGGTGTCGGTTCTCCGGCTCCTCGATCTCGGAGAAGGGAGGCGCCGATCACCCGGCCGCCCAGCGGCTGCGCGCCGTGCAACCAGGCCCATGACCAACCCGTTGAAGGTTGAGACACTGGAACCGCGGCTGCTGCTCTCGGCGGATCTGCTGCCGGCGGCCCAATCAGCCATCCTCGATGGCCTGACCACGCTGACCGCCACGATCGACGATATCGATCAGGTTCAAGCGCTTTCTACGCCGGCGCCGTTCATCGATCGCCCCGTTGCCGATGCGATCGGGCTCGGCGCGCTCCCCGGGCGGATACGGGATGCTGCGCAAGCCTATTTCCAGGCCAACCCGATAAACGCCAATACCGACGGCTTCGCGGCGGCGCTCGACGCGCTCGCCATCACCATCGACCCGGTGACCACCGTCAGCAATGGCACCGAGCACATTTGGCAGCTCCGCCTGAGCCAGACGACAGATCCCGCGCCACTGGTTCTCGACCTGTCGGGCATCGCGCACAACCTCGACCTCGAGACGGACGGCTCCGAGCGTGTCGACGCCACCTCGACCCGCAATCTCACGCTGGCCATCGGCATCGACCTCGCCTCGAACGAGTTCTTCATCCGGAATGGCACATTCTCCGGCTCGTTGTCGGCGACATCGGCCGATCTCGATATGCCGCTCGCCTTCGCGATCGTCGACACGACCGTCACGAACGGCACCGCTAGCCTCACCGCGTCCATGTCAGGTACGTTCCGCGATCCTGACAACACCGACGGTCGGAACCGGATCACCGCGAGCGAACTGCTTGGCAGCCGCGTCCAGGCCATAGCCTCGGGCACCATGACTGGCAACGCGTCGCTGGTGCTGCCGTTGACCTCTTCGCAACTTTCGGCGCCCGAGCAGGTGACGATAACCTGGACCGGGGATGTCGGGCCGACGGGTGCGGTGGTCTCCTATCCGGCCGGCTCGAAGCTCCAATCGCTCGCCCGCCTCGGCGCCAGTGAAATGGAAACACTGGTGCGCGACGCCGTGCGCCAGCTCCCGGATATGATCGACGCCGTCGTTCGCGGTGGCTTCACGGAAGAGCTGCCGCTGGTCGGCAGCGAGATCTACAAGATCTTCAAGCTGGGTGACCACATCGCCGAACGGCTCGGCTCGATCGGCCCGCTCGACACGCTGCAGCGTATCGAGTCGTCGCTCGAGTCCGCGCTATCGGGCCAGGGCCTTGCCGTTACCGTGACGGCGCTCGCCGATCGCATCGATCTCACCCTCGATTTCGACGAGGCGTTCGACGAAGATTTCGTCGCCAAGGCGCAAGGGCTTGCAGCATTCGCCGGTAACGACAACCTGGAACTCGCGAAGAACGCGCGCGCCACCGGGCACGCCGTCGCCAAGCTGTCCCTCTCCATCGCGCTGGATCCGGTGATCGCGGCCGATCAGCGCCTTTATCTGCGCGAAGGCGGGACGACGAGCTTCGTGCGCCTCGATCTCTATGCGTCGGGCCAGCTCGGCGAGTCGGCCTCGATCGGCTTCGCGCGCCCCGAGTCCACTTCGACTCTTGTGATCGGCGCCGGCGTCGCCGGCAACCCGATCGCAAACCAGGCCGCGCACATCACCGTCAACCTCGCCGACACGCGACCAGGCTTCGCCGACGGCCGCATCACGTTGGGCGATCTCAAGGCCAATCCGTCGAACGTCGTTGGTTCACGTACCGTCTCGGGCGCGGCGCAGATCACGAGCAATCTGCGAGCGGTGTATCTACCGGGCTCCCCCACGCAGACATATAAGATTGACTGGGCCTTCGCGCCCAACGCCTTGCCGAGCGAGACCGGCAATATCGCCAGTTTCGCGGTCGCACCGCAGACGTTGCTCACGCAGTCGTCAATGAATGCTAGCGAGGTCCTGCGCATCACAGCAGACCACGAGGTGCGGAAATGGTTTGAAGCCTTCAACGAACTTCGCAGCGCCAGCGCCGAGTTGCAGTCGCCGGGCGCCGACGTCATCAGCGCCAATAGCATTTTCCTTGGTGATGCGTTCCATCTCGCGGTTTACGGTGCACTCGAGGCCGCCCTGGAGGCTCAGTTCAACGCTGGCGCGAACACCAGCAATTTCGCGGCGCAGTTCGCCTCGCGTCTCAGTGACGCTGTCACTGCCAACTTCCTGCCCGAGGAAAATCCACAGGCCGTCGTCATCGATTCTTTCGCCGGCCGGTTCAATCCGACGTCGACAAATGCTGCGCGAGCACTCGGCCTCGAAAGCGCTGGTCAGCGCCTTGTCTACGGCGCGACCTTCGAGATCACGCGGCAGATCAACAATCGCAACGTGCTGGTGGAAGAGCGAGGCGGTCCGTCACTCGCACTGCCGGTCGATGCGACAGTCAAGACACGCGTGAGCCTGGTCGTCGTCTTCGAACCAGCGGCCAACGGCAACGACGTGCCTCGCGTCAAGATCGCGCTGCGTGACATTCAAGGCGAGATCAACGCCACTCTCGATCCCGGCGGCGTCTCCACGATCCGCCTCGGCCTGTTCGACGTCAACGTCACAGCGCAGTCGCTTTCATTGCAGAACGCCAGCCTGCTGGTCGCTCTCGGCACGGATCCGCTATCGCCGTTCCAATACTTGACATCGTCCGAAGTCGCTGGCCAGTCGCTCCTCATCAAGGAGAGCTCCGGCCCGGTTTCCGG
>JANXRM010000342.1 GCA_025353015.1 Hyphomicrobiales bacterium
GATGCGCGCGAGCAAGGCGTTCGTCAGCTCCACCGGCGAGAGTTTTCCGGAGCGGATCAGCGCGGCGGCGTCGGCAATGCCGAGATGGGCGAGTTCGGTCATTGGCCGCCCTCCGCGTTTTTAGCGAGCCGCAGCGCATGCGCCGGCTCCTCGCTCCAATGCAAATCCTTCGGCAGCAGCGACGCACGCTTCCGGCCGGTCTCGAGCACCGTGCCGAATTGCTCGAGTTGTTGATCGGTCAGCTTCGTCAGTCCGTGCGCTGCCGCGATGCGTTTAAGTTCTGATTTGTCCATGAAGCCTCGCAATGTTCTCGTCTACTTGGCCGGGACCTGCGCCGGTGCGGCGGGTGTGGCGGTGCGGCGGGTGTGGCGGCGGCTGAGCGCTTCGTTTGCTAGACCTCTGAAGGCTTCGGGCCGAGCATGTCTTCAAGCGGGACGTCGATCCCGATCGACTCCAGTTTAAGCAAGTCTTCCACGGTTGCGGCTGGCGGCACGAGATAGTCGCCCCGGCGCGTGTAATGCAGCACGGCACGCTCTTCCGGATCGATGACGACGTAATGCTCGATCGACGGCACCAGCGCATAGCCGACGACCTTCTCCGTGAGGTCGCGGCGCACGCTTTTCGGCGTCGGCGACAAGACCTCGAAAACGGCGACGGGATTAGACAGCTCCATCGCATCGTCAGGCGGCTCCGGCAACGGCGCGATCGAGGCATCGGGCTCGTAGGCGCGCTGTCCCGGCAGCCTGATGGCCATGCCATCTGTCATCGCGAAATAGGGCACATTTGCTCGTTTGATCGCAGCCGCAAGCGCATTTACAACGCGAAGTTTTGTCCGGACGTGTCTGGCGTTTTCCGCCTGCATGACGACGAGTCTCCCCCTCTCCAGCTCATAACGTCCCCGATCCTGCGCCCGGCTCCAGCGCAGGAACTCGTCGACGGTCATCAGCGTGGGCAGGATGGCGTTCATTGTAAGTACCTTCGTTGAGGGGGCAATCTCATGGGGATGATGACGCCTTCCTTTCACCCTTTCGCTGGTGGCGCGCCCAAACCGTCGGCGTAAGTGGACGGGCGGCCTTCAAAGCCAGACTTGGCGCGCTTGGAGAGCCAATAGGCGAGCGGCGGCGGCACCAACTTGAAATCCGGATCGGCGCCGAGCTTCTGCGCGGCATCCATCGGCCAGTTCGGGTTGTACATGATCTCACGCGCCAGGGCGACCATGTCGGCCTGGCCGCTCTGCAGGATGGCCTCGGCCTGATCGGCGTGCACGATATGGCCGACGGCCATCGTCATGACGCCGGCTTCCCGGCGGATACGTTCAGCGTAGGGCACCTGATAGCCATAAGTCTTGGCGCGCGCGGAATCCATCGGCGACAGACGCCCGAGTGTGCCGCCGGACGAGCAGTCGATGACATCGACGCCCTTCTTTTTCAGCTCCGCCGAAAGCCGCACGCTCTGATCGAGGTCCCAGCCCGCATCGTCCTCACAGGAGAGCCGCATGAACAGCGGCTTCTCAGCCGGCCAGACCTCGCGCACGCACTCGGCCACCTCGATCGCGAAGCGCATGCGTTTGGCTTCCGAGCCGCCATATTGATCCGTGCGCACGTTGGTTGCGGGCGACAGGAACTGATGGATCAGGTAGCCGTGCGCGGCGTGAATCTCCAGGATCTCGAAGCCGCATTTGTCGGCACGCTGGGCAGCCTCGCCCCACTTGACGGCCATGTCGCGGACTTCGTTATGCGAGAGTGCGCGCGGTGTCGGCACGCCGTCGCCGGGCGAGATTGCGGACGGCGCCACCAGCTCCCAGCCCTCCCAGTCGTAGATCTCGGGCTCGTTGCCGGTCAGCGGCTTGCCGCCTTCCCAGGGCCGCGTGAGGCGCGCTTTGCGCCCGGAATGGCCAAGCTGGATACCCGAGACAGCGCCGTGCTTCTTGATGAAGTCGGCGCAGCGCTTGAAGCTTGGGATGAACTTGTCGTCCCAAAGCGCGGTATCGCCGACCGTGCCGCAGCCGTTGCGGGCGACTTTGGTGCTTTCCATCATGACGAAGCCGGCGCCGCCAACCGCGTATTTGCCGGCATTCATCAGATGCCAGTCCGTGGCGAAGCCCTGATCCGACGCATACTGGTGCATCGGCGCGACGACGATACGGTTTTTCATGGTGACGTTGCGAATCTGGAGCGGCGTGAACAACAGCGGCTGAGCCATGATTGTCTCCCTCGGCCATGCATTTTGGACGGTCCAGACGCGCGTGAGCGCCCCGGCCGCGATGAAACCCACGACCCGATCCTATACCGCCCGGAAATTCTGACTAGCCCGTCTGGGTTTTTGGGCCAGTTTGGCCGCACACTTGAGATTCGGGTCGGCTCCGTGCGAGGGTGCGGCGAAACCGCATCGATCCCGCTCCTCACCGACGAAAGCATCCCGCATGGCAGACGACATGATCATTGGCGCCGCGAAACTTACGGAGGCCGTCGAGGCCATCGTCGCCAAGGGCGGCTCGAAGGCGCGCGAGGCGCGGATGGTGGCGGAAAACCTCGTCGAGGCCAACCTCAAGGGCCACGACAGCCACGGCGTCGGCATGATCCCGCGCTACATCGACTCGCTGAAAGAAGGCGGTCTGACCGCCAACCAGACGCCGAAGGTCGTGCTCGATACCGGGCCGCTGCTGCGCATGGACGGGCAACAGGGCTACGGCCAAGTGATCGGGCACGATGCGACCGTCATTGCCATCGAGCACGCCAAAAAGCACGGCCTTTGCGCCGCCGGCCTCTACAACGCCCACCACATCGGTCGCATCGGTGCCTGGGCCGAGCAATGCGTGGCGGCGGGCCTCGTCTCCATGCATTTCGTCAACGTGATCTCGCGGCCGATCGTGGCACCCTGGGGCGGCGGCAACGGCCGTTTCGGCACCAATCCGATCTGCATCGCGGTGCCGCGCAAGGGTAAAGACCCGATCGTCCTCGATTTCGCGACCAGCCGCATCGCCCAGGGCAAGACGCGCGTCGCCCACAACATGGGCAAGAAGCTCGAACCCGGCATCATCATCGATGACAAGGGCCGCCCGACCACGGACCCGCGGTTTACCGTCATTCCGCCGCACGGCGCCATTCTGCCCTTCGGCGAGCACAAGGGATCAGGCCTGGCGCTGATGGCTGAACTGCTCGGCGGCGCATTGACCGGCGGCGGCACGGGCCGTGTACCCTACGAGGGCAAGAAGCGCGTGCTCAACGGCATGCTGTCGATCCTGATCGACCCGGAGAAATTCGGCACGTCGGATCATTTCCAAAGCGAGATCGAGGGTTTCCTCGGCTGGCTGCAGGATGCGCCGCCCGCCGAAGGGTTCGACAAGCTGCGCACGGCCGGCGAGCCGGAACGCGAATGGAAAGCCAAGCGCCTGAAGAGCGGCGTGCCCGTTGACGCAACCACGTGGGCCGAGATCTTGTCGGCCGCGGAAAAAGTCGGCTTGAAGTCCGCTGACGTGGCCAAAATCGCCGGCGTGAAGGGCTGAGGAAAGGCGGCGCCATGGCTGCGACCGGCCAATTCGCGAGCCATATGGCGACCGCGCTCGATGAGGCACGGGCGGCGGCGGCGCGTGGCGAGGTGCCTGTGGGCGCGGTCGTGTCAGGTCCGGATGGTCAGGTTCTGGCAAAAGCCGGCAATCGCACGCGGGAACTGAATGATCCGACGGCGCACGCCGAAATGCTGGCGATTCGCGCAGCGTGCACCGCACACGGCTCCGAGCGCCTCACCGGCTGCGATCTGACGGTGACGTTGGAGCCCTGCCCCATGTGCGCGGCGGCGATTTCGTTTGCGCGCATCCGCCGGCTTTATTTTGGCGCCAGCGACGCCAAAGGCGGCGGCGTCGAGAACGGCGCGCGCATCTTCAGCCAGTCGTCCTGTCACCACGCGCCGGACGTTTACGGCGGGATTTCTGCGACGGCTTCGGCAGAGCTGCTCGTTTCGTTTTTCGCGGCGCGGCGGTAGTCCCGGGCTTGCGCGCGGGCGACGCCGGTTTGCCGCGTTTCTCCAGGGCGTCCAGTTGCGCCGGCGTCCGGATCGGCAGCACGCCATGTTCCAGCAGCAACTGGCCAAGGGCATCCCAATCCTGCAGCACCGTGCGATAGATCCAGCGATAGCCCCACTGCGTGTCGGCTAGCGCTTCCGCCCGTTCACGGCCGATCAACTCCGTGACCGCCGCGATCTCCAGCCAGCACACGACCAGATGCACATAGGTCTGCTCGTAGCTGCGCGCGCCCTCCGGCAACCGCGTCGGTGCCTTCGGATAGCGGCGTACCAACTCGTCGAAGAACGGCGCGACGGGGTCATGATCCGGCCCGCCGAGCCGCCAGAGATACCAATGCATCTGCTCGTGCAAATAGGTTGCGAGCAACAGGTCCTCGGTCTCCGAGAAGCGCGTACCGAGCGTCAAAATCGGATGGCTGTGCGTCGGCCCGGCCGGCACGATCTGGACGAGACGAGTGTACTCGAACCGCGAGAGATCATGGCGTTTGCGCAGCGCCGCCAGCCAGTCGCGGATGCGCTGCGCCTCCCGCTCGGCATGGTCGAGATCGATGTCGATGCGAAACGGCGTGTCGTTGGCAGCCATGCTGGTCCCCGTCGAAGGTTGCATGAGCTTACCGTGAGTCCCGGCCGGGCCGTGCTTTCAGAGCTGTGGATAGCGAAACGACACCCAAACATCTTGCTCGTGAACCGGCGTTGCATTCAAATGGCCCCATCCTTGATGCCACAACCTCACGCCAGAGCCGGAACAGAGCCATGTCCCAGAGCACCCCGATGACCCTTTCCGAATACGCGTCCTATGACGGCTTGGGACTGGCCGAGCTCGTCGCCCGGGGCCAGGTGACGCCAAAAGAACTGGCCCTGACTGCGGAAAAAGCAATCGCTGCGATCAATCCCGAGGTCAACGCCGTCGTCGAGATCTACGCCGACCGCATCGGCGGCCTCGACGAAAAAACGCTGGGAACCGGCCCGTTCCGCGGCGTTCCGCTGCTGATGAAAGACGTGTTCGGCCACGAAGGCGGCCGGCGGATCGAGTTCGGTAGCCGGCTGTGCGCGGGCATGATCGCCGAGAGGGATTCGCACTACTGCACGCTGCTGAAGGCCGCTGGCGTCAACATTTTGGGCCGGTCGGCAGCGCCGGAATACTCCATGGCGGGGACAGCCGAGGGCGCGATCTATGGCAACACCTCCAACCCCTGGCGGAAAGGCTTTTCGGCTGGCGGCTCGACGGGCGGCGGACAAGCGGCTGTTACATCAGGCATGGTACCGCTGGCGCACGGGTCCGACATCGCGGGCTCGATCCGCATTCCGGCGAGCTGGTGCGGCGGGCTTGGCCTCAAGCCATCGCGCGGGCGTATTTCCTTCGGGCCGGCGCTGGATGAGAACGGGTTCGGTCTCGCAACTAATTTCGTGCAGGCCAAGACCGTACGCGATGCCGCGGCAATGCTCGATTGCCTGGCCGTGCCGCAGCCCGGCGATCCCTTCCTGATCCCGAAGCCTGATCAGTCCTATGCCGCCCTGGCACGCTCCAAGGCCCCGCGACTCAAAATTGGCCTGACGCTGAAGCCGCTGATGGGCGTGGCAGTCGATCCAGAAATCGCGGCGGCGGTGAAGCGGACAGGTGCGCTGCTGGAAGCCATGGGGCATGACGTTTTCGAGCATGATCCCGAGTTCGGCGGCGTCGATCTGGTGCGCAAATTCACCGATGTCTGGTTCTTTGGTTTCGACGGCCGGATCGCGCAGTATTCCGCGAAAACGGGCCGCAAGCCCGGGCCGGACACGCTGGAGCCCGTCGTGCTCAAAATCTACGAGCACGCGCGTCGTTTGACCTCCGCCGATTTCTTCGCCGCCATCGCTGCGCTGAACACGGCGCGCCGGCAATTGGGGACATTCTACAGCACGTGCGATATCTGGCTGTCGCCGATGACGGCGCGGGTGGCGGAGCCCTGGGGCAACTACAACCTCGGCCGTACCGACGTAACGATGGAAACGGTCACCGAGAAACTGCTGGCCGTGCCCTGCCAGTACACGGTGCCGCACAACATCATGGGCACGCCGGCCCTCAGTCTACCGCTGGCGATGCACTCGAGCGGGTTGCCGATCGGCGTCCAGCTCGCGGCCCGTCCGGCCGCCGAACATCTACTGCTGCAACTGGGCGCGGCGCTGGAGGAGGCAAGCCCGTGGACCCAGCGTATGCCCCCGCTGCACGTCTCACGCGTGTGACGCGGGTGCGACTACTGCGATCGAGCAAACTTATGCAGCCCGCTTGATGTGGTCGGCATCGTCCGCTGCCGGCGGCGTTGCAACCTGCACAGACAGCGACGGCGCTATGGGGCAGATATAGGCTGCGAGACTTGGCATTGTGAGGTTCAGCGCTGCCAAATCTTCGAGCACACGATCGAACGCAAAACTTGCCGTTTCGAGCGACGCGACGGCCTCGACCTGCATTTTTGCGAGACGCGTGCTGTCAGGCGTCGCCCGGTCGTTGATCGCGACAAGCTTCTCGAACTGGACGGCAAGCGTCATGCGCTCGCGCGGGATCGAAATCGTCGACCGCCACGGCATCATTGCTGCCGGCAAAATGGAATGTTTTCGGAGTTCGAAAAATTTGGAAATCGCAGTCTTGATATCAATCATCTTCGCCCCAACCGCCGCCTGCGTCAGGGCTGTACTTATTCGCACTCTGAAACAAGAAAATTATACGACCTGCTCGTGGCTTTTCAGCATCAAATGTTGAAATTTGAAACCAGTGAACCGGTTTCTGTCTCAACTCATTAATATTGGATTAATTTCGGATGCCTGGAACACGCTCAGCGATTGGCTTCGGCGACCGACGCCGTCCTTGGGCCAACGGCGCGCCGCTTGCGTTCATCCGATGCCCCGTTTGCAGCCCTGCCGGCGGCGTGATTGGTTTCCATCCCGGAATACCGGTAGTGCCCTGTGATCTTGTCGACGAATAGTGCGTCTTCCAACTGCGGTCCCCATCCGCGGTTATGCACGACCATCAAGCGGCCTGACGGGGCGAGTTTGTCGCTGACAACGGCGATGTGGGCGGTTGATGTGCGATTCTGCGGCCGATAATACGTTACGATGTCGCCGGGACGATAGTCCTCGGCGAATTCACTGATCGGCAATGATTTCCCGTGTTTCTCCAGAAACCTGCGGACGACATCGACACGGCGATGGTCGATATGGCGATCGCCCCGGCCTGACTTCGTCGTATATATCAATTCCTGCAGATCTATCCCCAGTGCCCGGTAGGCGCGCACGACGACGTCGGTGCACACGCCGTAAAGGCCAGCAACATCGCCCATGGGATAGGCGATGCGGGCATAGCGGGCGTTGTAGATGACGAGGTCGCCGAGTTGCTGCTGCGCTGCTGCCGCAAGTGCGCGTCCGAAATCGGCAGGTGGCAAAACTGGAAGCGACCGCGCCGTGATACCGCCACCAAAGAGCGCTGCGGGTGCCGCACATACGGATGGTGCCGGAGCTTTCGGCGGGGGCGCAACACGCGGCTGTGGCCGGTCCACGTCGGGGCGCAATGCGCTATCGAGACTTGCGGTTTTCTGCTCGGCCGCGACGGGCGCCGCGGGGCTGATAGAAAATGGGGCTAACCTCTCCGGCGCGACTGAGGCAACAGCGGGCGGTGAAGCCAATGCGGGGACAGGTAACACGGGTGCCGGTAAAATGAGGGGCAGCACATCCGGCATGGCCAGTCGCGGCAGGGGCGGCAACGGCGCCGTGCTGAAATTGCTGGCCGCCTGCTGCACGACCGCCGGCGCGACCTCGGGGTGCGCTTCCGGTACCATCGGTACGCTCAGCGTGGGTCGAGAGCGCGGCAGGATTGCCGGCCGCACTTCTGTCATTTCGGGGGCCGGCACGACCGGCGCCGGTACGTTCATGGGTGCCGACGGCCGCGCGAGCTCTGGCAATCTTTCCGGCAACCGGGGCAGCGACAGAGTGCGTAGCACCTGCTGACTGGCGAGCGAGAACGCGACGAAGAAGAACGGTGCCAAAAGGATCAGCAACGCCTGACGATCGTCGCGCGAATAAGGCGCTGCAACAGCAGTTGGCACTCGCTCGGCGCGCGGCCGATGGGGAGCAACGCGTTTGCTGGAATTGCCAAGCGTTTGCAGCGACAAAGTCGGCCAAGTGAGTTTGGAGTACGTGTTCTTGGAAAACAGGCCGCCATAAATGCCGGAACTGCCGGCAGACCGGCCAGCGGTGGGCTTTGGGGTAGAGGCAGCCGGAACCGGCGCAACCTTGGCGCGTTGACGGGCGGGATTGCCGCTGCGAGCCCGATTTGACTTCTGCTTTTTCACGCCACCAGACCGCCGCCGCGCCAAACCAAGTTGCATTGGGCATCACGACGTGCCCACGACAACCTTCACGCCCAAGACGTTTATATACTATTTACAGATCCTTATCTAGTGGAGCAAATGTTATGTCGTAACCACTGATTGCGCGGCGGCGTCACCGGTCCGGCGTGAGGCCGATCAACTGCCGCAACCGGTCCGGCTGGAGCCCGCCGTCGCGGAGTTGCGCTAAGCTGGTGTCGCCGAGGCTTTTCGCAAGCTTCCGCCCCGCGGTATCGGTGATCAGCCGGTGGTGATGGTAGATGGGGGTGGGCAAACCGAGCAACGCCTGCAAAAGCGCGTGCAGGTCGGTCGCCGCCAGCAGGTCCAACCCGCGAACGACGTGGGTGATGCCTTGCGCTGCATCGTCAACGACCACGGCCAGATGGTAGCTCGTGGGCACATCCTTGCGCTGCAGGACCGCGTCGCCCCATCGAGAAGGATCAGCGATTTTGCGGGTGGGTTTTAGGGTTGCATCCAGCGCCACATATGTGAGCGGCGCATCTGCAACGTTTCGCAGTGCAGCCTCCATATGAAGCCGCATGGCATGCGCGTCGCCAGCCGCCGTTCGCCGCGCGATCTCGGCCGGCGACAAGTGCCGGTGCAGCCCGGAATAAAGGGCCGCGCCATCGGGATCGAGCGCTCCAGGATGGGCCGCTAGCTGAATCTCCGAACGGCTGGCAAAGCAGGGATAGAGCAAGCCCGCAGCCGCCAGTTTCCGCGCTGCCGCCTCGTACGCGCCAAACCGCTCCGATTGGCGCCAGACCGGCCCGTCCCATGCAACGCCCAGCCATTCCAGGTCGCGGAATATGCCGTCGATGTATTCGGGCCGGCACCGGCCGAGATCGATGTCTTCGATGCGCACCAAAAACCGTCCGCCAAGACGCCGGGCAATGTCGTAGCCGGTCAATGCCGACAGCGCGTGTCCCAGATGCAACTCGCCGTTCGGGCTCGGCGCGAAGCGCAGGACAGGTGGTCCAAAATCCGCCTGATCATTTTCAGTTGCCGGTGGTGGGTTGGCTGTCATAGCTCGGGCAAGGGGTTATGCTGTTCGCTCATCCCTCACTCGTGCCCGAGAGTCCCCATGGCTGCAAGCCGCACCAAACACCAGAGCCTCATCGCGACGGACGACGACGTCCGCGCCGGCATTAAAGCCTTGCGCCGGAAGTGCGCTGTTATCCGAAGGATGCACGATGCGGCCGGCGACCCGCCGTTGCGGCGGCGGGAAGCGGGGTTCGAGGGGCTGGCCCGGATCATCGTCGGCCAGCAGCTATCGGTGGCCAGCGCGTCGGCTATTTGGACCCGCACAATCGCCGCTGTGCAGCCGTTTGATGCGCCAACGTTGTTGGCGATCCCGGAGCCGGAGCTGCGTGCTGCGGGTCTGTCGCGGGGCAAAATCAAGACGTTGAACGCCATGGCGCGGGAAGTCGCGGCGAGTGGCCTAGACCTTGGCCGCCTTGATCATCTTGCGAATGAGGACATCCATGCCGCGCTGACCCGCATTTCGGGCGTCGGACCGTGGACTGCCGACGTCTTCCTGATGTTCTGCATCGGCCGCGCCGATGTGTTCGCCCCCGGTGACCTCGCCCTGCAGGTTGCGGCGCAAATGGCCATGGACCTCGACGAACGTCCTACGGCCAAGGAGCTCGCCGCGATTGCCGAGCGCTGGAAACCCTGGCGCGGGGTCGCGGCCCGCCTGCTCTGGGCTTATTACAAAGTGGTCAAGGACGCGAAATCCGGCGTGCCGCTATAAGCAGCGCGGCAGCTCGCGCGGCGACCCATAAACCGCATCAAATCCCGACGAACTCGGACGTGCCCTCGTTCAAGACCGACAGCGTGCCGTTGGCGATGTCGTAATGGGCGGCGTGCAAGGCGATGCGTCCCTTGGCCTCGAGCACCTGAATGCATGGGAACGTCCGCAGGTTCGCAAGCGACGTCTTAATGCCTTCGCGCTCGAGTGCTGCGAGCATTTCGTGCGCGGGACGGCCCGCCAACTCAGCCGTCACTTTGGCTCGCGCCGCATCGAGCATCGACATCCAATTCGTGAGGAACTGAGCCTCGGTCTGGCGCGCCGCCGCACGATCGAGGCAGGCGCGCACGCCGCCACAACTCGAATGCCCTAAGATCACGATGTGTTTGACCCGCAGATTGAGCGCTGCAAATTCCAACGCAGCCGAGACGCCGTGGTACTTGCCCGAGGTTTCGAACGGCGGCACCAGGTTCGCCACATTACGCATGACGAAGAGTTCGCCTGGCAACGCCGAGAAAATCGTCTCGGGATCGACGCGGCTGTCGCAGCAGGACACCATCATGATGTCGGGACTCTGGCCGTTCTGGGCCAGCGCCTCGTAGTGATCCTGGTTTGGCACGAAATGCCGGAACTTGAAGCGCCTGTAACGGTCGGCCAAGGTGTCGGGGAGCAGGTTCATGGTTGCTTCTCGCCAAATTTGTTGTGTGCCAGCAGACGCGGCACCCTGGCGTTCTGCCGATACATATCATGGATATTCGCGGCAACGGCCTTTGCCTCAATACCCCTCCTTCAGGAGCGGGAACGGACTGTCGATGCCACGGCGGATGAGCGGCGTCGCGGCCGTCACATAACGCCGGTCGAGTTGCGCGAACGACGTGACGCCAAGCAATCCGAGAACGCGCCGCACCTCGTCTTCGACCAACTCCAGCGCGCGGACGACGCCATCCTCGCCGCCGGCTGCCAGCGCCAGGCCTTGCAAACGGCCCATACCGACCGCATTGGCACCAAGCGCCATGGCCTTTACGACGTCGGTGCCGCGCATGAACCCACCATCGACCACGACGGCAGCGCGGCCGCGCACGGCCTCCACGACTTCCGGCAACACGTCCATGCCACCGAGACCATGATCGAGTTGGCGGCCCCCGTGGTTCGAAACGTACACGACGTCGATGCCATGCTCGATCGCGATCAGCGCGTCCTCGGCCGTGGCGATGCCCTTCAGGATCAAGGGCAACTTGCACTTGGAACGGATGCGCTTGATGTCCTCCCAGGAAAAACGCGCCTGGAAGGGGTCGCCTGAACCCTCGCCGCCGGCGCGGCGGGCCGTTGGCTTATAGCGTTTGGCCAGATCACGCTCGCGGCGGCCGTAGTAGTCGAGATCGACGGTCAAAGCGACGCCAGCATATTTATGCTCGACGGCTTCGGCGATTCGGGCATCGACCCAGTCTGGGTTGCCGCGCACATAAAGCTGGAAGAGCTTCGGATAGTTCGGCGCTGCCGCCGCGACTTCCGCGAGCCCGGGCTTGGCGACGGAACTAAGCATATGCAGCACGCCAAACTTGGCGGCGGCCTTTGCCGGCGCGGTGGCACCGACAGGGCAGAGATCCTGCAGCGATCCAATCGGCGCCAGAATGACCGGCAGGCGCAGATCGTGGCCGAGGAACTTGACCCGCGTCGATACCTCGGCGACGTCACGCAGCACGCGCGGCCGGAAGGCGATGGCATCCAGTGCGGCCCGGTTGCGCTCCAGCGTCGTCTCGGTATCGGCGCCGCCCATCAGGTAGTCCCAGGTCTCCTTGGACAGGGCTTTCCGCGCGGGCTCGACGAACTCGTGCAGCACCTCGAAGCCGACCTTGTCGCCGCCGACCTTTTCGCTACCGGTCTTGGTCATTTGTCTGGTCCCGTCCATCTGAAAGTTCCTGCCGCGATATCCGAGGCAAAGCCGCGGCGCAAGCGATTCGGAGCGCTGAAGACCGCGACCGGCGCGGCACTGCCCCGCGCCGAGGGGAGGCCATGGTTACCGATGCAGATCTGCCGCATCCCAAGCGTCGAGCACAGAAATTCCATGCACGTGACGTCAAATGGTCAATATTCCATTGACGCCCATAAAAACCCATGTAATCCCGCTCATGCCCGTCCGCATCGGGCACGGGACGCAGGTTGTGGCGCCGAACTCCGAACGGGGGTGAGGGGGACGAGCGACCACCTGCTGCCCGTTTTTTCAGCGTTGCCGGGACGCCCCTGGGAACGCGAACGAAGCGTTGAGAGTGAAATTGTTTGGTGAGCAGGCGTAGACGCGAGGCCCGACCCTGGAGATGGACCGCTTTGTCTCGACATTCACCAACAAGATCGACACGAAAGGCCGGGTCTCCATCCCGGCATCCTTCCGCGCCGTCCTGGAGCGCGATCGCTATGGCGGCGGCACCGTTCCCGGCGTCTACTGCTATCCTTCGCTCGATGCTCCAGCGCTCGATGCAGGCGGCGAGAGACTTGCGCAGAAGATCGATGGGTTGCTCAGCGGTCTCCCTGATTATTCGGACGAGCGGGACGAGTTGTCTGTCGCGCTCTATGGTGACGTCCAGATCCTCAGCCTCGACCAGGACGGACGCATCGTGCTTCCTGAAAAGCTTCGTGCCCATGCCGGTTTCGTCGCCGAGGTCGCGTTTGTCGGCCTGGGTGAAAAATTTCAGATGTGGGAACCGAAACGCTTCGACGAGCGACGCCAGCGGGCGCGCGAAAAAGTAGACGCGCATCGCAAGCTTCTGGGTGCCGGCCGCGGCACCGTTGTCGACGATCGTGGCGACGGCGGAACCAGATCATGACCTCAGGGCAAGCGCGGCATATTCCCGTCCTGCTCCGCGAAGTGCTCGACGCGCTCGCCCTGAAACCCGGCGCCCGGATAATCGACGGAACATTTGGCGCCGGCGGCTACAGCCGCGCCATTCTCGACGCCGCTGCCGATGTACAGGTTCTGGCCCTCGATCGCGACGAGACCGCCGTTGCCGCCGCCGCGCCAATAGTTGCGCACTATGCAGGCCGGTTGACGATCGTTCTCGCGCCCTTCAGCGCCTTAGGCGACGTCGCACGCGAGAACCTCACGCCACCCGCTGGCATCGTCCTCGATATCGGCGTTTCGTCCATGCAGATCGATACGGCCGAGCGCGGCTTTTCGTTCATGGCCGACGGGCCGCTCGACATGCGCATGGGCCCGACGGGGCCGACCGCGGCCGATTTCATCAATACCGCAGACGAAGCCGAGATCGCCGACGTGCTCTACCAGTACGGCGAGGAGCGGCGGTCGCGCGCCATCGCCAAGGCGATCCTGCGCGTGCGGGACACAGGCCCAATCACGACGACTCGCGCGCTTGCAGCGATCCTCGAAAAAACACTCGGCCGCGCGCGGGGGGACGAGAAGCATCCGGCCACGCGCACGTTTCAGGCCTTGCGCATCCACATTAACGACGAGCTTGGCGAGTTGGCAGCCGCTCTTGAAGCCGCGGAACGCCTGCTGCCCCCGGGCGGCCGGCTGGTGGTGGTGACATTCCACTCGCTCGAGGACCGGATCGTCAAACGCTTCCTGGCGCGCCGGTCGAGACCTCAATCGCCGGGGTCGCGGCACGGCCCGCCCAGCCAATCGATACAAGTGTTCGAGCCAAGTTTTCGAATTGTTAACCGGAATCCCTTAACCGCATCTGTAGACGAACTCGCGGCCAATCCCCGAGCCCGGTCAGCCAAGCTTCGCGCTGCGGAACGCACAACAGCGCCAGCCTTCACGCCTGATGATCCGGCCGAACTTGGAATACCAGGAGGGGCTCGTGGGGGGTCTGGCCGCCGCTGATTTCGGAAGGTGTTGGCATGGCTCGACTGGTTGATATCGCCGCTGCATTTCTCGCCCTCTCCTCCGCGATCGCGCTTTACGGCTTGAAACACGACACCCGCCGCATCGAATCGCGGGTGCAGGCCCAGGAACGGACGGCGGAAAAAACCGAACGCGAGATCGCCGTTCTCAAGGCCGAACGCGCCTATCTCGGCCGGCCCGAGCGCATCGAGAAACTGGCGCGCGCACAAGGCATGGAGCCGGTTCGCGAACGTCAATACGTCCGTATCGATGGCAGTCGCGACGATGGCATCGCTCGGATACTGGATAAGCCCGACATCGACGCGCTGCCATCAGACGATGCCGAAGCCCCGCAAAGTGCCGAACCAGGTCCCCGGTAGGTCCTGGCCAACTGACACTGTGTAACAAGCGCTGCAACCGAGGCGGCATGACCGCAACCGCAATATCAAGCCAGCCGCGGCAACGCCCGGAGGCCACGCCTCAAGCGCGTGGGCGGCTGCTGCCGGTTGCGCTGGCGATGATGTTGCTGTTCGCGGCCATCGGCGGGCAGATGCTCAACCTGGCGTTTGCAGGACGCAACGAGGCGCGGCTGGCGTCGGCGGAGCCGATCGTGCGCGTGCATGCGCGGCCCGACATCGTTGATCGGAACGGTCGCATCATCGCCACCGACGTCGATGCCGCGTCGCTCTTTGCCGATCCAGCCCTGCTTCTCGACCTCGACGAGGTCATCGAAAAGCTGACGCTGGCGTTGCCGTTGCTCGATGAAGCGGAATTGCGCAAGAGCCTCGGCGATCGCAACCGCCGCTTCGCCTGGATCAAACGCGGCATGGCGCCCGTGGAAGCCCAACGCGTCCATGACTTAGGTCTGCCGGGCCTCGCCTTCCGGCGCGAGCCAAAGCGCGTCTATCCCACCGGCGCATTGACCGGCCACATCGTCGGCCAGGTCAATGTCGACAACCGCGGACAGGCCGGGCTCGAGCGGTACATCGACGAAACGATGGGTCTCGACGCCGTCTCAGGTGCAACCGCCTCACGTCTGAAGCAGGTGCGCCTGTCGCTCGATCTCGGTGTCCAGCACTCGGTCGCCGACGAATTGAAAAGCGCCATGACGCGCTATACGGCAACGGCCGCAGCGGGCTTGGTTCTGGACATCCGCAGCGGCGAAATTCTGGCAGCCGTGTCGTTGCCGTCAGTCGATTCCAACCGGCCTGCCGAGGTGCTTGATCCCAGCCGTCCCGAACGGTTGCAGGGCGGCGTTTACGAGCTCGGCTCGATCTTCAAGATGCTGACCGTCGCGATGGCGCTGGAGGAGGGGCGGGCGACGCTCGAGAAAACCTACGACGTGACCAAGCCGATCGAAATCGGCCGCTTCACGATCAAGGATGCCCATCCATCCCCTGTCCCGCTGAGCGTGCGCGACATCTTCCTCCAGTCCTCGAACGTCGGTGCAGGTTTGCTGGCGCTGGAAGGTGGTACCGAACGCCAGTTGATGTTCCTGGCACGCCTGGGCTTGACCGAGCAGATGCGAACGGAAACAGGAACCGTGGCGCCGCCGTTGTTGCCGAAGCGCTGGGACCGTATCGAAACCGTGACGATTTCCTATGGTCACGGTCTGGCCGTTGCGCCGATGCAGTTCGCATCCGCGGCCGCCGCCTTGCTCAATGGTGGATACCGCGTGACGCCAACCTACATCGCCACCGAAACGCCGATCCTCGGGAAAGCGACGCGCGAGGCCATCCGCGAGGCCATCTTGATGCCGGCAACGAGTGCGGCGATGCGTGAAATCATGCGCCTGAACGTCACCTCGCGAAACGGCACCGGTCACCGCGCTGACGTGACTGGGTATCGCGTCGGCGGCAAGACTGGGACCGCAGAAATGCCGGGCGAGAACGGCTATCAGCGGCGGTCGGTCATATCCTCGTTCGCTGGCGCATTCCCGATGGATGAACCCCGCTATCTGACGCTCATCTCGCTGTTCGAGCCGCAGCCGACGGCCGAAACCCGCAACCAGATCACGGCTGCAGTCAACGCCGCCCCGGTCACAGCGCGCATCGTCACCCGCATCGCACCGATCCTCGGCATCCTCCCCCGCCGTCTGGATGGAGCGGACGCGAAAGCGGATTAGGCACGCCGCAGCGAGCGCACGCCAGCAAGCTTCACCGGACGGCCTCACCGGCCAGCCGCGTAGCCTTGCATGCCGCGCGGGTTGGCAGCGGCGCGGCGACGCACACCGTCCTGGCTGGCGGCGGTCAAGCGGCCCTCGGACCAGTCCGGACCGACCTCAACCTTGTGGCCGCGGCGCTTGAGTTCCTGGATCGTCGCTGCCGGCACGCGGTTTTCGAGCACCACGACGCCGGGACGCGCCGCGCGCGGCCAGAACGAGGCCGGGAAATGCTCTATGTGCCAGGCCGGCGCGTCGATCGCCTCCTGCATGTTCATGCCGAAATGTGCATGCCGGATGAAGAACTGCGACGCCCACTGGTCCTGTTGATCGCCACCCGGCGTGCCCCAGATCATGTAAGGCTTCTCGTCGCGCATCGCCATGCCGACCGAGAGCGTCGAGCGCGGCCGCTTGCCGGGCATCAGGGCGCCGGGATGTTTTTCGTCGAGCCAGAACATCTGCGCGCGCGAGCCGAGTGGCCAGCCAAGCTCGGGGATAACGGGCGACGACTGCAGCCAGCCGCCCGACGGTGTGGCGGTAAACATATTGCCGTCGCGGTCGATGATGTCGATGTGCGTGGTATCGCCGCGCGATTCCCCCATCGAGCCGACTGTCGGCTCGCCGGCACCCGCGGCTGAAACGGCGACGCGGCCCTCGGAGATGCCCTTCATGATGACGCCGCCGCCGTAGCCCTCGATCTTGCCCGGCCGCTGCTCCATGGATGCCGTCGAGCCGATCTCGCGGCGGCGGTCGTTGTTGTAACGTTCCGACAGCAGCACATCCATCGGCACCTTGGCGAACTTCGGATCGCCGTAGAAGGCTTCGCGGTCGGCGTAAGCAAGCTTCGCCGCTTCGATCCACAGGTGGATGTAGTCAGGGTCCGTCGGCGACAGCTTGTCGAGATCGAAGCCCTTGAGGATGGCCATCGTCTGCAGCACCGTCGGCCCTTGCGTCCAGGGGCCAGGCTTTAGCAATTGATACCGGCCATAGTCGAGCGACAGCGGCGCTTCGGTTGTCGGCAACCAGCCGGCCATATCCTGCGCAGTCAACACACCTTTGTGACGGCGGCCGGAGACGTCCATCACCTCATTCGTGGCACAGAACTGGCCGATTTTCTCGGCGACGAAGCCCTGGCTCCAGGCCTTCCGTGCCCGGTCGATCTCGGCTTCGCGGGAGCCGCCGCCCGCTTCGGCTTCCTTGAGTATGCGCAGATAGGTCTCGGCGTGAGCCGCGTTGCAAAACAGCGTCGCCGGCGCCGGCACGTTACCGCCGGGCAAATAGACCGCCGCCGACGTCGGCCAGTGCTCCTTGAAGAGAGCCTTCACCGTCGCGATGGTGGCGCAGGCGCGCTCGACGATGGGATGGCCGTTCTTGGCATAGCCGATCGATGGTTCCAGCACGTCACGCAGGCGCATGGTGCCGTAGTCGCGCAGCACCATCATGAAGGTCTCGAACGTGCCGGGAATGCAGGGCGCCAGCAGGCCGGTACCGGGAATGATGTCGAGGCCCAGCTCGTCGCGGTAATGCTTTATCGTGGCGCCTGCGGGTGCCGGCCCTTGGCCGCAGATCACCTCCGGCTTGCCTTTGCGCTGGTCGAACACCATAACCGGCACGTCACCGCCCGGACCGCACAGATGTGGTTCGACCACCTGCAGCGTAAAGGCTGCCGCGATGCCGGCGTCGAAGGCGTTGCCGCCCTTCTCCAGGATCGACATGCCGACTGCGGTCGCGATCCAGTGCGTCGTGGTGCAGACGCCGAAGGTGCCGTCGATTTCAGGCCGCGTCGTAAACGATCCGGCATTGATGTTGGCCATGCGTGGTCTCCCGTCGTGATCCTGGACACAGCCTAGCATAATGACATGGCCCTATGCTGCAGGTCTCAACTCCGGAGGTAATTATGCGGGTAAAATACTTCGACCACATGATCGAGCTGCGGCACGGAGCGTCAGACCTGCAAAGACTCTTCGCGGCGGCAGTGTATCCGTTGTCCGGGGCCGCAATGCTTGTCTATTCGCTCATGAGCAGCTCCGATCTGAGCAGCGGCTCGGTGCTGTTGTCGCTAGGCTATGCCGGACTTGCCATCAGCTACGGCCTGTCCTTTCTCCGGGAGTCCGCTTACATCGTAATATTCGACATCGAGGAGAAGCACATAAAGCTTTACCAGCAGCCCTATCCACCGATGACGATACGGTTCGCCGACGTCGGGTCGATCACCGCCGAGCAGACGATTGATCCTCTGACCGGATTGAGGTGGGCTCAGACCAGCTATATCCAATTAAAGCATGAAAAAATCCCGCTTTTCTTGGACAATTCGGCAGACATCGAGCGCATCGCAAAGCGGACCGGAATCGAGCTTTTGCGCTCTGAACAATGGGTCAAGGAGCCACCCGAACAAGCATCCTGACCTTCGCCGATCATCCTAGCAGATGGAATGGCGAAATCGTCGATCCCGACCATCGGCGCCTGATGCGACGAAAGAAAGCAAGCGGTGTTGCGTCGGCTGGAGTGCATCCAGTTCTGCCCTGGCTTCGCCGGTTCTGTCCTGCGGTTATCAGTTCTTTGCCGCGTTTATTTGAGCTATGGCCGGCGCCGGTTGGCCATCCTCGACGACACGTGCATTCCCACTACACCGTCCCCAGCGGCTCCCGCCGTGGCACCAGGATTTGCCCGGTAACGCCGAACACCGGCTCGCCCTTTTGATTGAATCCCTCACCCCGGGTCACCAACATGCCGCGTTCGGGCCGCGATTTCAGATCGATCTTGTTGGCGACGGTCTGGCGGAAGCTCACGGTATCTCCGGCAAAGACTGGCCGCGGCCACTTCAGGTCCTTGAAGCCGGGCGACGGTCCCCACCGCGCGATCGTCTCGCCACGCGCGGTTGCGGCGGCCTCGGCTTTCTGGCGTGTGCGAATGTTGAAGCCGGTATAGATCGCAACCGTGTGCCAGCCGGACGCACACAGCGCGCCAAACAGCGAGGCCTTGGCCGCTTCCTCGTCCATGTGAAACGGCTGTGGGTCGTACTTGGCCGCGAACTCCTTGATGTCGGCGGCCGAGAACGTGTGAACGCCAAGCTCGACGATGCGGCCGACCACGAGATCCTCGAAAAAGGTGCTCATGACTTGAACTCCGCGCGGGCCTTCGCCGGATCCCGGACCGCCAGGAACTGGGCGTTCTCCATAGTCATCAAGAGCTCGTCGTGCTGGTTCAGGATTTCATGTTTCATCTGGGCGATGCCGACGCCGTCGCGGGAGTTCATCAGGCGTTTGGCCGTGCACACCGAGCGCGCCCTCAGCACATGTCCGGGGCGGACGGGCTTGATCCACTTGACTTCCTCGATGCCGGACGCCCCGAGCGACGCAGCATTCTTCAGGACGCCGTCGTAGAGAATGCGCATGAACATCGCGCAGGTATGCCAGCCCGAAGCGCACAGGCCCTTGGTCAGCGACAGCTTGGCGGCTTCCTCGTCGACGTGATGCGGCTGCGGATCGTAGGCGCGCGCAAAAGCGAAGATCTCCTCTTTGGTCACGGTGTAGGCCCCATAGGTATTCGGCGTGCCGACCTCGACATCTTCCCAGTGCAATAGCTTGGACGTGTTCACCCGTGTCTCCCGGTTCCGTTAAACGTGCCCGTTGATCGTCGCCGTTGATCATTCTGGCCGGGAAGTTAGCAGGCTTGGCGGACGGCACCAACACCGGAGGCCCGCCGCCACTGCGACCTTGCAATGCGGCGGGCTCATAGCGGCCTGCGGACAGCGTAGCGCTTCGTCGCCGCAATGCTAACATCACCCCGGAGCCGCATTGCCAACAACGGGGGCCACCCATGAAGATCACCGCCATTCACGCCCACTACGTGCGCATTCCCTACGACATGGGGGCCAAAGGTCCCGAGTTTGCCGGCTTGCGCTTCCCATCCCAGGACCATCTGTTGATTCAGGTGGAAACGGATGCCGGGATCACCGGCTGGGGCGAGGGTTTCGGCCACAACATCATCCCGGCAACCAAGGCCGCCTTGGAATCCTACGTCGCCCCTTGGTTCATCGGCAAAGACCCGACACAGATTGCGCAGCTGCATCGGGAAGCCGCACAGGCCTTCCACATCTTCGGCCGCAATGGACCGGTGGTCTACGCGCATTCCGGCGTCGACATCGCGCTCTGGGATATCGCTGGCAAACGCGCCGGGTTGCCCGTTAGTCAACTGCTCGGCGGCGCCAAACGTCCCGATGTCCGCGCCTATTCGAGTCTGATGCGCTACAGCACGCCCTCGACCGTCGCCCGCATCTGCGCTGAACGCGTGGCGCTGGGCTTCACGCATATCAAGCTGCACGAGCACTCGGTCGATGCCGTCCGCGCCGCCCGGGAAGGCGCCGGCCGCGACGCTGGCCTCATGAACGACGTCAATTGTCCGTGGAGCGTCGCCGAGGCGCTGGCCATGGAGGAAGCCTACCGCCCGGCCAATCTTTACTGGCTCGAAGAGCCGGTCTGGCCGCCGGAGGATCACAAAGGCCTCGCCCGCGTCCGCCGCGAGGGCCAGACGCGGATCGCCGCCGGTGAAAATGCCGCGGGCCTGCATGATTTCGTCGACAGCTTCGAGAAGGGCGCGGTCGACATCGCCCAGCCGAGCGTGACCAAAATCGGCGGCATCACCGAGATGCGCAAGATCATCGCGGCGGCCGAGGCGCACTCGGTCGAGTTGATCCCGCATTGCGCCTATTTCGGCCCGGGCAATCTGGCCTCGATCCACATCGTCGCCTCGCTTTCGACCGACACAATGCTGGAAAACATCTACGCCAACCTGGAAGCCAGCCCCTATGGCGACTCGATGGTCGCCAAGAACGGCCGCGTGCCTGTGCCGACAGGCCCGGGCCTCGGCGTCGACCCCGACATGAAGATCGTCGAGAAATATCGGCAGGGCGCAGTTGTAACCGTCAAATAGCCGGCGCCTTAGCCGGTCGGTTGGCATTGATCCGTGTTAATGACCGGCGTCCTCGTTTAATGCCATCATGAACGAAATCGTAGTGTTTCAAGATCGGAAGAGCATCATGGCCTCTGTGCCGGCGCACGGCCACGCACGTACCGATGCAGAAGCGGCTGGGCATACCGCCAAAGATCCCGTTTGCGGCATGACCGTGGACACGCGCACGGCCAAACACCGGCATTCGCATGCGGGGCTTACCTACTATTTCTGTGCGGCGCGATGCCGGGAGAAGTTCATTGGCGATCCGAGTAAGTACCTCGAGCCCGTGGCTAACCCTGCGTTGCCGGTTGCCCCGGTGCCGGCGGGGGCGATCTACATTTGTCCGATGCATCCGGAAATCGGGCAGCAGGGCCCAGGTGCCTGTCCGATCTGCGGCATGGCACTCGAACCTGACATCGCGACGCAAAATGCGGTGCCTAATCCCGAGCTGGCAGATATGCGGCGGCGGTTCCTGATCGGCCTGCTGTTGGCGCTGCCGGTTTTCACACTGGAGATGGCCGGACATGTGACGGGACATGTGACGGGACACACGACTGGGCTGCACCGGTGGATTGGCCAACAGAGTTCCCATTGGGTACAGCTGATCCTGGCGACACCCGTCGTGTTCTGGGCGGGTTGGCCGTTTTTCCAGCGTGGCTGGGCGTCGCTGACGACGCGCAACCTGAATATGTTCACGCTGATCGCCATGGGAACAGGCATCGCCTGGCTCTACAGCGTTATTGGCACAATGTTGCCGCACGTGTTTCCGGCTGCAATGCGGGCGCCTGATGGTTCGGTGCCGGTTTATTTCGAAGCTGCCGCCGTGATCACCGTGCTAGCGCTGCTTGGCCAAGTCCTGGAGTTGATGGCCCGCGAACGGACCAGCGGCGCGATCCGTGCGTTGCTCGATCTCTCACCCAAAACTGCCCGCCGCATCAACACCGATGGTTTGGAGCAGGATGTCAGTCTCGACAGCATCGTTGCCGGTGAACGGCTTCGCGTCCGCCCCGGTGAACGGGTGCCCGTCGATGGCACCATCGTCGAGGGCCGCAGCGCCATCGACGAGTCCATGGTGACGGGCGAATCCATGCCGCAAACCAAGATAACGGGCGACAAGGTGACCGGTGGCACGATGAACCAATCCGGAGCGTTCGTGATGCGCGCCGAGAAGGTCGGCCGCGACACGGTGCTGGCGCAGATTGTGGCGATGGTGGCCGCCGCCCAACGCAGCCGTGCGCCGATCCAGCGGCTGGCCGACCAGGTCGCTGGATGGTTCGTCCCCGCTGTCATCCTGACCGCCACCCTCGCGTTTTTGGCGTGGTTGATCTTTGGACCCGAGCCGCGATTTGCGTTCGGTCTCATTGCGGCGGTCTCGGTGCTCATCATCGCCTGTCCCTGCGCGCTTGGTCTGGCGACGCCGATGTCGATCATGGTCGGGATCGGCCGCGGCGCCCACTCGGGCTTGCTCATAAAGAATGCCGAAGCGTTGGAACGGCTCGAGAAAATCGACACGCTGGTTGTCGACAAGACTGGCACCTTGACGGAGGGCCGGCCGAGCGTCGTCGCCATCAAGACCGTGACCGGCGTCAGCGAAACGGAGCTTTTGCGCCTGGCCGCCAGTCTGGAGCGCGGCAGCGAGCATCCCTTGGCCGTCGCCATCGTGCGGGCCGCTACGGAAAAGGGATTGACGCTCGCCAAAGCCGAGGATTTCGACCAGGCCGCAGGCAAAGGCGCGAAGGGGCACATCGACGGCCGCACCATTGTCATCGGCAATCGCCACATCATGGGCGAAGGCGGGATCGACATGCGCAGCCTCGAAACCATTGCGGAAGCGTTGCGCCAGGACGGCGCCACAGCGATCTACGTCGCAATCGACGGCCGGCTCGCGGGCATCATCGCTATTGCCGACGCGATCAAGGCGACGACACCAGCTGCGATCTCAGCCCTCAAGGCTGCCGGTATCCGCATCGTGATGCTGACAGGGGACAACGTCACCACGGCACAGGCGGTGGCGGTAAAACTCGGCATTGGCGAGGTGAAAGCCGAGGTGCTGCCGGCAGACAAAGCCCGGATCGTCGCGCAACTGAGGACCATCGGCTGTATCGTCGCCATGGCCGGCGATGGCATCAACGATGCTCCGGCCCTGGCTGCAGCCGACGTCGGAATTGCCATGGGCACCGGGACCGACGTGGCGATGGAGAGCGCCGGCGTGACGCTGCTCCAAGGTGATCTCAACGGCATCGTGCGGGCCCGGGCTCTGTCGGCTGCAACAATGGCCAACATCCGGCAGAACCTGTTCTTCGCCTTCATCTACAATGCGGCGGGCATACCGATCGCGGCAGGCATCCTTTACCCGTTTACCGGCATCCTGCTGTCGCCCGCCATCGCCGCCGCGGCCATGTCGCTGTCGTCGGTCAGCGTCGTCGGCAATGCGCTGAGGCTGAACCGGGTGCGGCTCTGATCCTGCAGGCCGAGGCCCGCCTTTCAAGCACGCACCTCAGGCCCACCGTTTAAGCCAACACTTCACGCCCGAACTGGCCGCCGCAGGAACGCTGGCACATGATCGCCGAGACCGACAGGGGTTCCGCCGCCTTGGTTTTGCTGGCCACCGCGATCGCCACGATCACGGCCGCGTGCCGGCCGTTCGCGGCTATCGTCGCGACGGGGTTCATCGCGACGCGGTTCGTCGCGGCGAGCGTCGGGGGCGCGCGGCGACTGCCGGCGCGGCGCATCAGATCTGGGCGCATCAGATCTATTGCCGTCGGAGCGCGCCTGTTGCGGGTGGCGTTCGTCACGCCGTTGCCCGTCGACGGTCTCGCCTCCGCGGTCCCGGCTACGGCCAGAACTGCGTGGTGTATCGCGGGCGCCATCGCGGGGCGCGTCGCGAACGGCACGTTCGCGACGGACGGGTTCCATCGCGGCGGTATCGACGTGCGGTTGTTCGCTGGGTCCGGCATGTTCTGGCGCAGCCTCGCGGCGACGCGGTAGGTTCCGGTTCCGATCGCGACCGCGGTCTCTGGGCGGACGGTCGCCATGATCCCGGCTCGCAGGTGCGCGCTCGCGCGACGCATGCGCGTCGCCGAGATGTTCCACCACGTGGTCAGCCGATGCGTCGGCATCGAGACGGTTGTTTTCAGAATGGGGCCGCCGCTGCGGCCTGTTCCTGCCGCGACGGCCTTGACCCACGCCTTCCGCGGATACCGGCGGGACCTCATGACTCGCGTGCCCGCCAGAAAGCGGCATCGGCTCGCTGATCGGCACGATCGACTTTGGTAACTCGGCGCGGTCTGCGTGCTCGCCCATGGTCTCGCTTGACGGCACCACCGATCTGCGGCGCTCAGGGCGGCCGCGCGACTCGCCGCGTTCTTGCCGATCCGGACGACCACGGGCTTCACCCCGTTGCGGGCGGCCACGGGCATCACCGCGTTTTTCAGCGCCGCCACGCGACGCCGGTTTGCCCCGGGCACGTTTGCGCGAGCGGCCATCTGCCAGTGCCTCGGCATCCGGCGGCTCGCCGATCCACTTGGTCTCTTCGCCGATCAGCTTGGCAATCGACTCCATCGCTTTGATGTCATCTGGCGTGACGATGGTGGCGGAGAAGCCTTCCTTGCCGGCGCGACCCGTGCGGCCGATGCGGTGGACGTAGTCATCCGGCTGCCACGGCACGTCGAAATTAATGACATGGCTGACGTCGGGGATGTCGAGGCCGCGAGCTGCAACGTCGGATGCGGCCAGCAACGCGATCTCGCCTGAGCGGAACTTGTCCAGCGTCGCCGTGCGGCTCGACTGGTCCATATCGCCATGCAAGGCGCCAGCGTTGAAGCCGTGCTTGGTCAGCGACTTGTGCAGGATCGCCACGTCGCGCTTGCGGTTGCAGAAGATGATCGCGTTGCGCACTTCGAGCGACTTCAAGAGATCGCGCAGAATTTCGCGCTTGTCCCAATCCTCGGCCGACGCGCAGAAGGCGAACCGCTGCGTGATTGTCGCTGCCGTCGTCGCGGGTTTGGCGACCTCGATCCGCACCGGATCCTTCAGGAACTGCGACACGAGGCGGGTGATTTCCGGCGGCATGGTCGCCGAGAAAAACAGCGTTTGCCGGCGCGGCGGAAGCAATTTGCAGATCTTCTCGATATCGGGAATGAAGCCCATGTCGAGCATCCGGTCGGCCTCGTCGATGACGAGGATCTCGACGCCCATCAGCATCAGCCTTCCGCGCTGGAAATGGTCGAGCATGCGGCCGGGTGTCGCGATCAGCACGTCGGCACCACGATCGAGTTTTTGGACCTGATCGTCCATCGACACGCCGCCGATCAGCAGAGCAACCGACAATTTGTGGTTGACCCCGTATTTCTCGAAGCTCTGCGCGCATTGGGCGGCAAGCTCGCGGGTCGGCGCCAGGATCAGCGAACGCGGCATCCGCGCCCGGGCCCGGCCGCTCTCCAGCCGCGTGATCATGGGCAACACGAACGATGCGGTCTTGCCGGTGCCGGTCTGGGCGATACCGAGGACGTCGCGTCCCGTGACAGCGACTGGAATAGCCTCAGCCTGGATCGGGGTCGGGTTCGGGTAGCCAGCCGCTTCAATGGCAGCGAGCACTTTGGCGCTGAGTCCAAGCTCAGCGAAGGTGGCGGTCAAAAAGCATTCTCCGTTACAGCGTTCGCAGCCGAGCGGCCCCGTCGGGGCAGCTTCGGAACGCGGAGCGCAGAATTTCGGATGAGTGCCCTCTAGCGAAGGCTGAAAATCGCGACTGGGAGGGACTTGGGCTTCGAAGCTTGGGCTTTGACGATTGGACTTGGAAAACTTGGACTTTGAAGATTGGGCTCTTTTAGGTCCGCTTTTTAGGTCCGCTTTTTTAGGTCCGCTAAAGCACTGCTTCTGGGGCCGGTCCCCTGCGCTCGGCATCGCTCCTTCGCACACTTTGCAAGGATAAACAAGGGCGCGGAAAGGTTATCTGCCAGACCTGTGGCTTCGCCGGGCCGTCGCACCCCAATAGTGCATATGCGTATTCTGCATAGGCTCCATGCCTCAGCAATGCCGCTGGCCCTGGAGGCCTCTTTGTGCTAGTCCCCCTCGAACATTGTGCGTCGCAGCAGGCCGCGCCCGTGGGCCATACCGCCGCGCTTCCCCGATCGGACCCCGAAATGAAACTTCGTAACATTGCGATTATCGCTCACGTTGACCATGGCAAAACCACCCTGGTCGATGCGCTGCTGAAACAATCCGGCGCCTTCCGCGAGAACCAGAAGGTCGAGTCGCAGGCGATGGATAGCAACGATCTCGAGCGCGAGCGCGGCATTACCATCCTGGCCAAGTGCACCTCGATTCTTTGGCGGGACATGCGTATCAACATCGTCGACACCCCCGGCCACGCTGATTTCGGCGGCGAGGTGGAGCGCATCCTGAACATGGTCGACGGCGTCGTCGTGCTGGTCGACGCCTCGGAAGGGCCGCTACCGCAAACCAAGTTCGTGGTCTCCAAGGCGCTGAAGCTCGGGCTTCGCCCGATCGTCGCCATCAACAAAATCGACCGGCCGGACGAGCGGCACGATCAGGTGTTGAACGAGATCTTCGACCTGTTCTCAAGCCTCGACGCGACCGACGAGCAGCTCGATTTTCCAGTCATCTACGGCTCCGGCCGCGATGGTTGGATGGCCACCGACCCGAAAGGCCCGAAGGGTGACCTGACCCCGCTGTTCGAGCTGGTCATTCGCCATGTGCCGGAGCCGGTGGCCGAAGAGGGGCCGTTCCGCATGCTCGCGACGACACTCGAGGCCGACCCATATCTCGGCCGCATTTTGACCGGCCGCATCCGCTCAGGCGTCATCAGGCCGAACCAGACGATCAAGGCCATGTCGCGCGACGGCAAGCTGATTGAAACGACCCGCGTCACCAAGGTTCTGGCGTTCCGCGGCCTCGACCGCACGAGCGTCGATCTGGCTGAAGCGGGCGACATCGTCGCCATAGCCGGCATCACCGACGCGACGGTTGCCGACACACTCTGCGATCCCTCGGTCGAAACTCCGATCCAGGCGCAGCCCATCGACCCGCCGACGCTCGCCATGATGTTCCGCATCAACGACGGCCCGTTCGCTGGGCAAGAGGGCGACAAAGTCCAGAGTCGTGTCATCCGCGACCGCCTGCTGAAGGAGGCGGAACGCAACGTCGCCATCCGCATCAGCGAGGTGGCCGACAAGGATGCAATGGAAGTGGCCGGCCGCGGCGAGTTGCAGCTGGCGGTGTTGATCGAAAACATGCGGCGCGAAGGGTTCGAACTCACCATCGGCCGACCGCGCGTCGTGCTGCGCGAAGAGAACGGCGAAAAGCTCGAGCCGATCGAAGAAGTCATTATCGACGTCGACGACGAGCATTCGGGCGTCGTCGTGCAAAAGCTGACCGAGCGCAAGGGCGACCTTGTCGACATGCGTCCCTCGGGCATGGGCCGCACGCGTCTCAGGTTTTACGTGCCGACCCGCTCACTGATCGGCTACCAGCCGGAACTGCTGTCGGACACCCGCGGTACGGCGATCTTCAACCGCCTGTTCCATGAATATCAGCCCTATAAGGGCGCGCTCCCCGGCCGTCGGACCGGGGTGATGATCTCGAACTCCAACGGCGTTGCAGTGGCCTTCGCGCTGTGGAACCTCGAGGATCGCGGCCCGATGATGATCGACAGTGGCGTCGACGTCTACGAAGGCATGATCATCGGCGAGCACACGCGCGACAACGATCTCGAAGTGAACCCGGTCAAGGGTAAGCAGCTGACCAACATCCGGACCCATTCCAAGGATGAAGCCGTCAAGCTGACCACCCCCAAGAAGCTGACCCTCGAACAGTCGCTCGGCTACATCGCCGACGACGAGTATGTCGAAGTGACGCCGAAATCGATCCGCCTGCGCAAGATCTGGCTCGATCCCAATGATCGCAAGCGCGCCACCCGTACCAAGGTGGCGGTGGGCTAAAGTTTATCGAGGGCGCCATTGGCGCCCTCAACTTTTTTTCGGCGCTCATGTCACAGGGGCATCGCCCATCTCGTCTTGTCTATGTAACCAAGACAATGGAGATGATGATGAGCAATCGTACCAACCCCTATGCGGTCCCGGGCAACCCCCTGCAGACGCTGATCGACTACAGCACCGTCGTCGCGGGGATGGGCATAGAAAAGAGCCTGGTGTATCTGGTCGAGATCCGGG
>JANXRM010000373.1 GCA_025353015.1 Hyphomicrobiales bacterium
ACGCGCGGCTTCATCAGCGCGATGAAATCGCCGACCGAGCCGCCATCCGCAGCTGCCTGCTCGTATCTCAAACTGCTGTCAGCCATGTGTGCCGTTTACTCGTATGCGAAAGGCGGCGGGCTCGCGCGCAGACGGGTGGCAGAGCCGTTACCGGCTCTGCCACCCGTTGCCTCAGTGATGATCGGTTGCCGAGATCTTCGGCAACGTCTCGAACGAGTGGAAGGCTGGCGGCGATGTCAGCGTCCACTCGAGCGTGGTCGCGCCTTCGCCCCACGGATTGTTGCCGGCCACAGCCTTTTTGACGAAGTAGGCGTAAATCATCGAGCCGAAGAACAGCAGCGTCGCGGCGGCCGTCATGTAGGAGCCGAAGGACGAGATCTTGTTCCAGTAGGCGAACGCATCCGGATAGTCCGCATAACGGCGGGGCATACCGGCCAACCCGAGGAAATGCTGCGGAAAGAACAGAATATTGGCACCGATGAACGTCAACCAGAAATGGATGTGCCCCAGCGTCTCGTCGTACATATAGCCCGACATCTTCGGGAACCAGTAGTACCAGCCGGCGAAGATGGCGAACACGGCGCCGAGCGACAGCACGTAATGGAAATGCGCGACGACATAATAGGTGTCGTGCAGTGCCCGATCGACGCCGGCGTTAGCCAACATCACACCGGTAACGCCACCGACCGTGAACAGGAAGATGAAGCCCATCGCCCAGACCATCGGCACCGAGAAGCGGATCGACCCGCCCCACATCGTCGCGATCCAGGAGAAGATCTTCACGCCCGTCGGCACAGCGATCACCATGGTCGCAAAGACGAAATAGGCTTGCGCCTGGACGCCCATGCCCGAGGTGTACATATGGTGCGCCCAAACGACGAAGCCGACGAGGCCGATCGCGACCATGGCGTAGGCCATGCCGAGATAGCCGAACACAGGCTTTTTCGAGAACGTCGAGATGATCTGGCTGATCATGCCGAAGCCCGGCAGGATCAGGATGTAGACCTCAGGATGCCCAAAGAACCAGAAGAGATGCTGGTAGAGCAGCGGATCGCCACCGCCGGATGCCGTGAAGAACGTCGTGCCGAAGTTGCGGTCCGTCAGCAACATGGTGATGGCGCCGGCCAGAACCGGCAGCGACAGCAGCAACAGGAAGGCGGTCACCAGCACCGACCACACGAACAGCGGCATCTTGTGCAGCGTCATGCCGGGCGTGCGCATGTTGAAGATGGTCGTGATGAAATTGATGGCACCGAGGATCGACGAGGCACCGGCAAGATGCAACGACAGGATCGCGAAGTCCATCGCCGGGCCCGGGTGGCCCGTAGTCGAGAGCGGTGCGTAAACCGTCCAACCGCCGCCGACGCCGCAACCGGAGCGGTCGCCGCCGATTTCGCAGGGCCCCGCGCCCGGCACGAACATCGAGATGATCAGCAAGGCGAAGGAAGCCGGCAGCAGCCAGAACGAGATGTTGTTCATCCGCGGGAAGGCCATGTCCGGCGCGCCGATCATGAGCGGAACGAACCAGTTGCCGAAACCACCGATCATGGCTGGCATCACCATGAAGAACACCATGATAAGGCCGTGGCCGGTGACGAACACGTTGAACGTGTGCGCGTTGGCGAAATATTGCATGCCCGGCTCGGCGAGCTCAAGACGCATCATTACCGAAAGGAACCCGCCGACGATGCCCGCCATCATCGCAAACAGCAGGTACATCGTGCCGATGTCTTTGTGGTTCGTGGAATAGAACCAGCGGTTGATGAAGCTCGGGTAGTCGTCGTGATGCACGTGATCGTCGTGCGCTGTACTTGCCATGGGTCGCCTCGAATTCCGTGTATCTCAGTCTGCTTTTGTCAACTCGGTGTTATGGATCAGCGTTCATGAGCATGACGCCCGGCCCTACCATCGGACCGGTCCGCAATCAGCGTGCAGCCGCGCCGGCCACCTGCGCTGCGCCCGCAGCCGCTGCAGTCTTGGCATGCTCTATCGCGACCCGGTCCTGGATTTCGCGGATCTTGTTCCGGTCATTGGCTTTGCGCGCCGCCACCCACTCGTCGTATTGGGCTTGATTCACGACGCGGACAGCAATCGGCATCGCCGAATGGTCCTTGCCGCAGAGCTCCGAGCACTGGCCGTAGAAGACGCCCTCGCGCTTGGCACGGAACCAGGTCGCGGTGGTCCGCCCCGGCACTGCGTCAACCTTCGATCCAAAGGAGGGAATGGTCCAGTTGTGGATCACGTCGCTGGCTGTGATCAGCACATGCACGTTTTTGTTGACCGGTACGAACACCTCGTTGTCCACGGCCAGCATCCGCGGCGCCGGGATCCCCTTGCCTTCGCGGCCGGCACGTTCGGCGTCGTTCAGCATGACCGTCGTGAAGCTGACCGGCTTGCCGTCGGGACGTAGCACGTCCGGGTAAGCGTGGGTCCAGTTCCACTGATTGCCGGTCGCCTTGATGGTCACGTCAGGCGTCGGATAGGTATACTGAGCAAAAAGCAGCTTAAACGACGGCAGAGCCATAAACACCAGCACCAGGATCGGAATGACCGTCCAGGCGACTTCGAGGCCGGCGTGATGCGTCGTCTTTGAAGGAACAGGATTAGCCTTCTCGTTGAACCGCACCACCACCCAGATCAGCAGCGCCAGCACGAACAGGGCGATGACGATGATGACGATGTTGACCAGATTATAGAGCGAGTGGATCTGCTCGGCGATGTCGGTTGCGGCATCCTGCAGACCGATCTGGCGCGGCGATGGCTGCCCCATCCCTGCCAGGACCGCCGTCGCGGACGTCAGCCCTGCAGCGAGAGCCAAGCTCACGGCAAGCGCCGCGCGTTGCATACGTTTCATCATCGAGCCGTCCCCAACCATCTCATGTCGCCTGCTCATGTCGCCTGGTTTCCGATAGCACCGCCGGCACTGTCCGCGATACGCCGAGACTATCTGGCATCCGCCGTACGATCCACCACAGCAGATCCATCCCAGCAGATCCATCCCAGCAGACCCATCCCAGCGCATGCCAGAGCCGAAGCTTTGAGCTTCGCCCCTTGACTTAACCCATTGTCGCGGCGCTATAATTTAGCTTGCCGGAACGCCGCGATGCCGCAAGCCATGATGCCTGATCCTAGACGGTCACATGAGCACACTCATCAAAGCCAACTCAAGGGCGCCAAGCTGCGGCATATCGCTCCGGAATTGGCAATGTTTTCTTTGGAATTGCAACCCTGTTTCGCTGTTAATCTGCTGAGCCGCCATTGGTTTGCAGACCGGGATTGCAACAATGGCCGCGATGCGGCGGACAGTCTATGCAACGTCGCCTGCCGGGCTGGTATGTCAGGCGCGGGTGACACAAGTCCCACTTTGGCCCCATTCGTACAGGAACTCTCGCAAAGAACTCTGACAAAGAATTCGGGCGCAGAGTACGGGGCCTCGTCGTTTGGAACTGAGCATAACCTTTTGGAACTGAGCATAACTGACAGCATGCCCGGGCGTACGCGCTATGCGTCGGCGTTCGCGGGGAGACGTGGTCTGGAACTGAGGGGGCCAAAGTTGGCAAGAGTGTTGGCACGCACGTTGATCGGCGCGAAACGAACACCCTGCATGGCACCTGCCGCCGCTTGGCGCGACTGGGTCGTGTATGCCCTTGCTGCCCTCGTCTTCGTTGTCTGGGTCGACGCCGCCTTCGCGCAAGCCGCCGCGCCGGCGCCACCGGACGGCACCATCAAGGGGCAGAATGGCGATTGGCAGACGGTCTGCAAACCACCGGCCCCGGGTGCCAAGAATGAATCGTGCGCCCTCGTGCAAAGCGTCACGGCCGAGGATCGCAACAATGTCGGTCTGACCGTCTATTTCCAGAAATTCACAAACGGCACCCGCGTCCTCCGGGTGTTCGCGCCTCTTGGCGTGCTTCTACCCCCAGGCCTCGGCCTCAAGATCGACGAGAAGGATGTCGGCAATGCCCCGTTTCTGCGGTGCAACAACGTCGCCTGCTACGCCCAGGTCGTCGTCGAGGACAAGCTCGTCGAGCAGTTGAAGACCGGAAAATCCGCCGTCTTCATCATCTTCCAGACCGAGGAGGCCGGGATCGGCATCCCGATCTCGCTATCTGGATTTGCGCAAGCCCTGGCCGCCCTGAAGTAAACACCGCCCTTAACCGAACATTACGCCAAGACAAGTCCCAGTGGTGTCTGGGTCAAGTCGGGGCTTGACTGTAGCGGCAGCACACTTATACGTGGCGCCGGAGAAGCTCCCTTCGTCTAGCGGTTAGGACGTCAGCCTCTCACGTTGAAAACAGGGGTTCGATTCCCCTAGGGAGCGCCAGGTCCTCTTTTATTAATTTTTTTCAAAAGCTTACATTTGGCGGGAACAGCGCTGCTAGCATCGGTGGGAACAATGGCCGCCGCTAGGAGCGGTAACGTCATCGCACTGCCGACCATCTGATGCCGACCATCTGATGCCGACCATCTGATGCCGACCATCTGATGCCGACCATCTGATGCCGACCATCTGATGCCGACCATCTGATGCCGACCATCTG
>JANXRM010000375.1 GCA_025353015.1 Hyphomicrobiales bacterium
CCCTACGCCCAGTTTCCTCTGCACTTCACTTTCTTACTGTTCTCTGTTCGATGCGTTTTTCCGGCGTCCGGTTCTCGATGATGCGGGCAACGAAAATTCCGGGGGTGTGGATGTGATCGGCGTCGAGCTCGCCGGTTTCCACCAGATGTTCGACCTCTGCGATGGTGATCTTGCCCGCCGACGCGACGACGGGATTGAAGTTCCGCGCCGTCATCCGGTAGATGAGGTTGCCCGCCTTGTCGCCCTTCCAGGCCTTGACCAGCGAGATGTCGGCTTTGAGCGAGCGCTCCTGCACATACGTTTGGCCGTCGAATTCAGCGATCGGCTTGCCGTCGGCGACGATCGTGCCGACACCGGTCTTGGTGTAGAAGGCCGGAATGCCGGCACCGCCCGCGCGCAACTTCTCGGCGAGCGTGCCTTGCGGCGTGAAATCCAGCTCGAGCTCCCCGGCCAGATATTGCCGCTCGAATTCTTTGTTCTCGCCCACGTAGGACGAGATCATCTTCTTGATCTGACGGGTTTGCAGGAGAAGCCCGAGGCCGAAGCCATCGACGCCGGCATTGTTCGAAATTGCGGTGAGGTTCTTCACCCCGCTGTCGCGCAATGCCGCGATCAGTGCCTCCGGGATGCCGCAGAGGCCGAAGCCGCCGACTGCGATGGTCTGGCCATCTTTGACGATGCCAGCCAGCGCCGATTGAGCGCTCGCAAAAACCTTATTTGCCATTTGAAGTTCCTGGATCTGATGGTCCTGGCTGCAACACGTTCCGAAATGGCCCCGAAGCGCGCTGAGCCGGATCCCATGCGATGATGCAATAGAATTGCGTGGACGGTTTGGCTGCAGGCGCGGGGACATTATTTTCGGTCTGATGAGGCCATAAAGCATCTCGCTCGGGCAGGGGCAAGCGTCCTGGAGCAGCCCCCGCGCAAGCTTGAACCCCATGGCCCGACAGCCGCAGTTGGGTCCGATTCGGGGCATCTTGGCTGCCGGGCCTGCTCATGGGCGTTGAAATGTTGCCCTGAGACGCCAGGAGTTTGTTGGAATCGCGCCATAAATTGCCGCTTCGGCGTCACAAATCCGGCAGGTGTTGCCCTGGCATGAAGGCATGGGGTAATAGTGTGCATCACTCGAATGAGGCGTTCGACAAATAGCCGGGAGGGAAGTTTGTCCATCGCGCGAGACGACAGATCGAGCCGTCGGGTTTGCCCAGCATGTCTGGCCAAAACTTGAGAGCACTCCGATTAAATCGGCGTATTGTATCGCGCGCGCTGTTCGCCTCCGCATGTCTTCTGCTCGCGGTCGGCCTGCCGCTTTCTGTTGATTGGTCAGGGACCGACGACGCTCTTCGCGCCGGTAGCGTTCTTGCCGGCGCCGGCGACACGGTCGCCATTTCAGAGCCTGTTCCGCTGCTGGCCGGTTTGCCGCTCTACATTGATGCTGGATTGCTGCAAAGCGTCGACGCCACAGGCGTAAAGCGAGACGAGACGATCGAGCGCTTGCGGATCGAACAGGCGGTTTTTCGAATAGCGCTGGGTCGTGGCATGGCCACGGAAGCGCTGGCGCAATCGCTGCAACCGCTCGTGTCGCATCTGGCTGCATTAAACGCGACGAAAATCGAAATCCGCAATTCACGAGCCGAATTCAGATCCACGGGCGGCAGTGTCGTGCTGGTGACCGGAATCAATGCTGAGATCACACCCAATCGCCGGGGAACGTACGCGGTCAAAGGTACCGCAATATTTCATGGGCAGCCCGTGCGTTTCGATGGCGCTTGGAGTTTGCCCGAGGGCAGGACTGCCCAACCCATCCCGCGCGTCAGTTTGAAGATGGCCATCAGCTCGAACAATCTGGACACGTCGTTTGACGGCCGGCTCGGGCTTGTCGATGGTTTGAAGTTCCAGGGTGCGACCGAAATGAAGGCGCGCCGGTTGCGCGCGCTGGCCCGGTGGTTCGGCCTCGACGTTCCGGCATCAAACAATCTGCGGAACGCCACATTGACGAGCCCGCTCGAGTGGAGCGATGGGCGCCTGACCTTTGGCAAGGCGGTGGTCGTTGTCGACGGTAGCGAGGGTATCGGTGCACTCAGTTTGCGGACCAGCAGCGAGCGGCCGATTATCGACGGGACGCTGGCATTCAAAGTGTTCGACGCCAGGCCGCATTTCGAGGCGTTGCTGCAAACGGTCTATGTCGAAAAGAACTCCGGCAAGACGGCCGTTACAACCAATGCCACGAATTCCGGCGGCGCATCGCTGGTGTCGGCATTCGATGCCGATCTGCGACTGTCTGCGGCCAAGGTTGTTCTGCCTTATGTCGAGTCCGGACGGGGTGCGGTGACAATCACGTCGAAGCAAGGGCGTTTGCTGGCCGATGTGCCCGAGCTTGAGTTCGAAGGTGGGATCATCGCAGGGCAAATTTCGCTTGATACCACAAGCGATATTGCGCGCCTGGGACTGAAGGGCCGGTTGGAGAAGGTCGATCCAGGGCGAATTTTCACTGCGGATTTGAAGCGAAATCCGTTGTTCGGCAGGGCCAACATCACGATCGACGGCACCGGCACCGGGCATGAGCTGATCGATATGATTTCGAATTTTTCCGGCAAGGGTAGTTTCGCACTCGTTGACGGTGGTCGCCTCGGCTTGGACCTCAAGGCATTGGCCTATGCGGCACAGAAAGCCAATAACGTGAGCTGGGCAGCATCTGGCAAGGGCTCCACCAACTTTGACAAACTCGATGCACGCTTCCAAGTGTCGAATGGCGCCTTGTCGTTCGAGACACTGAACGGAAAGGCTGGAGATACCGACTTTTCCGGCCGCGGCAAGGTCGATGTCCGCGGCCGTCTGGTCGATCTGGACGTAGCCATTGGCGCTGGGGATAAAACAGCAGCATCTCGGGACGTGCTTGTTTTCCGTGGCCCCTGGGTTGATCCGGCGATCGGGCTGCTCGGCCGGCCGTTCACATCGGCGGCGCCTGCCGTCAGTGGTGCCGCCGCTATCGTGCCGGGGGCGGTCACTGGCACAGCACCAGAGTCGTCGCGCAAGCAGTAGCGGGCCTTGCTACCCCTGGACCGCTTACTGCTCCGGCACCTCAGGTGCGATGCTTTTGATAATCGACGCGTCGAGAGCCTCGTAATCGTGATAGCGGATCAGTTCATAGAGGCGCTTACGCGTCATCATGCGCTCGAGCTGCGGGGCTGTCGTGTCGTCCCGGGCTAGCGCCTTGTAAAAACCTTCCAGCGCCTTGCCTTCGATCCGCAGCGACGATACCGGCCAAATCACGATCTTCACGCCAGCCGCTTCCAGCGCGGCGGCGGTCTCGAGCGGTGTGCGGCCGAACTCCGTCATGTTGGCCATGGCTGGCACCGGCACGGCGGCAGCGAACGCGCGGAACTGTTCGAGGCTCGTCAAGGCGTCCGGGAAAACGACGTCGGCGCCGGCCTGGGCATAGAGCCTGGCGCGCGCAATGGCACCCTGCAGCCCTTCGGAGGCTGCTGCATCCGTGCGCGCGATGATGACAAGATGACGCCGTGCCCGCCGTGCCGCGGCAATCTTGGCTGCCATCTGCTCCGGCGGAACCAGCGTCTTGTCGTTCAGGTGGCCGCATTTCTTGGGCAGCACCTGATCCTCGATGTGCACGGCCGCAGCACCGGCATCCTCGAGTTCGCGTACCAGCCGCATGGCATTCAACGCCTCGCCATAGCCGGTGTCGCCATCAACGATCAGTGGAAGCCCCGTGGCGCGCGAGAGGATGCGGACGATGAGGCACAGTTCCTCCATCGACAGGATGCCGAGGTCAGGCAGACCGAAGCTCGCGGTGACGGCACCGCCTGAAATGTAGAGGGATTTGAAGCCGGCTTCGCGGGCGATCAGGCCGGCGAGCGCATTGTGTGCGCCGGGCGCCCGGATGATCGATTTGCCAGCCAACATTGCGCGGAACCTGAGGCCTGCCGGCTCAACGTTACCCTTATCGCCTTCGAGCCAGTCCGCCATGCGCATCTCCCGCCGATGATCGTTGCCTGCGTGCCTCTATAGGATATCGCAGGGCCGACGGCGAGGGGGCTTGGCTCCAGGCCGCAGCAGCCTCCTACTTGGCGTTCTCGATCGTCAGATCGTCGAACAGCATCACGCTGTCAGCCTTGGTCCACAGACCGGCCTTGCCGGCTTTGGTGAGGGTTGCGTCTTCGACGTCGTAGAGTGGGCGACCGTTGAAGCTGACGGAAAACGTCTTGTCCCGGACCGATACGGCGAGTGTGCTCCACGCAGCCTTGGAGATGGCAGGAACCGTGGCGCCATAGGTGCGGCCGCGCCCTTTCACCGGTAGGTCGATGCGCTGGCCATTTCGCACGATGTAGAGCACGACGTTGTTTTCCAGGGCATTGGCGCGGACGATATAATAGTTGTTCTTGTCGATGTAGCGCCAGACGAGGCCGGCGGCCTGATCGGTCGTCCCGGAGACCGGCTTGAACTTCACTGAGATGTCGAGGTTGGCTGCGGAAATCTTGTCGTAAACGAGTAGCGGGAAGCGGTTATCGGTGGGATCCTTGCTCGTTTGCGCGACGGCGAAGCGGCCACTGGGGGCGCCGGCAGCCTCCTGCAGCTGCCAAGTCGGGGTTTGACCCCGGCCTGTCTGCGCAATCGAGAAATCCTTGGGCACGGTGCCAACCGCTCCCGACGTTTCGAAATCGATGGTTTCGGCCATTGCAGGCCCGATCCCTAAGGCGAACGCGAAGCCAACAGCCATTGCGCGCATCATCAGCGTTTTCCTGCTCTGGACGGCCGGCCCGGCGAGGGCCAGCGTCTCTCACAGAGCACCCTCACATATGGATGGCACGCTTGTCGACGGCGAGGGCTGCTTCCTTGACCGCTTCTGTTAACGTCGGGTGCGCGTGGCAGGTGCGCGCCAGATCCTCGGCCGAGCCACCGAACTCCATGATAACGGCCGCTTCCGCGATGATCTCACCGGCATGTGGTCCAATGATGTGCACGCCGAGAATGCGGTCGGTGGCGGCGTCGGCCAGCACTTTGACGAAGCCATCCGTGGTGCGGTTGACCTTGGCGCGGCCGTTGGCGGTGAACGGGAACTTGCCAGCCTTGTAGTCGATGCCGGCCGCCTTCAGTTCTTCCTCCGTGCGCCCGACGGTTGCGACCTCGGGCGAGGTATAGATGACGCCCGGTATGACGTCGGCGTTCACGTGGCCGGCCTGGCCTGCGAGAATTTCCGCGACGGCGACGCCCTCGTCCTCGGCCTTGTGCGCGAGCATCGGCCCCTTGATGACATCGCCGATGGCATAGATGCCGGGGACGTTGGTCTGAAAATGCCCGTCGACCTCGATGCGTTGTCGGGCATCCATTTTGACGCCGGCTTCGGCAAGGCCGAGCCCATCGGTGTAGGGCACGCGACCGATCGCAACGAGGACAACGTCGGCCTCAAGGATTTCGGGTGTGCCACCGGCGGCCGGCTCCACCGTGACGGCATGGCCGCTGACATCGCCTTCGACCTTCGTCACCTTGGCGCCGAGCTTGAACGTGAAGCCCTGCTTCTGCAGGATGCGCTGGAAAGTCTTGGCAACATCGAGATCCATGCCGGGCACGATGCGGTCGAGGTATTCGACGACCTGCACCTCAGCCCCGAGCCGACGCCAGACGCTGCCAAGTTCCAACCCGATCACGCCAGCGCCGATGACGAGCAGCTTTTTCGGCACGTGGGTCAGCGTCAGCGCGCCCGTCGACGAAACGACGATTTTCTCGTCGATCTCGATACCCGGCAACCGCGCCACGTCGGAGCCGGTCGCGATGACGATGGCCTTGGTTGCGAGCGACTGCTTGGCCCCGGCCGCGAGCATCACCTCGACCTGCCCCGCGGCAACGATACGGCCGATCCCGTGGAACGTGTCGATCTTGTTTTTCTTCAGCAGGAACGCCACGCCCTGCACGTTGCCAGCGACGCCTTCGTCCTTGAAGGCCTGCATTTTCGCCAAATCGAGTTCGGGTTTGACGTTGATGCCCATGGCGGCAAAGCCGTGGCCAGCCTCGTCATAAAGTTCAGACGCGTGCAGCAGGGCCTTCGACGGAATGCAGCCGACATTGAGGCACGTGCCGCCGTGGGTGGCGCGCTTCTCGACGACGGCGACTTTCAAGCCGAGCTGAGCCGCACGGATAGCGCACACGTAGCCGCCGGGGCCGGTGCCGATGATGATGAGATCGTAGGTCATAGCTCGTCTTTCAATCTTGAAAAGATGCAAATGCCATCGGCCGCCAGTGCGCTTTCCACTTCTTCTGTCTGAAGCCCCGGGTCCCCCTGCAGGAGGTGCACTGTCACTCCGAGACGTCGACTTAACTGCGCCGCAAAAACTCGATGCTTTCCCAAAAAGAAGAAGTTAAACGCTGCAGACCTCGGCAAGGTACTCATTAGGACGACATCTAAATCGCTGTCAGGTCTGTGATCGCCGCGCGCCCTGCTACCTACAATCCAAAGCTCGGAAACGAACTGCTCTCGTGTCGCCCAAGAAACCAGTGGATCGACAAACAGTTTAGTTTCGCGGGGCAACAAGCCGTCACAGCTCCAGCACGAAGCGCTGCGGGTCTTCCAGGCACTCCTTGACGCGGACGAGGAACGTCACGGCTTCCTTGCCGTCGACGATGCGATGATCGTAGCTCAGCGCCAGATACATCATCGGGCGGATCACGATCTGGCCGTTGCGGACGACGGCGCGGTCCTCGATGCGGTGCATGCCGAGAATGCCCGACTGCGGCGCGTTGAGGATCGGCGTCGAGAGCATGGAGCCGTAGGTGCCGCCGTTCGAGATCGTGAACGTGCCGCCCTGCATGTCCTCAATGGCGAGCTTGCCGTCGCGCGCGCGGCGGCCGTAGCCTGAGATCGTCGCCTCGATCTCGGCAAGGTTCATGCGGTCGGCCTCGCGCACGACGGGCACGACGAGGCCCTTCTCGGTGCCGACGGCAACGCCGATGTGATAGTAGTTCTTGTAGACGATGTCGCCGCCGTCGATCTCGGCGTTGACGGCCGGGATCTCGCGCAGCGCTGTGAGGCAAGCCTTAACGAAGAAGCCCATGAAGCCGAGTTTCACGCCGTGCCGCTTCTCGAAGAGATCCTTGTAGTCACCGCGCAGTTTCATCACCGCGCTCATGTCCACGTCGTTGAACGTGGTCAGCATGGCGGCGTTGTTCTGCGCGTCTTTCAGGCGCCGCGCGATGGTCTGGCGCAGCCGCGTCATACGCACGCGCTCTTCGCGCGCGACATCGTTGGGGGCGGACGGCGCGCGCATTTGAGGCGCCGCGGTTGCCATCGGCGGCGGCGGCATGTAGGCGACGGGTGCCGTCGACGGGGCTGCCGGCGCGCGTGGAGCTGGGGCGGAAACGGCCAGCGCGTCGCCCTTCAAGATTTGGCCACGCTTGCCAGAACCGGCCACATCGGCAGCGGCAATGCCCTTCTCGTCCAGAATTTTGCGCGCAGACGGGGCTGGCGGCATCGCGGACGCCGCGGCTGCCACCGATGACGCTGCGATCGTGGGCTTGGCCGGGGTAGCGGGGGCCGATGCGGCGGACGCAGCAGCACCTGCTTTCACCGACCCCAGCACGGTGCCGACGGCGACTGTTGTGCCGGCTGCAACCTTGATATCGCCGAGGACGCCGGCTGCGGGTGCTGGCACTTCCACCGACACCTTATCGGTTTCCAGCTCGACGAGCGGCTCGTCGAGCTTGACGGCATCGCCGGGATTCTTCAGCCACTTGCCGACCGTCGCCTCCGTGACCGATTCACCGAGGGCTGGAACTTTGATGTCGATGG
>JANXRM010000388.1 GCA_025353015.1 Hyphomicrobiales bacterium
GCCCGATCACCGCCATCAAACGCATCGGCAAAGTGAGCCCAAGCGTGGTCGCGAGCTAAGTGCTCGAGCGAAGTCGGGAGCGATAGAATTCCTCCAAAAGCCGGTCATTAACAACGGATGTTGCGAAGCTCGGTGCGGTCGGACTGAATGATGTCACGCCGCGATTTATCGCCGAGACACATCGTGCCGCCGGTGTAAACATTTTTCGATTCCACAGCAAAATTTGCGGTGCCCTGGGACGGGCGGCCGGTCGCCAATCGGCGACCGGCATTCCAAATGGCGCAGCGATACCATCATTTAGGAACAACAGTATTCCGCGGCCGGAGGATTGCCGCCGGCTGCGACTCTTCCAATAGCTTCGGCAGCTTGGTCGGCCCATCCACCAGCTCTGTGGCGTCAAATCGGACCTTTATTCTGGAGACACACATGACAAGAAAACTTGTTGCCGAAGCTTTCGGCACGTTCTGGCTCGTCTTTGCCGGTTGCGGTAGTGCCCTGTTTGCCGCCGGCTTCCCACAACTCGGAATTGGCTTTGCTGGCGTCTCACTCGCCTTCGGTCTCACCGTTCTTACCATGGCCTACGCGGTCGGCCCGATCTCCGGCGGGCACTTCAACCCTGCGGTCACGACTGGCCTTGCTGTCGCCGGACGTTTTTCCTGGTCGCAGGTCGGCCCTTACATCGGCGCGCAATTAGCCGGTGGCATCGCCGCGGCGCTCGTTCTCTATGTAATTCTGTCAGGCAAAGCAGGCTTGACGACAATCGGCGGCTTCGCGGCCAACGGTTTTGACAACCTGTCGCCAGGCAACTACTCGATGATATCGGCGTTCGTTGCAGAAGCCGTGCTCACTGGCTTCTTTCTTCTCATCATTCTTGGCTCGACGGACAAGCGGGCAGCGCCAGGTTTCGCGCCGATTGCCATAGGTCTCGCATTGACGCTGATCCACCTTGTTTCGATCCCGATCACGAATACATCGGTCAATCCGGCCCGCTCAACCAGTCAGGCATTGTTCGCTGGTGGTCAATACGTTGAACAACTGTGGCTGTTCTGGATCGCGCCAATCGTCGGTGCTGCCGTCGCGGCCTTGATCTACAAGGCACTGCTGGCTGATGAACCGAAGACGTCGACGGCCGTCGGCTCACGCGCTGTGCCGGCTTGAATTTGTGAGGTCCAAACCTTGCCAAAACTAAGAAACCAAATTGCAAAATGGAGCTCGGCTGGAGTCAGCCGAGCTTTTTTTGTGCCGCTGAGCCACCGCGAAAGAGAAGGTGCGTTCGGCCTGATGTTGCCAGCCGCTGCCGCGTCGTCATTGCCTCCGTTTGCCCACTCACCCTTGACCCCAGCCACCACTCCCCTAATCTCGGTGCCATGCAATTTCCCACCCCCTTACTCCCCGGCACGCTGATCCAGCGCTACAAGCGTTTCCTTGCCGACGTGCGTCTCGACAGCGGCGAGACGGTGACGGCCACGTGCCCGAATACGGGCTCGATGATGGGTCTGAAGGAGCCGGGCCTGCGCGTCTGGCTGACGACCTCGGACAGCCCGACGCGGAAGTACAAGCACACCTGGGAAATGGTGGAGGTGGACCTCGGTGCCGGGCCGGCGCTGGTCGGCATCAACACCAACCATCCAAACAAGCTCGTCGCGGAAGCCGTGGAGGCAGGCCGCGTCAAGGTACTGGCAGGCTATGCAAGCCTCCGCCGCGAGGTGAAGTACGGGAAGAACAGCCGCATCGATCTGCTGCTCGAAGACCCAGCGAAGGGGCTCGCCTACGTCGAAATCAAGAACGTGCATATGATGCGCAAGGCGGGCTTCGCCGAGTTTCCAGATAGCGTGACCGAGCGCGGCGCCAAGCATCTTGCCGAGATGTCCGACATGGTGCGCGAGGGGCATCGTGCCGTCATGGTATTTCTGATCCAGCGCGGCGATGCCAAGAGCTTGACGCTGGCGCGCGACGTCGATGCTGGCTATGGCAAAGCCTTCGATGCTGCGAAAGCCGCGGGCGTGGAGACGATAGCGCTACGCTGCAAGCTGGGAGCGGACGGCATCACGGTCGAGAAGACGGTGCCGTTCAAAGGATGATGACCCGCGGGTTCTTAAGGCGCGGGTTCTCGATTATCCCAGCGCAGCGGCACCTATCTCAGCGTGGCAGCGGCTGATTGACGGCCAAGCGGCCGGTTTTGATCTGATCCTCGATGGCGTCAGCCAACAGATCGGCAAGACAGCCGTAGGACAGATCGTTCAGGTGGAAATTGTCCGGAGCCAGCAGTTCCTCGGACGTGTGCTGGCCGCTCTTGACCAGATGCTTCATGATCGCATAGCGCTGGAAGAGCGGCACCTTGCGAGCCTCTGCGACCTGCCGCATGGCCTTGAGATAGTCGCCATAGACCGCCACCCGGTTCGAGCGCGGGAAGTATTGCATGTCGACCAGGATCACATCGATCCCAGCGCTCCTGAGGTCGAGAATGCCGCGATCGAGCACTGCACTGAAGTCCGCAAGCCCGACATCCTGAACCGCATCGTTGACGCCGGTCTGCCAGATCACGAGGGCGGGCGCGCGCTCCAGACCGCTGACGTATTTGTGGATACGCGCCAGCATATCGCGCGCGGTCATCCCGCCGGCGCCCTGGTTATCGACGCGAAAATCCTTGCCTGGAAACCGGCGGTCCAACTCGGCATCGAGGCGGGCCGGATACGCCGCCTGTGGGCTCGAAGCGCCGCTGCCAGCCGTGGACGACGAACCAAGGGCGACGATATCGATGTCCCCGCCCTTGGCCACGGCGCGCAGTAACCCCGGCAGCCCGACATTGAAAACGATGAGATCACGCGGCGCCGAACACAAGCCATTCGGCGCCGTTCCATTCGCCGCTGGCCCATTCG
>JANXRM010000444.1 GCA_025353015.1 Hyphomicrobiales bacterium
CCAATCCGTTGATCCACGAAAAAACGACCGCCGAGGAAATCTGGGCCGATACTGCCGGAAAGGTCGATGCGCTCGTCGTCGGCGTCGGTACGGGCGGCACGCTCACGGGTTGCGGCCGGGTTCTCAAGGCGCGCAATCCCAATCTCAAAGTGATCGCAGTTGAACCCACTGCGAGCCCGGTGCTTTCGGGCGGCGCACACACGCCGCACAAGATCCAGGGCATCGGCGCGGGTTTCGTGCCGTCCATATTGGAGCGCGGGCTGATCGACGAGGTGATCACCGTACCCAACGAGATGGCCTTCGAGGTCGCCCGGCTGCTGGCCAAGGTCGAAGGCATTCCAGGCGGCATTTCGACCGGTGCCAACGTCGCGGCATCGCTGACGTTGGCGGCGCGCGAAGACATGGCCGGCAAGACCATCGTCACGTTCGCGCCGTCGTCGGCCGAACGCTATCTCTCGACCGAGTTGTTCCCGGCAGAAGAGCCGAAAGCCGGCTAAATCGGGGCCACTTTAGGCGCGACATCCGCAAACCTTTCCAGCCTCGCTTCGAAGGAACCACGACCTATGGCCAACAAGGGCTTTCTGCTGGTGACGATGCAACCGCCGCCGACCCTGGAGGAGGAGTTCAACGCATGGTACGACACCGAGCACGTTCCGGAGCGGCTGGCTGTGCCTGGCATTCTCACCGCCCTCAGGTTCGTGTGCATCGACGGGCATCCGCGTTATCTCGCGATGTACGACCTGGAAAACTACGACGTCATGAACTCGCCGGCCTATCTCAAAGTCGCGCATGACAAGTCGAGCCCTTGGACGAAGCGCGTCACCAGCCGCGTCAAGGTCTGGCGGTCGGCGGGCAACCAGATCTATCCCGGCTCGGCGATTACAAAACCGTCCGCGCGAGTGCAATTGGTGCGGTTTCGCGGCATGAAGGCCAGCCACGAGAAGGCAATCGTCGACGGCGTCAAGACGGCCGTCGCGGAACGGCCCGACGTCAATCAAGTGCGCGTTCTGGCCTTCGATACGGGCGCAGCCGGCATCGACTACATGGCGTTCGTGGAGCTCAACCGGCCGTCGCCCGGGATCGCCGATTTCAAGGCGTTCGGCGCCCATGCCGGCAAGATCGATCTCGTCAATTGGTATGCGCCTTACTGAAGCGCGGCCTCATTGTTCAATTCGGAGACATTCCATGCAAGCCTGGCAGATCGTATCCGCCGGTGGGATCGACGCGTTGCAGCTGGCCGTTGTGGCGAGCACGATGCCTGGTCCCGGCGAAATCCGCGTGCGCATCCGCGCCTCCGCGATCAATTTTCGCGATCTGATGACGGTCAAAGATCCCGTGTCGCGCAAGTTGCCGTGTCCGCGGGTGCCAAACTCGGACGGCGCGGGCGATGTGATCGCGGTCGGTCCTGGCGTCACGGCGTTCAAAGTCGGCGACCGCGTGGCGTCCTGCTTTTTCCGGCACTGGATCGATGGCCCGTGCTCGGCCCAAGCGATGGCCAGTGCGCTTGGTGGCGCCCTCGACGGCGTCCTCGCAGAAGAGGTGAATCTCGCGGCCGACGGTGTGGTCCTCGTGCCGGCGCATTTGACCTATGCGGAGGCCGCCACCTTGCCGTGCGCGGCGCTGACCGCCTGGAACGCGCTGGTCGAATGCGCCCGCATCAAGGCGGGTGACACGGTGCTCCTGCTCGGCACAGGCGGTGTGTCGATCTTCGGTCTGCAGTTTGCCCGCATGCACGGCGCGCGCACCATCATCACCTCGTCGAGCGATGCCAAGCTTGAGCGCGCGCGCGCCCTCGGCGCCTCGGTCACCATCAACTACAAGTCGCGGCCGGACTGGGAGATAGCGGTTCTCGAAGCCACCGATGGCCGCGGCGTCGACGTGACGGTCGAAGTGGGTGGCGCTGGTACGCTACCCAAAACGATCGCCGCGACGCGGGTCGCCGGCACCATTCCGCTGATCGGCGTGCTGTCGGGCGGCATGATCGATCCGGCGTCGTTCATGCGCAAGTCGATCCGCATGCAAGGCATCTACGTCGGCTCGCGCCGGATGTTCCAGGATATGAACCGCGCCATCGAGCAGGCGCAACTGAAACCCGTCATCGATCAGCGGTTTCCCTTCGCGGATGCGCAGGCGGCTTATCGCGCGATGGAAGCGGCCGGGCATTTTGGAAAGCTCGTGATCGACGTATGACGCGGTGTTGATCAAGGTCTGAAATACGTCGCTTTCGCAGTCTTTCACCATTTCGCAATTCGCGAAACTCGGAGCACAAATGAAAAGTATCGTCGTGACCGGTGGCAGCGGCAAAGCTGGCACCGCGATCATCCGCGAGCTGTTGGCCGCGGGCTATGCCGTGTTGAACGCGGACATCGTGCCGCCGAAAGAGCAACTCTGCCATTTCATGAAGGCGGACCTGACCGATATGGGATCGGCCGTCGACGTCATCCGGCGGGCCGCCGGCACCATCGACCGCCGGCGGTCGCCGTTGGGTGAAGCGGATGGCGTGGTGCACATGGCAGGCATCCCGGCACCGAGCCTCGCGCCTGATGCGCAGACCTACCAGAATAATATGATGAGCACACATAACGTGTTCAGTGCGGCCACATTGTTCGGTTTGAAGCGCGTCGTTTGGGCATCGAGCGAGACGCTCTACGGTCTGCCGATGACGCGCACGCCGCCCGCCTTCGCACCCATCACGGAAGAGCATCCACTGTCGCCGGAGTCGGGCTACGCGCTCGCCAAGCTGCAGTGCGAGCAGATGGCGCGAGAAATGCACCGTTGGAACCCAGGCACGACGTTCATCGGCCTGCGCATTTCCAACATTTTCGAGGCAGCTGATTACGCGGCCATCCCGAGCTACCAGGCGGACATCGAACCGCGCAAATGGAACCTCTGGAGCTGGGTCGATAGCCGCGATGTGGGCTTGGCGTGCCGGCTGGCGCTCGAGAGTTCAGTGGCCGGCGCCGAGGCGTTCACGATCGCGGCGAGCGATACGCTGATGACAATGCCAAGTCGCGAACTGATGGCGAAAGGATTTCCAGGCGTACCGGTCAAAGGTAACCTGGCCGAACACGGCACGCTGTTGTCGATCGAGAAAGCGCGGCGGTTGCTCGGTTTCGAGCCGCGGCATACGTGGCGGAAATGAAGAGGCGCGATTCGCTCGCCTCACAGTGGCATTCAATTCATTGGGCGTAGGTCGGGTAGAGCTCTGCTCTTGCGAGACCCGACGGGGCGGGCATCTGCGGTTGCGGTGTCGGGTCTCGTGCCTCTACCCGAC
>JANXRM010000445.1 GCA_025353015.1 Hyphomicrobiales bacterium
TCCCGGCTCTGGCGGAGCGGTAGGTGGCGGAGGTACCGTTGGGGGCGGCGGAGCTGCCGCTGGTGGCCTTGGCGGCTTGACCGGAACGCAATTGGCGTTGGGCGCTGCTGCCATCGGCATTGGCGTGGGTGCCGCAGTTTATGTTGTCCAGAACCAGAACAAGGCGGCAAGCCCCTGAGTACGGCGCGCACGCACGTGGTGCTCGATGAGGCGCCGGCCACACCTGGGATGGTGACCCAAACAGCCACTCTGGCGGCGACGGCTGTTGTGCTGATTGCGAGCGTCGTCTTCGGCGGCGGCACACGGCTAGGCTTCATCGGCGATGTTGTCCTGCAAATCATGGCAATTCCGCCCTTGCTGCTGGCGATCTCAGCACTTTTCCCAAGCGCTCGTGCACGAAACGCTTTCGGTCCGGCAACCATTCCGCGATCAGGTCCCGAATTCTCGATGGGACTGCCAGCTGATTTGCCCAACCCAAACCGGCAGATCCTTTGGGCGGCGGTTGCCTGTGGCTTGGTCTGCCTCTGGCCGTTGCTGCAGTTGATTCCGCTGCCACCAGCGCTTTGGACCGGATTACCGGACCGCGAACATATTGCTCGGAGCTACGAGCTCCTTGGCCAGCCCCTGCCGTGGTGGCCCATCTCGATGGTGCCACATGCGACCTGGACAGGTTGGTTATCTCTACTGCCGCCGGCCGCTGTCTTTCTTGGGACGATCTGCCTCGGTGCTCGCGCCCGCCAGTCACTGGCGATCGGCCTCATGGCGATCGGCCTTTTGAGCGTGTTTCTCGGACTACTTCAAGTCGCGCAAGGGCCAGGCAGCTCGCTCCGCTTTTTCGACTTCACCAATGCAACCGAAGCTGTCGGCTTCTTCGCGAACCGCAACCATTACGCGGCTCTCCTCTATTGCCTGATGGTTCTGGCCGCCGTCTGGGCGGTCGAAGCGACAATTTCGACATCGGCCCGCAACCAATGGATGACGGCATCGCTCTTGTCGGTCGTCGGTGCCTTTGCCGTTATCGTCGTTCTGATCGGCGCGCAGGCTATGGCTCGCTCGCGCGCGGGTGTCGGGTTGTCGATGCTAGCGCTCGCCGGTGCATTCGCCTTTGCGATGGCTGACCGCCGGACCGCTTCGACGCCAGCGCTGTTCCGACTGATGGCGGCGTCCGTCGCGCTGGCTTTCGTTTTCGCCATGCAGTTTGCGCTCTACCGCGTCACGGACCGCTTCGGCACCGACCCCCTGTCCGACTGGCGGTTGATTTTCACACGGCGCACGTATGCTATCGCCAGGGAGCACTGGCTGTTCGGCTCCGGGATCGGGACGTTCGTCCCCGTGTACAGGCTCCACGAACAACCCCATGACCTGCTGGCGAATACTTTCGTCAACCACGCGCACAACGACATCGTGCAATTGCTGCTCGAAGCCGGCGCGCCGGCGGCTGTTCTGATGCTTGCGGCGGGCCTCTGGCTCGCCTGGCGGATGACGCAGATTTGGCGGCAACCGCCGTCAGGGATTTCCGACCTCGAACAGGGTCTCGCACGCGCGGCAACGATCATGCTGGTGCTGATCGCAATCCATTCCTTCGTCGATTATCCACTGCGCACCGGCGCCATGCTCGCTGTCACCGCCTTCGCGATGGCGCTGCTGGTGCCACCGCCTGAAGGTACCGAGCCGCTGACGAACGAGGAGCCAGCCGCGCGTCGACAGGCAAAGTTACGGCGCCGCACGGCAGATCTGGTCACACCATCGCCAAATCTCAGCCCGGCCGCCGTCCGCAGTCCGGGCCAAGCTCCGGCCACGTTTCACTGGCCGGCCGAGCGCGATCCCGGTGCCCTCAATCCCGGTGCCCCCAATCCCGAGAGCGAGACTTTGCAAGCCCAGACATCCCAGGCCGCGAAGCGCCCAGCCGATCCATCGATGCGCCCCGACCTTCATTGGCCCAAGGAATGGGCACAGGCTGAACCGGCAACCGCGCCGGTCGATGAGGCGGCAACGAAAGCTGCATGGTTGCCGAAGCAAAAACCACCGGGGCACGAACCATAGCCTGAGGCTGCCCGGAGCTTGCTCGACGGCCTATCTGCAATCGCGTATAGCAACCGCCTGCACCGTGGAATCGGCGCTCTACCGACGCCAATAGTCCTCGACGGGATTTGGAGACTCATTCGATGGCCGACAAAATCCTCGACACCAAAGGTTTGAACTGCCCGCTGCCGATCCTGAAGGCAAAAAAAGCCATCCTGGATGTGCCATCGGGCGGGACTTTGGAAGTCCTGGCCACCGATCCAGGCTCCGTCGCCGATTTCCAGGCGTTCTGCCGGCAGACAAAACACACGCTCGTCGAGCAGACTGAAGCGGCCGGCGTTTTTCGCTTTCTCATCCAGCGGACGGCCTAAGCCATTGAGGGGATAGGCGGCGACAGTACCCCGATGCTTGGAATGTCCTCGGTGCTTGGAACGTCCCCGATGCTTGGTAAGTCCGCAGCGCACCGCCTGATCCGAGACGCAACGCCGAGCTGTTGTTTGGCGGAATCTCTTCTATGATCACTCGCGTTCGGGCGCGTGGCTTTCGGAATGGCTGGCTTTCAGGCTGCAAAGCTATGGGCTTGGCAAACGTGCAAGCGATTTTGTACCTGGCAGAAGTCCTCAGTACGCCATTATCACGTCCGAAGTAGGTGGTCTGACTGGCAGCAACGCTGGTTCCGTGTTTCCGATCAACACCCGTGCTAATACCGTTGGACCTGACCGCGCGATGAAGCTTTCGGACGCCATTCTGCCCACCCGGTTCGCGGTATGGTCGCGCCGGGTGGCGCTATTCAGCGTTCAGCTTGCTGTGCTCGGCATCGTGCTGCACCGGTTCTTGGCACTGCCTACACCTGTTGCATTGAGCCTGTTTGCGACGGCGCTTGCTGGCGCTGTCATTGCCGTCGCCATCGGGTTTGTCGCCTTCGCAATCATCTGGCGGCTCGGCCGCTCTGGTGCCTGGAGTGCCGCCGCCGGGGTCCTGTCCGGGTTGCTGCTCTTGTCATGGCCGGCGGCTTACGCGCCCGTCTATTTCTCGACGCCAGCGCTCAACGATATTACGACCGATACGGCTGTCCCCCCACGCTTCGTCGCGCTTGCCGGTCAACGCCGCAAGGACAGCAATAAGCCGGCCTACGCCGGTGCCGACGCTGCCAAGTTGCAAGCAACCCTCTACCCGGATTTGCAGCCCGTGACGATCCCGCGCCCCGCGACAGAGACCTTCGATATGGTAAACGACGTGGTCCGGCGCCTGCGCTGGGAGATCGCCGCAGAACAGCCGCCACAAGGCAAGGGCAAACCCGGCTACATCGAAGCACTCGACCGCACGCTCATTCTCGGCTTCTACGACGACGTCGTCATCCGGATCGATGGCGACGCCCGCGAAAGCCGCATCGACGTTCGCAGCGCCTCGCGCTACGGCCAGCATGATCTTGGCCGTAATGCCGCCCGCGTGCGCCGGTTGTTTGCCGAAATCCGCACGCAGCTCGAGACCAATATTGCCGGTGGCCTGCGCCGCAAGCGCCGGCCCTCGACGGCCGTGCCTAAACGGCTGAAAGGCGCGCCTGCTGCAGCGACGGCCCAGTCGAAGTCACAAGGCCGGCCTCAATCAGGTGCTCAACGTGGGCCGCAACCGAAAGAGAAGCTGCGCCCGCGAGCCGCGGATCAAGCCCGCGATAAACAATAGGCATGATGTCGGCGATGGTTGCTTGGCCTTCACGGATGCACTCCAGGATCGACTGCTCGCGCATCCGGCGATGGATGATGAAGGCTTTCACCACGCGTTGCGGCTGATAAAGCCGTCCCCCATGGCCCGGCAGATAAACGTCGTCGGTCCGAGACAGCAACTTGTCCAGGGACCGCATGTAAGCGCCCATGTTGCCCTCGGGCGGTGCCACGACACTGGTATTCCACGACATCACGTGGTCGCCGGAGAACAGCAGCGGCGTCCCTTCCAAGGCAAAGCATAGATGATCCGGCGCGTGGCCGGGCGTGTGCAGTGCGGTCAAGGCAAAGCCGTCGCAGGCCAATCGCGCGCCATCAGCCAAAACGATGTCCGGCTTGAAATCGACGTCGACGAATTCGCTGCCCGATGGGCTTGTCTTGGTCGTTCCACGCGCCCGTGCCGTCCGCCCGAAGCCGCAGGTCTTGGCGCCGGTTGCAGCCAGCAGCCGCGGCATGCCGTCCGTATGGTCGCGGTGCGTGTGCGTAATGATGACGGTGGCGAGGCGCTTTTTCCCGATCGCCGCCATGGTCGCGGCGAAATGGGCGTCGTCGTCGGGGCCTGGATCGATCAACGCGAGGTTGTCTCCCCGCCCGAGGATATAGGTGTTCGTGCCCTTGTAGGTGAACGGGCTTGGATTGTTGGCAACCAGCCGGCGCACGCCCGGAGCCAGTTCACGGGGAACACCGTACTCGAAATCCATCTCGCGTCGGAACGGGATCTCTTCGGCCATCGAAAACTCCAGGGCTTTGCCAAGCTGCGATCACAATCGGTCGCATAGTCATAGACGAGCCACTCCTGCGGCGCAAAGCCCGGCAGCACGTGTTGTCTTTTGTTCCAATCCGTGTCTTTTCCAATGGCAAAAGTGCCAGACGGCGGCGATAGGCTGCTGCGGCGCGCGCAATCCCGATTTTCGAGGTTCTGATATGTCGCAAAAGGTCGCCTTGGTCACCGGCATCACCGGTCAGGACGGCGCTTATCTCGCCGAACTCCTTCTTGCAAAGGGCTACGAGGTGCATGGCGTCAAACGCCGCGCTTCCTCGTTCAACACCGACCGCGTCGATCATCTCTATGTCGACCCGCACGTCGAGAGTGCCCGCTTTTTCATGCACTACGGCGATATGACGGATTCGACGAACCTGATCCGCGTCGTCGCCGAAACGAAGCCGACCGAGATCTACAATCTGGCGGCCCAAAGCCACGTGCAGGTGAGTTTCGAGACACCGGAATATACCGCCCAGGCCGACGCCGTCGGCACGCTCCGGTTGCTCGAAGCCTTGCGCATTCTCGGTCTCGAAAAGACCGTTCGCTTTTATCAGGCGTCGACGTCGGAACTCTACGGCAAGGTCCAGGAGACGCCGCAAAGCGAAACCACCCCGTTCTATCCGCGCAGTCCCTATGCCGCGGCCAAGCTCTATGCCTACTGGATCGTGGTGAACTATCGCGAAGCCTACGGCATCCACGCCTCGAACGGCATCCTGTTCAACCATGAAAGTCCGCTGCGCGGCGAAACCTTCGTCACACGCAAGATTTCCCGCGCCGTCGCCGCCATCCACTTAGGGATGCAGGACGCGCTCTACATGGGCAACATCGACTCCAAGCGCGACTGGGGTCACGCCCGTGACTATGTTGAAGGCATGTGGCGGATGCTGCAGCAGCCGGAGCCTGACGACTATGTGCTGGCGACGGGCGAAACGCATTCCGTGCGCGAGTTCATTGAGCGCGCCTTTGCACAGGTCGGCCGCCGCATCACCTGGAAGGGCAAAGGCGTCACCGAGACCGGCATCGATGAAAGCACCGGCAAGACGGTGGTGCGCATCGATCCCGCCTATTTCAGGCCGACAGAAGTCGATCTGCTGTTGGGCGACCCCACCAAGGCGCACAAGAAACTCGGATGGCGGCACACGACGTCATTCCCTGATCTGGTCAAGGAAATGGTTGCGGCCGATCTCAAGCTATTTGCCGATAAAAAAACCAAAGTGCAGCGGGAGTAGGCGCGCGCGCTGGGTGCATGCCAGCTGGCCACATCAATTGTAAACGTAGGTCACCAGGAAAACGCGATCCACCGGCTTCAGGTTGCCCGGTGGGATCGGAAAGTTGCTCTGCCTGATCGAGAACATGACGTTCTGATCCAGGGTCGGATCGGTCGAAGTGTGGACCAGGCGAACCTCGGCAATATTGCCGATTTCGCTCAACGTGATGCGCACGGTCAAACGGCTGCGCGTTCCGTGCCCCTCTGGCATCGTGTTGCGCAACGCCCGGATGACGCCTCGGGCAAAATCATCGTTCTCGCCTGATCGCGTGATGCCTTCAGGTCGGCTAAAGCCGGCATTCTTGCCGGTAAAATTACCGGCCGCAGGCGCGCCCGCCGATGGCAGCGATAGGTCAATTTTCGGACGCGCAGCCGCTGCGGGCTTCGCTTGCTCCGGCTTCTGCTGCTTTTGCGGCTTCTCCGGCTTACTCTCCGGCCTGTTGGGGCTCACCGGCTCGGCCGACGCGAGCTTTTGCGGTGGCGGCGGGGCCAACGACAGCAGGTCCGCCAGATCCTTGTCGTCCACGGGCAACGCCGACTTCAATTTCGGCTCGGCCGGCTTTGCGGCTTGCTTGGTCTTTACCTCCGGCGGGGGCACTTTTTCTGGCGGCAGCGGCTCGGCGGGTCCGGCCTCGACGGGCATTGGTTCTGGCAACACCGGCTTGTCCTGAGGCTTGGGCGCGTCCGGCACGGCGTCTTGCGGCGGCGTCAATGGCGCGGCGGCCTGAGCCTGCGATGGGGGGGCCTCGGCCGGTGGCTGCTCAGCTGGAGGTGTGTCGCTCGGCGGTGTCTCGGCGCTGGGTGCCGACACGCCGGTGCTGCGCTGCAACTCGGCGTCATCGACAAGGTCGATGTTGATGGCATCGGCGCTGCCGCCGGGACTGCCGATGGTCCGCGGTGCTTGAGCGGCAATGCCGATGAAGACAAGGCCATGCACCGCAAGCGCACCGGCAAGGCCCAACCAAAAGCTCCGGTCGCGCGGCCCCGTGGCGAAAACCATGGGGCCTGCGTCGCCTTTCGACAACTGCAGAGCCGGGGCGGTTTGAATGGTGCTCATCCTAGTCTGGTTATGCCGATCCGGCCACGATGCGGCAACAGCGGACTGCCGTCTTGCGACGAGTCGTCCACCTGATAACGCGCCGTCGTCATGGCTGAAATATCGCGGCGGCGGTCCAGCACCGTTGTCAGAAGCCAGACTATGGCCGATGATTTTGCCGACATCGGGGCCACGCTCTTCACGTCACCGGTTGGCGGGTAAGCCCAACCCTGCTTAGATCGGCGCTCCACTTGCCCTCCCAGTCCCGCAATCGTCACGCCCAACGCCGAGGACACCCACGTCATGGCCAAGACCGTCGCCCGCCTGATCGCCGAAACCCTGCAATCCCATGACGTCGATCTCGTCTATTGCGTGCCCGGCGAAAGTTATCTCGGTCTCACCGACGCCATTTCCGATATGAACTCGATCCGGCTGACCGTCTGCCGCCACGAGGGCGGAGCCGCGTTCATGGCCGTTGCTGATGG
>JANXRM010000479.1 GCA_025353015.1 Hyphomicrobiales bacterium
AACCGGGGCAGCATTCGCCTTATGCCAAGGCGCTGTTCGGGCACCTCGCCAGCAACCCCAACATGACGTTCCGTGTCGCCCACAGTGCGGCCGCCAAGGACGTGCAACGGGTCACCGGGCTGCGGCAACGACCGACCTATAGGTGGTCGGTGACGAGCCGGAGATCTGCCTTGCCGGGTCGCCTTGTGGTGCAGACGCGAACAATGCGGTCCGGACAAAAGAAGACACGGACCGCAAGGCGCGGGAGGAAGCAGAGCGGGGGCTCAGAGAGGCCGAGAACCGGGCAGAGACCCAAAAAAGGATAGAGCTGGCAGCCCTCGAGCAAGCCAAGTTGCGCGCGGCGGAGGATGCCGCCAAGTCGCAAGCCATGAAAGCGACCGCAACCACCGCAGCCAATGAAAAGGCGCTGCGAGATAAACTGGCCGCCGAAATAGCAGACTTGAAGGCCAAGGAAGACGCGGTCGCTGCGCATGTGAAACAGGTGGAGTTGGTGCGCTCCATCCAGGTCGAACTGCAGAATAGGCGCTGCAAACCTGGCAATCCCGATGGGAAATGGGGACCATTGGTGCGACAGGCTGCAGCGCGCTTCATGTCTCAGGCTAAGGTGAATATCGCAACGAACGAACCGACCGAGGCATTGCTGACGGCGCTGCGAGCCGTGCCTAACCAGTTTTGCGTGCAATGCGCCGACGATGAAATTCAAGCCGGTAACGCTTGTCAGCAAAAACCTGCCAGTAAGCCTGTCAGCGCCTCATCCGGCCAACAAAGCCAAGGCGGCGGGTCCGGTTCAAAGGCAAGTGCCGGCAGCGGAGGAGGAGCCAAGACCAATCCGGGCGGTTCGCGGCCAGGCCGTGGTGGCGGTTGCGACCGTTATATGTTCAGCGGGCAAAGTTGCACGGATGGCGCCGGTCGCACTTGTGTACAGTCAGGCACGCAGAGGTCATGCCAGTAGCGGCCATTAAGCCGTTTCCAGCTTGAACAGCCGCTCGGTGGCGGCATCCAACATGGCTGCTGGAATTTCCATGAGGTGCGGGCCGTCGGTCCAGAGCAGGGCGGCGCGCACGGGCAGCCCGTTGAAGACTTGGCCAACCGCCAGCCGGTAGGCCGCGAGCTGCAACAGGTAGGCCTCGGCGACGGCGCTGGCGACCGAGGGCGGCGGCCGGTTGGTCTTGTAGTCGACGATCAACACGTGGGTGTCGAGCTGCACGATCCGGTCGAGCTGACCGGTGACGCGCAAAATTTGGCCCCGCCCGCCTTTTCCGCGTTCGCCTTGTCCCTGGCCAAATGGGCGCGTGATCTCGGCGACCACGGGCACTTCGGCACGGCTGGCTGGCCCGAAAATGGCGCCAAACTCCGGATGCCTGAGAACCGCCAGCGTTTCGCGCACGATGCTCGCGCGTGTGCGGGGCTTCAGGTCCTGGCCGCGGCTGTCGATGAAGCGAGCGGCCGCTACCTCCCATGTCGCCGCATCGAGCCCCGGCAGATATTGCAGCAGCGAGTGCGTGAGCGTGCCGCGCAGGAAGCGCTGGCCATCCGAACCGCCACGTGACGGCGGTAACACGGGCGGGTCGCGACGGGCGTCCCGGGCGGCCTCGACGGGCTCGCCCTCGGCGTCGGTTTCAAGCGGCGCCAGGCGTGACGGCACCAGCGGTACGACGAGGCCCGGCTCGCGCGGCGCCGGCCGCGTCGCCCAGTCGGGAAGTGCCATAGGCTCAACAGCATGCCGGCTTGCCTCTTTCGGCGTTTCGTGCGGCGCGGTCTGGGCCGACGACAAGCGGCGCACGCTGTTGCCGTCCGGCGCCGTCACGGTTTCGAGCGAACTTTCCAGTGCCTTACCGATGAGATCGTACCAGCAGTCGAGCTCGCGGCCACGCGCACCCTCGAAGCCCACGATATAGAGCCGGTCGCGGGGGCGGGTCAGCGCCACGTAAAGCAATCGATTGCGCTCCTCGGCCTCGCGGGCTTTGGCGGCGGCGCGCGCGGCCTTGATCGTCTCCAGGGTGCTCGAGCCTTTCACCGGCCAGACGATGGGTTTGACGGCGCCAAAAGGATGCGGCGTGATGTCGAGTTCGAGGAGGCTGCCCGGCCGGCCGCCGGTGCCTGTCGTGCAGGTGTCGGGCAGAAACACGATCGGCGCTTCCAGGCCTTTCGCGCCGTGGACTGTCAGCACGCGAACCTCGTCACGGCCATGCTCCATGTCGCGTTTGATCTCCCGATCGGAGCGGCGCAGGCTATCGATGAAACCTTGCAGCGAGGGCGGCGCTTGATCGTCGTAGGTCAGCGCCAAGCTGAGAAACTCGTCGATGGGTTCTGCCGCTTCCGGGCCCAGACGCTTCAGCAAGCGCGCACGCATGCCGTCGCGGTCGAGCACCTCGGCAAAGAATTCGAACGGCGGCGACAGGTCCGCCCGGCCACGCCAGCGCTTCAGCGTTTCGGCCGCGGGCTGAAAGCGCAGGTTCGTGGCGCTCGCTGCCAACAGCGCGGTCCAGAGCGAGCCGCGGCGGCCCGGCGCGATCACCATAAGATCGTCGTCGTCGAGGTCGAAAAACGGGCTCTTCAGCAGCGTCGCCAGTGCCAGATCGTCCTCCGGCAGCAGCAGGAAATCGCCGAGCACCATCAGGTCGAGGATCGCCAGCTGATCGGCAAGGCGTATGCGGTCGGCGCCGGCAACCGCGATCTTGCGCGCCTTGAGGGCCGCCACCATGGCCTCGGCAAAGGGCCGCCGCTTGCGCACGAGCACGATGATATCGCCTGATCGAATGGGGCGATCTTCGGCGGCCAGCCGTTCGCCTGACGCAAGCCAGCTTTCGATGGTGCGCGCGATCCGGTCGGCGAGCCGTGTCACGGCCGAGGTCTGCGCTTTGTCTTCCGACGGCGACCAGATATCCCCGGGTTCGCGGGTATCAGGTTTTTCGGTGTCCCAGATTTCGATGAGACCCGAGGCCCCAAGCCGGTTGGCGGCATGCCGGACGATGGCGCCACCTGATGTGACACCGCGGGCTGCTGCGGCGCCTGCGAACACCTGATCGACGGACTGGAGGATCGGCGCGACGGTGCGGAACGACAGGGTCAGCGGAACCGGATTCCAGGTTTGGCCCGCCGCCTGCGCCAGCTTGCGGAAGCGGTTGCCCATGGCCGCGAACTGGTCGGGCTCAGCGCCCTGGAAGCCGTAAATCGACTGTTTCTCGTCGCCAACGGCAAAGACCGTGCGCGGGAGTTGCGAGACGGCGGAGTGGTTGGGGAGCGGTGCTTGGCCGGGTTCGGCCGCGCCGCGTTTGCCGGCTGTCGGGCCTGCCTCCTCCCGGGCACCACGGCCGGCGAAGAACTCCGCTGCCAACTTCTCGATGATGCTCCACTGCAGGGGCGCGGTGTCCTGGGCTTCGTCGACGAGGATGTGATCGAGGCCGCCATCGAGCTTGTAGAGCACCCACTCCGCTGCTGGCCCGTCGCGCAGCAGATTGGCGGTGGCGCGGATCAGGTCTTCGAAGTCGAGCGTGGCGCGGCGGCGCTTCAGATCCGTGTAGCGCTGCTTGACCGCGCCGCCGAGCCTGAGTAACGCGACCGTCGCCTCGGCAACGACCAGGCCGCCACGCTCAGCGATGAGCGACGCAAACTTGTTCTGAGCCCGCGTCAATTGCGCATCGAGATCGGGATGCGCCTTCTTGAGGACGGCAGTCATGAGACGGGCGCGGGGCGTGCCGGTCCCTGTCATGAAGACGTCGCCGAGGGCCTCGATCCGCTGGGCCGGCGTCGCCGCGAGAAGGGCTTGCCCAAGTGTTTCGGCTAATCCCACATCGGTCTTGCTGCCGCCGGCCAACACGTCGCGGCAGCGGCGGAGTGTGGCATCGTCGAGGATGTTGGCGAGCGCGTTGCCGATCGTGGTGAGCGATACGCCGGCTGCGATGCCGAACGACTGACGATAGAACTCAGCCGCGCCGGCATAATCATCGTCCGATTCACCAGAGTCTTGCGATGGCGCGAGGCGGCTTGCCGCCTCCAGCCAGTCGCGCTTCTGCAGTGCGTTGCGCAGCAGATCGTCGAAGGCATCGTCGGCGGCGTAGGCGACGGCCGTCTCCAGCGCGATCCCCAGCGGCGCCGTCGCGTCACGCGTTGCCTCGCTCAGCACGGCATCAATGGCTTCCCGCTGCAGGGATCGGCCGGTTTCCTCGTCGAGCGTCGAGAAGCCCGGGGCGATATCGGCCTCGAGCGGAAAGCGCTGCAATAAGCGTTCGCAGAAGGCGTGGATGGTCTGCACCTTGAGACCGCCCGGCGCTTCGATGGCGACGGCGAAGAGATCGCGCGCGCGAAGCATCTCGTCAGCGCTCGGTTGGCGCTGCTGCAGCTTCGTCAGTTCCGTGTGCAATTGGTCTTCGCCTGCCGTCACCCAGGTCGCGAGGCGGCCGAACACGCGCTCCGACATCTCGGCGGCAGCCGCTTTGGTGTAGGTCAGGCACAGGATGCGTTCCGGCGGCGTGCCGGCGACCAGCAGCCGGAGCACGCGGGTCGTCAGGACATGCGTCTTGCCGGTACCGGCGTTGGCGGACACCCAGGCCGAGGCGCTCGGATCGGCGGCCTTGGCTTGGGCCGCGTCGGTGGCGGCGCGGTCCCGGTTGTGCTGGCTTGCATTGGTCGCATTGGCATTGGTCACGTTTGCCATCAGGCGCCGTCCTCGTTGCTGCCTAATGAGCCGTCGACGGCCCATTCGCCGACGCGCGCCAGATGCGCGTAGTCGTCGTAATCGTAATTGAAGCGCGGCCGCCGCAGCGCTTCGTAGGCGGTGTCGACATCGTCGAAGTCCGCGATCAACCCCAGCAAGCCCTCCAGAGCTTTCTGGCCGGCAGCCGCGGCGGTTTGATCCTTGAGGTTGACGATGCGCTGTTCGCCGGGCGGTTCGGCGCCGGTCGCCCTGATGTAGCGCAGGCCTGACACAGCGGCCGAACCGGTGCCGGGAAAGACGCCGGCGCTGGCCATCGCTGCCTCCAGCGGCAATTGCGGTGCGTAGCCGTCCCGCACCGCTGCATCAGACGGGATCTGCCCTGTCTTATAGTCCGTGATCACAATGCCCGACGGCGTGACGTCGATGCGATCGGCGCGAGCACGAAGCTCGAACGGCAGGCCTGACGTCGGGAGCATGTGGCGGCCGTCGACCTCGGCCAAAAGCGTTGTGACGCCGCGGCGGCGGTCGGCTTCCGTTGCAGCAAACCAGCCGGCGAACCGTACCAAGCGCGGCAACCAGAACGCCCGAACGCGCGGCTCGGCGCGATAGTCGGCGACGACATCGGCGGCAGCAGCCATGAAGGCCTCAACAACGTCCGGCGGCAGCGTGTTGGGATGCTTGCGCGTGAACTGCGACAACGCTTCGTGAATGATCTGGCCTTTCTCCTGCGGCCCCGGTGCGGCGCCGAGTGCCGGCATCGGCTCCAGCTGCAGCACGTGGCGCGCGTAGATCGCATAAGGATTGGCGATCCAGGTTTCGACGTCCGAGACGCTCATCTTGCGCGGGCGGAGCGCCAAAGCTGGCTTCGGCAGCGGAGGACGGACCGGCGTATGCGCAACAACATGATCGCGTGCGCGCGCCCAGGCGAGCCAGGCCGTTGTCGGTTGCAAGTTTTTTGCAAGTCCAAGACCGTCGAGCAGCGCCTGCAAGCGCAGCAGCCAGCGGGACGGCACCTGCGGCACGCCATCGACTTTGCCGGCGCGGCTCAGAATAACCTGGCCGGCGCCGAGGAACATTGAGAGGTCGTGGGCGGCGCGGCCGATTTCCTCTTCTGGAGCCGGCAATCCCATCCGCTTGCGCATGGGCCGGTTGAGCCACGCTCCGGGATCGACGGCGCCTGGCCATGTGCCTTCGTTGAGCGAGCCCAGCACCATGATGTCGGGTTGCTGCAAGCGCGCTTCCGACGTGCCCCAAATGGAGAGCCTGGGATGCACAGGCACACGCGGCCGTACCGCTTCGGTGGCAATCAAGGTGCGGTAGAAGTCCGGATAGTCGGTAGCGCTGAGCTTTGGCGCCGGCATGGCCGGATCGGTCAGGCTTTCGAAGATGCGCCACGCGGCTTCCCCGGCCTCGCCATGCCAGAGCGGGGATGTTTCGGGTGCAGCGGCGGGAGTCGCGGTTTCGGCCGGCGTTTCCCCCGGCTTTTCGGTCGCTGATCCTCGCACGGACTCGGCATTGGCTGGAGCCGCAATCGCTTCGGCAACGGCCACGTGCGCAGCACAGAGATCCTGCAGCGGCAGCGGTTCGCCGCGCTGCATCGCAACCGTCAGAGGCTCATAGGCCTTGATCAGGCGCTGCACGAGATCGCGCATCTCGGCCCAGTGGGCCTCGCGGATCAATTGCACCGCACGCCCGCGCCGTTGCCGGTTGAGAATGGCCTGACGCGCGCGTTCGACGGCCGCATCGAGACTACCCAAGCCCGAACCGAGATAAGGCGTTCGGAACGCTGCGATTTCCAGATTGCGCGCCGTGCGTCGCACGAGGCCTGCTGGCAGCCCGAGGCGCGTCAATGGGTGCTTGAGCAGGGCCATGAGGCCGGCTGGCGAAAAACTGCTGGACCAAGCATCAACGACAAGGTCGAGGAAGGCTCCGGGCACAGTCTTGCCGAATGGCCGGCCGGCCGAATCGTCGACGCGAATGCCCCAGCTTTCCAGTCGAATCGCAACGCGACGGGCGAGCAACCGGTCCGGTGATACGAGCGCCGCCGTGCGATCCGGTGTTTCAGCGGCTTCACGAAGGATCAACGCGATCGCCTCGGCTTCCTCCTCCGCGGACGATGCTTCCAACAACGAGACACCGTCGAGGGCGTCGGCAATCGATTGTTTCTCCGTCTCGTCCTTATAGCGACGCCACGCCTCCATGGAACCGGTCGGACGCAGCGCCTCGCTGATCAGTCGATTGCGTGCGAGCCGTGGCGCTGACATCGCCGGACCAGCCAACGAGCGCACGCTTTGCCGCGCGACACCGAGCCGTTCGAGCAGCACACGAAATCCAAACTGCGGGTGCTCTGCGTGGCCATCGCGGATACGCTGCCAGCTCGGCTCGTCCAGCCCTAGGTCGAGGCCCGGCAGCACAATCGCGCCATTGGGCAGGGCCAGCACCGCGCGCATCAGTTCGGCCGTCGCCGGGATCGAGCCGGTGACACCTGCGATAATGACCGGAGCTTCAGGTGGGCGTCGTTGCAAGCGCCTCGCTTCGTCCAGGATCAGCCGGTTGCGGCGATCCATCGGCGCCAGTTGGCCTCGTTCCCGGAGATGCTCCGGCCAGAATTGCGTCACGATCTTCAGAAAATCCAGTGTCTGCTGCCAATGCTCAGACAGATTTTCGGGCACCAGGTGTGCCAAAGCGTCGAGCGAGACGTTCTCGGTCTCGATCATGTCCATCAGGCCGGCGAGCTCGTGCGCGAGATGGGCCGCTTGCGCCGGCGTGCCTGCGCCGGCCGCCACCACAGGCGCCAGTTCAGGATCGCCGGCGCCGCGCCGCATGCTGCGCGACCAAGCCATCACCAGGTTGACCAACACCAGCTGCCGCTCCAACTTGCCGACGGCGGGCGGCAGCTCGGCGGCGAGCGCGCTTCTCTCCGGTGCAGCACTCATGCTCTCGATAAGGCTTTGATCCTCGTCGGTTTCCGCAATGGGCCGGATCGAGGGCAGCAGCATGGCGCGGCCGTTACCCGCTTTCAGAAAGGCTGTTTGCAGCGCGCGGGCAGCCCGCCGCGTCGGCAGCAGCAGTGTGATCGCGGGCAAGTCGAGGACGGCGGGTTTGCGGCCGCCAGAGGTTGGCAAATGACCATCGAGAATGCCGCTGGCCAACGTCTCCAGGAACGGCCGGCCCGGTTCCACGTTGAAGATATTCGGCTGATGTGTCACGGGCGGTTCCTTCACCAGTTGCCTACCGCATCCGCCATCAGTTTTTCGGCGGCGGCCAACGCTTGTACATCGCCGACATGCATCCAGGTGCCGCGCATGGGGAGACCGTATAGGCGGCCTTCACTCATGGCGCGATCCCAAACCGTGTTGAGCGAGAAGGGCGTGGCCGCGGGCATGTCGCGAAAGAGGCGCGGTGATGCAATTGAAACGCCGGCAAAGACGAAGGGTACGGTTTCGCCTTTCGCTGGCCGCTGCAGCATCAAGTCGAAGACGGCATTGAAATCGCCGCGCCCGGAATAGCCGAGGCTTTTCGCGCGGTCGGCGAGCAGCAGGACGGCGTCCATCTGGTCCGGATCGAAGAAGCGGATGAGGTCGCGGATGTTCTCATGCTCGTGCTCGAGCCAGACCGTGTCCGAGTTGCACAGCAGGAACGGAGCATCGCCGAGCATCGGCAAAGCGTTTAGCGCGCCGCCGCCGGTATCGAGCAGAAGCTCGCGCTCGTCGGAGATTTCAATCCGGGGGCCGCCCAGGCGGTTGGCCAGATGCGCCTCGATCTGGTCGGCGCAGTAGTGCACGTTGACGACGGCGCGGGGCACACCCGCAGCGCCAATCCGGTCGAGCACATGGTCGAGCAGGGGCCGCCCGGCCAGCGGCACCAGCGGCTTCGGCATGTGGTCCGTCAACGGGCGCATGCGCGTGCCGAGACCAGCGGCCAAAACAAAGGCCGATTGCGGGATCCATGCGGGTTTTTGGGCGGGTTTTGCGGTATGATTTTCAGTCATCGATGCAAAATACCGCGCAAGTCAGGCAACGTCACGGCGGATGGTAGCCTTTCGCACAGCTTCGGGATGGATGGCTGTTGGACTGCGCCCCGCAGCCCGTCGTTCAATTTGTGCCGGAACGCGCCGCCCTTGTCTCAGCCCTGCCACCTGCGGCACAATGCGCGGAGCGATTTCTGCCGACGTTCGCGCCCCGCAGAGTCCGGTTCATAGCCTTGTATCAAATCCACACCCGAAGGACTTAGCCCTCATGGCCCATGGCGACGCCAAGGTTTCACCCTTTGCACCGGCAAAGATTACCGAAGTTCCGGCCATCGACGGCGTACGCTTCGCGGCCTGCGAGGCGGGCATCAAATACAAGAACCGCAAGGACCTGATGATCGCGGTGTTCGACGCGGGCACCACGGCGGCAGGCGTGCTCACGCAATCCAAGACATGTTCCGCCCCCGTGCTCTGGTGCCGTCAAAGCCTGAAATCCGGCAAGGCGAGGGCACTGGTGGTCAACTCCGGCAACTCGAACGCCTTCACTGGCAAGCGTGGCGTCGAGGCGGTGGAGATCACGGCTGAAGCCGCCAGCAAGGCGACCGGCGCGGCCAAGAACGAGATCTATCTCGCGTCCACCGGTGTCATCGGCGAGCCGTTGGAAGCGAACAAGTTCGCGCACCTGCTCGCCGACCTCGCCAAATCAGCCAAGGCCGATGCCTGGGCCGACACCGCGCGCGCTATCATGACGACCGACACCTACCCGAAACTCGCTACCCGCAAAGCCAAGATCGGCGGTGTCGAGGTGACGATCAACGGCTTCTGCAAGGGCGCCGGCATGATCGCGCCCGACATGGCGACGATGCTGTGCTTCCTGTTCACGGACGCAGCCATTGGCCACGCCGCGCTGCAGCCGATCCTGGCGTCAGGCGCGCAAACAAGCTTCAATTGCATGACCGTCGACGGTGATACCTCCACCAGCGACACCTGCCTGATGTTCGCAACGGGGGCCGCCGCAAAACGTGGCCAGAAACGCATCGATGCGGCGGCTGATCCGGCCCTCGCTGAATTCCGGGCGGCAACCCATGACCTCTTGCGCGAGTTGGCGATCATGGTGGCAAAGGACGGCGAAGGTGCCTCGAAGTTCGTGACGATCGAAATCGAAGGTGCGGAGAACGACAAGGCGGCACGCACCATCGGCATGTCGATTGCCAACTCGCCGCTGGTGAAAACGGCTATTGCCGGCGGCGACCCGAATTGGGGCCGTATCGTGATGGCCGTCGGCAAGGCCGGCGAGGCCGCAGACCGTGACAAACTCTCGATCTGGTTCGGCGGAAAAGTTGTCGCCGAAAAGGGCGAGCGCGCGGCCTCGTATGACGAAAAGGCGTTCGCGAAATACTTCGAGGGCCGCGAGCTGGTCATCCGCGTCGATGTGGGTGCGGGCGGAAAAGGCCGCGCGACCATCTGGACCTGCGACCTGACGCACG